>DATHOY010000021.1:0-17161 GCA_035484435.1 Vulcanimicrobiaceae bacterium | reverse complement strand
TCGGCCACCGTCTTTACCAGTTGCTCCGCGCGCCCCGGCTCCGTGATGTCCGTTTCCACGGCCACGCAATCCGCTCCCAGTGCCTGCATGCGCCGCAGAGCCGCCTGCGCCGCAGCCTTGTTCACGCGATAAGCGAATGCGATGCGCGCGCCCTCCTGCGCCAGACGCAACGCGATTCCCCGGCCAATTCCCCGGCTTCCTCCTGTCACCAACGCAACCCGGTTTCGCAGCGCCATTCTTCTCCTCGTCGACTTCGACCTACCCTAAAACGCTCGCACACTGTTCCGTCCACATTCTACTTCAGCTTCGCCACAATCACGGTCATATCATCGGCCTGCTCCGGGCTGCCGGACCATTCCTCCGCCGCGGTCATCAGCGCGGTTGCAATGCGCTTCGGATCGCCCTGCCTCACGCGCTGTGCCGCCGCCTCCAGCCGCGAAACTCCAAACTCTTCGCCGTAGGCATTCTCCGGTTCCACCAAACCGTCGCTGTAGGCGATGAACACCGCGTCCCGTGGCACTTCCACCACGCCTTCCTCGTAAGGATAGTCGTCCACGATACCCAACACCATGCCGCCCACGTCCAGATGCATCGACTTTCCATCGGAAAGGCAGAATCCCGGCAGATGCCCCGCATTCGTATAGCGCAGCTTGCGCGATTCCATGTCGTATACGGCCACGAGAAACGTTGCGAATCGGTCCTCACCGGTGTTTCGCACCAGGTGCTTGTTCAGTCGGCCAACCAGTTCCGCGGTGCTCAGCTGTTCGCTGCCCGGTGTAAGCAGTTGGCTGCGCAGCGCCGCCTGCAGACTGGCCATCAAAAGAGCGGCGGAAATTCCCTTCCCGGAAATATCGCCCAGCGCGATTGCCACGTGCGTCGGGTCCAGTTGGATGAAGTCGTAGTAATCGCCGCTGACGGACCGCGCCGCCTTGCAGATCGCCTCGATCTCCAGCCCTTCCACCTTCGGTAAGCCGCGCGGGAACAACTGATCCTGCACCTCGCGCGCGATGGAAATCTCATTCTCCAGCCGCTGCAATTGTTTCTGTTCGTCGATCAATCGACTGATCGAGCCGGTCATCAGATTGAACGACTCGCCCAGTACACCCAGCTGGTCCTTGCGCTCCACCGTCACACGATGCGAGAAATTCCCTTCCCGGACAAACTGCGTCGCGCGATAGAGTTCCGCGATCGTCCCCGTGATGGCCTTGGCCAGGACGATTCCGATGATCAATGCTGCGAGTTCAATCACCAGGAAAGCCACGGCTAGCAGTTGAATCTGAAAAACCCGTGCGCCGCTGAATTCGCCGACGGAGGCGAAAATCCGGTGATTCAACTGCGAGCGGCGCGCCTTGTAAAACGCGAACACGGGATGCGCTCGCTCTACGCCGCCCCCGGATAAAATGTACACCGCTTCCAGTTTGGAAAAGCCTTCCACCACCGGGTCCGGCCAGGTCTCCGGCGGCAGCAGCTCTCGTTTGCGGGTCAGGATGTGACCCACAGCCATGTAGTCCTTCGTTCCAATTCGCACGGATTTCCCGGCAGAATCCGATTCGACGGTCTGCGCCAGAGTGATGTCGATCGGACCCAGGTCCGGCGCTACGTTTTCCAGAATCTCCGTATTCAACGGCGCACTCACTTCGACAATGCGTTTCTCTCCGGCGCTCTCCAGTTCTTTCATCCCCACAAGCCGCAGCTGATTTCCGTTCTGTATCAATCCCGAAAACGACCGGGCCGCCGGTCTCGCTACACTCTTGAAAAACTCCGGATCCACTTCAAAGTTCACACGGACGTCCGGCAGCTGTCTGCCGATGGAAAGCTTTGCCTGCTTCGTGAGAATCTCCTCCCTGGCCGACGCCGGGAGTGACGCGGGCAGCGCTGCCTCCGCGGCCACGAGCCCCGCGGACGCATCCGCCATCATCCCGATGCGGTCTTCGATGTCGTGATAGAGAAGATACGCGGCCAGTTGCGAATACAGAATCTGTCCCAGCATGCTGGCGAGAAGGAGGAGCAGGACAACCGGCACCACTGCCAGAAAGAGATAGCCGAGTATCAGCCGGTTGCGCAGACTCCAGAGCAGCTCCGCGCGCCACCGGCTCCAGAACCGGTACAGCACATACGCCGCCGCCAGCACGCCAAACAGCCGCACCAGTCCTGTGCCCGGTAAGGTGCTGAGAGGATTCACAGTCGCCGCAAGGCCTGCGATACAAACAACGACGGCAAGCCAGTCGAGTTTCGACAGGCTTTTCCAAAAAGGTGTCTGGTGGGTTTCCGGTCCGCTCATGGCTGAAGATTCAGAAAAAACACTTTACCCGATTCGCCGCCTTAGGACGAGGCCCGATCGGCTAGTTTTTTAGTGAACACCGGGCGGGTGATGCACAGTAACCAAAAATCCCATGCAAGGGATCAGGCCTGTGGGTTGCGCACCTTGCTGTGCTTCACGCTGTAGGTGAAATAGACTACCAGTCCTATTCCCAGCCAGACGAAGAGCCGCACGATCGTCAGCGCATTCAGACTGGCGATCAACGCCAGGGAAATAAGAATCCCCATGATGGGAACAAACGGGACCCACGGCGTCCTGAACGGTCGTTGCAGTTCCGGCCGCCGCACTCGCAGCACCCAGACACCCGCACACACGATGACGAAGGCAAACAAAGTGCCGATGCTGACCAGCTGGCCCAGCGTACCGATGGGCACCAGCGAACCCACGATGGCGACCAGGAAACCAACAATCGCGGTTGACTTCCACGGCGTGCGAAAACGCGGATGAATGTCGCCCGCCCACTTCCACAACAGCCCGTCGTGAGCCATCGAATAAAACACGCGTGATTGGCCCAGCAACATCACCAGCATAACTGTGCTTAATCCGGCCAGCGCTCCGGCATTGATCACGTAACTTCCCCACTTCACGCCCGTCTGGCGAATGGCCAACGACACCGGCGCACCGATGTTCAAATGCGAATAGTGGACGGTCGCCGTCAGCAGCCCAGAGACGATGATGTAAAGAATGGTGCAAACGATCAGTGAACCGAGCAGGCCGACCGGCATGTCCTTCTGCGGATTTTTGGCCTCTTGCGCCGCTGTGGAAACGGCATCGAATCCGATATAAGCAAAGAACACCACGCTCGCGCCGCGCATCACCCCCGACCATCCAAACGAACCAAAGCTTCCGGTGTTCGGCGGCAGGAAAACTTTCCAATTCTCATGCGCGATGGCTGGATGCTTCAGAACGAAAGGAAGCGCCACAGCGATAAACGTCAGGACAGCGGCCAGCTTCACGAAGACAATGACGCTATTAAAGTTCGCCGACTCCTTGATGCCGATGATCAAGATCGCCGTGACCCCGAGAATCGCCAGAAAGGCCACCAGGTTAAACGCACACGTGGCGTGAGGCAGTCCGGCAAGTTGGTCCGCACTGAGGCTTACCGCACCTTCGGGCGACCAACGGCCCTCATACAAGACCCATTTCGCTCCAGGTACGTCGCAGATCTGCGGCGGCAGGCTGATCCCATAGTCCTGCAGAAATGCCACCAGTGTGCTGCTCCAACCGCTGGCGACGGTGGCCGCGCCGAAGGCGTATTCCAGGATCAAGTCCCAGCCGATGATCCATGCAACTAGTTCGCCCAGGGTGGCGTAACCGTACGTATATGCGGATCCGGCAATGGGAATCATCGAAGCGAATTCGGCGTAACAAAGACCTGCGAATACGCAACCGATCCCAGCCAGGACGTACGAGAGCATGATCGCCGGGCCGGCATAAAGCGATGCCGCAGATCCGGTGAGCACGAAGATGCCTGCACCGATGATCGCCCCGATGCCCAGGGTCACCAGATTCACCGGGCCGAGCGCTCTTTTAAGGCTGTGCTCCCCGGTGTCCCCAGCTTCCTTCAACAGCGAGTCAATCGACTTCGTTGCGAACAGGGGGTTGCCCATGCAACTCCTCCTTCTCAGGTTAATTCTTTGAAATTCTCCGGCTACTCGGCGCCCTGCCTTGACCGCTTCAGCCGCGCCCACACCCAATACACCGGCAGACCCAGAAGCACGATCACCATGCCCATGCCCGCGGTCTGCGTTTCATAAAGCAGCAGCACAACCATGATTCCGCTGGCAGCCACTATATACAATAGCGGCAGCAGCGGATACCCGAATGCTTTGTACGGCCTTTCGGCATCGGGCCGGCGGATGCGCAGCACGAAAATTCCCACAATCGTCAGCACATAAAAAAGCAGCGCGGCAAAGACCACGTAGTCGAGCAGGTTACTGTACAGATTCCCATAGGATCCGTCCGGCTTGCGCGTTCTTAGTAGAATCAAAATCACGATCCAGATTCCCTGGTAAACGAGCGCCACGCCGGGCACGCCCTTGGCATTCAGCTTGCCCGTCGCGCGGAAAAACAAGCCGTCCTTGGCCATTGCGTAGGCGACCCGCGAACCGGCCAGAATCAGTCCGTTGTTGCACCCAAACGTGGAAATGATGATGGCGCATGCCATGATCAACGCGCCCTTGGCACCAAATACCGCGGAAAGCGCCGCCGTCGCCACGCGATCATCCGGCGCACTCTGGATTTGCGCCAGAGGGAGCGCGCACAAGTAGGCCAGGTTCGCCAAGCAATAGAGCGTGATTACGATGACAGTACCAAACACCATCGCGAGCGCAACGTCGCGCTTGGGATTTTTCACTTCCGCCGCGGTAAAACCTATGTTGTTCCACGCGTCCGCGGAGAAGAGCGAGCCGACCTGCGCGACCGCCAGCGCCAGCATCAGTCCGAACCAGCCGCTTCCCGCCGTCACCGTTGGCAGCAGGCTGCGTAGAAAACCGACGCCAGGTTCGATCGTCTGTGCTCCTCGAATCGCCCACAGGTGCGAAAAATTGTCCGCAATTGCGGAAGCGTTTCGCCCCACGAACACGCAAATCAGAATCAGCCCCAGCAGTGCCAGCATCTTTGCGGAAGTGAAAATATTCTGAATCCACTTGCCGAGTTTGACCCCACGTGTGTTCAGGTAGGTGAGGAAAATAATCATCAACACGCCGACGAGCTGCTGCACGGAGAGACTGATGGCAAATTTAGAGGAAAAATTAATCGGAGGAATGATCCAAGTCTTCGGGGAAATCGCGGGAAACAACACGCCCAGGTAGCGCGCAAATCCAATCGCCACGGCTGCGATCGTGCCCGTCTGGATCACCAGAAACAGCGTCCAGCCATACAAAAATCCCCATAGCGGCGAGAACGCTTCCCGTAAATAGACGTATTGCCCGCCCGCGTGCGGAAACATCGCCGCCAGTTCCCCATACGCCAGCGCGGCCGCAATCGTCAGGCAGCCGGTCAAGATCCAGGTCAGCAGCAACCCGCCGGCGGAACCCGTCTGCCGCGAAATATCAGCAGCCACGATAAAAATGCCCGATCCTATCATCGAGCCGACAACGATCATCGTCGCGTCGTAGAGCCCAATAGCCTTTACAAACTGGTGCTCGCCCTTGCCCGCCCCCGTACCCGTTGTTGTCGCGCTAGTCGCGTCGGCCATGCGTCTGATTCCTCAGTGGGACGCCGCGGGCTTCGCGGCATCCAGTCGTCGGATAAACTCCCGGGCAGTTCCAGCCGGGTCCTTCGCCTTCAATATGTCACTGATGACTGCCACAGAATCCGCTCCAGCTGCGATCACTTCCGCAGCGCGCTCCAGCGTGATGCCCCCGATCGCTACAATAGGCTTTCCCGTCAACCCACGAATCTGTCGCAAGAGTTCCTTGCCAACCACGGGGTCGGGATTCGCTTTGCTGCTGGTCTGAAAAATAGGCCCCACGGCAATATAATCCGCCGAACTGGCCGCCGCCTTCCGGAATTGTTCAAGGTTATGCGTCGAAACGCCAACCCAGCGGCCTGGCCCGATAACCGCGCGCGCCTGCTCCGGATCGAGATCATCCTGGCCGACGTGGACGCCGTCCGCGCCCGCAAGATACGCCACGTCCGCTCGGTCGTTCACGATGAAAGTGCAGTTCACCTTGTGCGCCAATTCCGCGATCGTTCGCGTCTCATTCCAAAGCTCCCGCGCCGTCGCGTGTTTTGCGCGGTATTGCAGCAGCTTCACTCCCGCATCCATCAATTTTTGAGCTGTAATCCCGACTGGTTCCGTCAACATTCCTGCGTCTAATATCACATACAGCCTGGGCAGAACAAGGCGCATGAAACGCTATTTTCCGTTGGTACCGAGAATTTTTTCGATGAAGTGGGTATCGAACTTCCCGGCTTCAAAATCAGGGTGGGCCAAAATCCGCCGCTGCAGCGGGATCGACGTCTTGATTCCCTCGATCACGAACATCTCAAGCGCCCGTTTCATTCTTCCAATGGCTTCCGCGCGGTCGCGCCCCTTCACAATCAGCTTGGCTACCAACGAATCGTAGTACGGGGGAATCACCGCGCCCGAATACGCCGCGGAATCCACGCGCACACCGGTGCCGCCCGGAGCCTGAAAGGTTGTGATGCGGCCGGCGGAGGGCACAAACGTCTCCGGATCCTCGGCATTGATCCGGCACTCGATCGAATGCCCCGTAAAATGCATCTCGCCGACGGCGTCTTCCATCTTTTCGCCGGCCGCGATGCGAATCTGCGATTTTACCAGGTCCACGCCAGTCACAAATTCCGTCACTGGATGCTCCACCTGGATGCGGGTATTCATCTCGATAAAATAGAGCGAACCGTCCGTGTCCATCAAGAATTCCACGGTGCCCGCGTTCGTGTATTCGATCGCTTCGAGGGCTTTGACGACTTTCGTGCCCAGTTCTTTGCGGCGCTTCTGATCCATAGCCGGAGAAGGCGATTCTTCCACCAACTTCTGGTGGCGCCGCTGAATGGTGCATTCACGTTCGCCCAGGTGAATCACTTTCCCGTGCTGGTCGCCCAGCACCTGAATCTCGATGTGCCGCGGGTGCTCCAGGAACTTCTCCATGTAGACGTCGGGAGTCCCAAAAGCCTGCTGCGCCTCGCTCCTCGCCGTCTGGTACGCCGCGAGCAATTCGTCCTTGGTGCGGACCACGCGCATGCCGCGTCCGCCGCCGCCCGCCGCCGCTTTCAAAATCAGTGGAAACCCGACGCGGGCCGCTTCTTTCGAAAGCTGCTCCTCGCCCTCAACAATGCCGTCGCTGCCCGGAATGGTGGGCAGACCACGCGACTTCATCTCCCGTCGCGCACGATCCTTTTCGCCCATCATCTCGATGACTTCGGGCTTGGGCCCGATGAAGGTGATCTCCGACGCTTCGCAAACCTTGGCAAAGTTCGCGTTCTCCGACAAGAAACCGTAACCCGGATGAATCGCATCCACGTTGGTGATTTCCGCGGCGCTGATCACCTGCGGAATATTCAGGTAGCTTTCGCTGCTTCTTGGCGGCCCGATGCACACCGCCTCATCGGCAAAGCGCACATGCAGCGAATTGCGGTCCGCCTCCGAATACACGGCCACCGTCGGAATTCCCAGCTCTTTGCAGGCGCAGATGACTCGCAGGGCGATTTCCCCGCGGTTGGCGACTAGAATTTTCTGGAACATAGTCTGGCAGGCCGCTTACCGCTTGCGGCTTGGGCGGATCCCGAACAAGGGTTGCCCGTACTCCACTGGCTGTCCGTTCTCCGCGAAGATCCGCAGCACTTCTCCACTGATTTCGGACTCGATTTCATTCATCAGTTTCATTGCTTCTACGATGCAAAGTGTCTGGCCCTTGTCCACGTGAGAGCCAACCTTGACGAAGGCTTCCGCGCCCGGACTGGGTGACCCATAAAAAGTGCCCACAATCGGCGAATTGATCAGGTGCAGATCTTCGCCACCACGGACATCCGCTGGGTGCGGGGGTTCTGCGCTCCGGCTTTCAGGCTCAGGCGCGCTGAGCGCCGAAGGCACGATAATCTCGGCCGACGCGCGAGGCGCGGCGACCACGACATGGGCGCTGGGCTTCCGCAGACGAATCCGCAGATCCCCCCTCGAATACTCAAACTCCTCAAGGTTGTGCTCGCTCATGAAGCGCAGCAACTGTTCGATCTGCCCGATTTCGGGGTTTGCAAACGACGGGCTTTCACTCGCTTTCGCGGTCTTTTTCCGTTTCATGCCTGTTCTTAGAGTTCGATAAGATCCCGCTTTACGCGGGTCAAAACTTCATTCCGGCCTGTTTCTACAACAACGTCGTCTTCGATCCGGATTCCGCCGACGCCTTCCACATATACGGCAGGTTCTATGGTAATCACATTTCCTGCTTCCAGTCGAACCGTCTGCCCGCGGGCTATGCGGGGTTCCTCGTGCACCTCCAGGCCTAAACCATGCCCTGTACTGTGCACGAAATACTGTTCCAAACCGTTTTTCTTAAGGACGTCCCGCGCGGCGGTATCCACTTCCCCGCAAGTTACCCCTGCCTGAACGGCAGCGACCGCGGCTTCCTGGGCTTCCTGAACCGACTTATACCACTCTCGCACGCGCTTCGTGGCACGCCCCACGTGCACTGTGCGCGTCATGTCGCTGCAATAGTGGCCGAGTATAGCACCCAGGTCCAGCACCACCAACTCATTTTTCCTCAGCTTCTTAGCCGTCGGACGGGCATGAGGAAGCGCGCCCCGCGGTCCCGACGCCACGATTGTTTCAAACGAAGCGCCGCTGGCGCCGCGCTTTTTCATCTGATACTCGATCTCCGCCCCCAACTCGCTCTCTCTCACACCCGGCTTCACCAGCTTCAGCACGCTTTCCAGGACTTCTCCCGCCAGGATGGCCGCCTTTCGCATTGTCGACAGCTCCTGGGCATCTTTTCGCATCCGCAGGTGCGCAACAAGGCCTGACGCCTGAAACCCGCGCCCCTTGCTTCCCAGTGCTTTGCGCAGGGTATCCCATTGCGCGACCGTCAAATGATTCGCATCGTAGCCGACGCGGCGAAGGCCTTTTTTGCGCAACATGGCACCCAGCGCGGGATACAACCCACCCTGTTGCAGTTCGATTTTGACGCCCCGCGTCTCTTCCTTCCCCTGCACCGTGAACCGGCCGTCGGTTAGGAGCGTTGTGCCCTCCGGCGACACGACCAAAGCCCCGGACTCCCCGGTAAATCCGGTGAGGTAATACCAGTTCGCCGGATGGGTTACCACCAGGCAGTCCAGTTTCCTGCCGGCGATTTCCGCCAGAAGCGCTTTTCGTCTTTTCGTGTATTCCGCGCCCATAAAAAAATCGAGGAGACTTGCGCCTCCTCGATCTCAGTTTACCCGATTTTTTCCGGCGCTGCTTCGCGCCAGGCTTACTTCATCATCCGGGGATGATCCGGGGGGTGATGAAGAACAGCAATTCTTGCGACGTCACGGAAACGTTGGTCCGGCGGAAGAGGTACCCGATAATGGGCAGGCTGCCCACGATCGGCACTTCCGTGATGTTGGTCTGTTGCTGGGTGACGATGATGCCGCCAATGACCACGGTGCCGCCATCGGCAACCGTCACCTTGGTCTGGGCTGCCTGGGTATCCAACGCCGGGATGCCCTGAACGCGCGGAATACCGTTGTCGATCTGGGTGTTTTCCACCAGCACGTCCATGAAGACCGTGCCTTCGGCGGTGATCTGCGGAGTCACTTCCAGTTGCAACACGGCGTCGATGTACTGCACCGAAATCGTGTTGTTGATGACCGTTTGGATCGGAATCTTCGTACCTTGCTTCACAATCGCTTTTTCGTTGTTCTGCGTGATTACCTTCGGCTTCGAGAGCAATTTGCCTACGCCCTTCGACTCTGCCGCGGTAATAAACAGGTCAACCGCGAAGTTGGGCGAGCGATGTCCGAAGTAGAAGCCGCTCGTCGGCACGCCAGCCCCCAAGTTCACGTTGAACGGCAGCCCAGGGAGGGTGCTGCTGCTGCCCGAGGGTGGTGTTCCAACCAGTGGAGGTTGCGGAATTCCCGCACCCGTCGTCACAGGGCTGACCCCGACGTTTGCCGGTCCGCCAAAGATGGAGCGGCCGCCCGTCGTGGTCCCTGCAAAACCCCACTGCACGCCAATGTCCTGCGCGAACGTTCTGGATGCGGAAACAACGCGCGCTTCGATTTCCACTTGTTGCGACTTCCGATCCAATTGCCGGATCAGGTTGTCGATGGTCGGGATCACCGAGGGAATGTCGCGGACAATCAACTGATTGGAGCGATCGTCCGAGAGAATATCGCCGCGGGCCGACAGGAATTTCTTCAGTGTATCCTTCATCGTCGCCGCTTTCGCGTAGCTCAGCACGCGGGTAACGGTCACAGGAGCAACCGCTTCGGCTTGCGCCTTTTCCAGGTCGCGAGCGGATTCGGCTTCTCTCTTCAGGGTTTCGCGAGTCGCCACGCGCAGCACGTTGCCTGTCAATTGCTTGTCCAGGTTGTTGTTCTGCAGCACGATGTCCAACGCCTGATCCCAGGGCACTTCATCCAGCACGATGGTCAGGGTGCCTTTTACGTTTGGATCCAGCACCACATTCAAGCCGCTGATTTCGTGAATCAAACGGAAGAAATCCTTCAGATCAACATCTTTCAGGTTCACGGAAATCGGCTCACCCGTGTAATGCCCAGCCTGTGGGGCGTTCGATGTCGGAGTTTGTTGAGCTGCAACCGTGGTTGCCGCGCTGGTTGCCTGTTGCACGGCCAGTTGTGAAGCCTGCTGCGACCCGCCATCGGGACGCGCCGGCGCGCTCTTCTCGTTCAAGGACGCCAGAACCAACGAGGGTTGGGTCAGTTCCTTCGGCAAAGAAAACCGCGGTGCGACTGTATTCGAAGCATTCGTCCTGTGCGCCGCCGTCTTTGGCGAATTGGCCGCATACTCGATCGACTTCTTCGTGGATTCGTTGGAGGTCGACGTCACCGGCGCAACCGCGCTGGCATCCGGAGTCAGTTGCATCTGGAAGTACACCACCAGCGCATCGCCCTCATGGGTGATCTGATAGGGCGTTTCGCCCGTCAGGTCCACCACCACGCGCGCTACGTCCGGACGGAACTGCCCGATTCGCACGCCGCGCACCGGAGCCGAGACGCCCGGAATCACGGTTCTCTGGACTCCCAGCCGTGCCCCGTTGAAATCCAACACCAGGCGCTCCGGATTCTGCATCCGCGAGGTATGGAGTTCGAGTCGCGCTGCTCCCTCGACTCGAATCGCCGCCCGCTGCGGCTCCTGGGTGATCGCCACGCTCGAAATTACCGCGGCGGTCGATGTCGCGCCGGAGGGCTCCTGACCGCGAACGTTCGCCAGGCTACCGCCCAGCACCACGCTCGCCACTATCAGGCAACCACACCGGAAGGCCGGCCAGTTCGTCTTCATTGCTGATCTCCTGCACTGGAGTAAATTCTCTTGTTGACTTGACGTTCCACTGGTTTCCCGAACGCATCTTTCCCGACTTCGTGGAACGACACGCCGTCCATGGCAATCTTTTCTACTCGCCCGTCGTAGAGCTGATCCCCTTCGCGCAGAAAATAGGTCCGCGCTTGCGGATTCGTGACGACCGCGATCATTCCGTTTGGCGCCCGTACGATTCCATCCAGCCGCAAAGTTCCAACCTGTAATCCGGCTTTGCCCGGGGGCAGATTCGCACCGGCCCTGGCTGCCGCTTCCTGACGGCTGGTCAGTGATTCGAATGGATCGCGGCGGGAAACCTTTGCTTCCGAAGCTTCCGGCGCAGCGCCGGTTTTCGTAGGCTCGCCACTCGCGACCTTCTTGACTGCTGGTCGCTTCGCGGGCTTGGCCGCTGCCGGTGCAGCCTTGGGAGCCGTTGCCGGTTTGGCGGATGCTTTCGGCGCCTGCGTTTGGGCTGCGGGCTTCGCCGCAGCTTTCGGAGCGGCCGTCGCTGGCGTTGCCGGCTTTGCTGCAGGTTTGGCCGCTGGCGCTGGCGTTTGTGCCGCGGGCTTCGCCGCTGTTTTCGGAGGCGCCGCAGGCGCCGACTGGGCATACAAGTTGCTCCCGGCCGTTGCCAGCAGAATCCCCGTCATCACTGTTATGGCTAGACGCATGGCTCGCTCATCCCTGCTCACGGTTTTTTCACCGGCTGAACTGCACCCTTGGCCCCGCCTGCTGGGGTTAGATCAGCTGGCTTCGTGAAGAATGTCGTGACTGTAAAAACTCCGGTCACCGTCGTTCCCGGCCGGATCGGATACTTCGCCGATTTCGATCCCGATAGCCCTGGATCATCAAACTGCAAATCTCCTACGTTGATGATGCGCGACAACCGGCTCAACCTCGAGAAAAAGTCCAGCATGTTGAAATACGGCCCGTCCGCCTGCACTTCAAACGGCATCTCGTAGTGGTATTCCTTCGGCACAATCGGTTGCGACGTCAGCTTGCGCAATTGCACGTTGGAAGAAGCCGCCGCGCCCTGCACCTGGCGGATAAACTCATCCACCTCTTTTTCTTCCGGCACGATCGTCTTCAGCGTGTCCAGTTGCTTGTTCAGGGCGTCCATCTGCTGCTTCAGCTCGCCGTAGCGCTGCTTGTAAACCTGCAGTTGGGTCACTTCCTGATTTAATGTCGTGCGCTTCTGCACCGCCGTGTCGTAGTCGGCGCGCTCCTGCGCAACCGGTGAACCCGGCACGTACAGTCCTGCCAGCACCAGCACCACAGCGATCGCCAGCGCCACCAGGCCCTGCATAATTACAGACATGTCTCGGAAAGGATTGGCCATGGTCTCCCCCTATCCTTTCTTCGCCGGCGCGGTCGGACTTGTGCCGCTTGGCGCGCTGGCGGGTTTAGCCGCCGGAGTAGCCCCAGCCGGTCCATTCGGCGCGATTTCCGCATTGATGGAAAACAGGAAGGTCTGCACGTTCAGGTTCTTGTCGTCCTGCTTCGCATCCTTAATTTCGACCTTTTGAAAATATCCGGAACGCTTCAGCGCGGTGATGAAGTTCGCCACGGAGTTCAGCGAAGCCGCCGCGCCATCCATCTGGAGTGTCGTGCCTTTCTTGGACATGGACATCAACCAGAGATTCTCGGCCCGGGAAACAGTGTTCGCCACCTGGTCCAGAAGTTCCTGGGCGCCGGTGCGGTCCCGCTGCAGTTGCTCAATCGTGCCTACTCGTTGCTGTAATACGATTTTCTGTTTTTCGAACGCTTCCACCTGCAGCTTGATCTGTTCCAGGTCCGTCTTCTGCGCCTGCAACTGCTGGATGCGCTTGTTTTCATCATTCAACTGCGTCTGCCAGGAATGATAGAAGTAGAAGAGGAAGAGTCCGCCGAGTAGCACGCCCGCGCCGATGAAGACCAGCGGCAGCGCCGCCCCGGTGTCCACCGGCCGCCGCGATGCCTTCGGCCTCGTTTGTCCAAGTAAGTTTATGCGGATCATGGCTAGTCGAAGCTCCTCAGGGCCAGTCCCACGGCGACAACCAGTCTTGGCGCCAATTCCCGGATTTGATCTTCACTATGCTTCCCGGGATTGATCAGCACCTTGCGGAAAGGATTCAGTTCTTCCACCGGCATCGCGAATTCCTCGCGCAGCAGGTCCACCAGGCCCGGCACGCGAGCCGTCCCGCCCGCCACCATGATGCGCTGGATGTTTTCACCGCTTGCCGTTGCACGGAAAAAGTCGAAGGTCTTCTGGATTTCCAGGGTCAGGATGTCCGAAACGCTGCGCAGGATCTGCCCCTTCTGCTCGTCGGTGACCGTGGGCAGGGTATCGCCCTTCTTCAGGCGCTCGGCGTCGTCAAAGCTCAGGTCCAATTCCTTCTGCAGCGCGTCCGTATACTGGTTGCCGCCAACGCTGACGTCGCGAGTAAACAGGGGAACGCCGCCGCGGACGATGTTGATATTCATCACGCTGGCGCCGATGTTCAGGAGCGCAACGGTCTGGCCGGCATCCGGTTCGTAGTTCACTTCGAAGCAGTTCTGCAGTCCGAACGCGTCAATGTCCACCACCACCGGCGTCTTTCCCGCCTGCGCCAGTACGTTCGTGTGATTCAGAATCTTGTCTTTCTTTACCGCCACCAGCAGCACGTCCATCTGCGAGTCCATTGCCTCCAGCAGTTGGTAGCTGAGGTTCACGTCGGCGATGTCAAAGGGAATGTGCTGGCTGGCCTCGGACGGAATCCGGTCGTACAACTCTTCTTCCGTCATCAAGGGCAGCGGCACTCGCTTCACAATTACGGAGTGGCCGGAGACTGATGTGCCTACGTTCTTGGTCTTGATCTTTTCATTTTCGAAAATCTTGGTGATCGCGTTGGCCACTTGCGGCGCATCCATGATCGCGCCGTCCACCACGGTATCCTGAGCCAGGGCTTCCATGCCGAAGCTGACCAGTTCATACCCGGCCTTCGTCGATTTCAGCTCAACAGCCTTGATCGAACTGGAACCAATGTCCAGTCCCACCAGCTGCTTGCTCTTTCCTCCACCAGGTAACCACATATCGCGGCCTCTTTCCCTCACGCTCTGACAAGTCTAGCGGCGCTTCGCCACCACTTGGCTCATCTTGCGTTCCATCCACCTGTCTAGGATCGTCTTCCTAAGTTTCCAACGATTTCCTAACTTGAATGCAGGTATTTCGCCCTCTGTGATGTACCGGTACAGAGTATCGGGGCTGATGCCCAGATACTGTGACGCCTGCCGTACGTTCATCACTTCGCGCGATTCGCTCACGAGGAACGCCCACCTTGTCTTCCACTCGCCCTTCTTGCATACTTCGCCGCACCCAATTTCTTGCTTTTGCTGCAGGACACAGATTCCCCGGGTGCTGCTCGTGGATACGTTATGTCATTCGCGCTGGCAGAGCGTCAAGGGATTCTCTTCTGTAGTTGTCCTAAGAATGCAGGTAATCTTAGGCAATTGGCCTGTTATTGCAGGCAGGTAGGACTACTAATTGCATAGCTTCACGACAACCACCACTATCCCTTGCGCTTTTTCTTGTGCGGACCCCTGTCCGCACGGACGGTAATCCTTAGTTCGCAATCCCCGCTCTATCTCAGCGTTCTCTACCAGTTGCGCGCTTCGGACTTTTGTAGCACCGCCATTCCTGGCTGTGCTCTTGGTTTTTTCTAATCTTCTCAGCGAACTCTGCGCGCTTAGCTCAGCGCTCTCTGCGTTAAGTCCTCTCTTTTTTCCTTCCGTTTCTCAAATACCCAAACTTTTCCAAATCGCTTCCACCCGCGCTTTAGTTTTTTCGTCCGTAACCATTTCGTCCGGCCACGGCCGCGCAAATCCCTCGCTTGCCCATTTCCGTGTCGCGTCAATTCCCATCTTCGATCCAAAATCCTGCATCCGTGCCGCGTGATCCAGCGTATCCACTGGCCCAAGAGTAAATTGCACATCGCGTTCCGGATCGATGGCGCACAGCGCTTTCCACACCACCTCGCGGTAGTCGTGCACATTCACGTCGTGATCCACCACCACGATCACTTTTGTGAACATGGCTTGCCCCAGCGACCAGATCGCGTTCATCACCTTGCGCGCGTGCCCCGGAAATGATTTCCGGATCGACACGATCATCAGGTTGTGGACAATCCCTTCCGCCGGCATCGAGACGTCCACAATTTCCGCATGCGTCAGCTTCATCAGCGGCAGAAACACTCTCTCGATTGCGTACCCCATATAAAAGTCTTCCTGAGGCGGCCGCCCCACAACGGTGGCCAGGTAAATCGGGTCTTTCCTGTGCGTCACGCACTCTACGTGGAAAACTGGGTACTCCCCTTCCAGCGAATAAAACCCAGTGTGATCGCCAAACGGGCCCTCGGTCCGCATTTCGTTCAGGTTGACGTAGCCTTCGAGAACGATCTCCGCATTGGCCGGCACTTCCAGATCGTTGGTCTCGCACCTCACCAGTTCCACCGGCTCGCGGCGCAGGAATCCACTGAACATCATCTCGTCCAGATCCGGCGGAATCGGCAAAATCCCACCCAGAGTCGTCGCCGGGTCGGCGCCAATTGCCACGCTCACCGGAATCCGACCTTCCGGATTCTTCGCCCGAGCCCGCCGGAAATGCTCCGCGCCATGCTTCTGCGTCTGCCAATGCATCCCGGTGGTGCGCTCGTCGTATATCTGCATCCGGTACATGCCCACATTCCGCTTCCCCGTCTCCGGATTCCGCGTGAACACCAGCGGAAACGTGATGAAGCGTCCACCATCCTGCGGCCAACATTTCAAAATTGGAAAATCAAACAGGTTGACGTCGTTGCCCTGGTGCACCACTTCTTTGCACGGCCCGTCCTTCACATTTTTGGGCATGAACGACCCAAGCTCCGCCAATTTCGGCAACATCTTCAACTTGTCGAAGAGCCCCTGCGGCGTCTGCATGTCCAGGAATCCACGAATCCGCGCCGCCACCTCGTCCAACTGTTCCACGTCAAACGCCAACTCCATCCGGCGCACGCTTCCAAATGCGTTGATCAGCAGCGGATACCGCGATCCCTTCGGCTTTTCAAACAGCAGCGCCATCCCGCCCAGATTCCCCTTCGGCCCAGCCATCGCCTGCGCCCGCTGCACCACCTCTGTCACTTCCAGCACCGGGTCCACTTCCGCCCTTACCCGGCGCAGTTCGCCCTCCTTCTCCAGTCGCTTCACAAACTCCCGCAAATCCGCGTATCCCACTTCTTCCTCCTGAACCTTCCCCAGGCTGCGCGATTCAATTCCCAAACTCTACCACGTTCGCCGGGGCCCCTTTAGTCGGGCGGTCCGGTTCACTCTAACTGCACTCTATTTTAATTGACACGTGCAGCTAACCTTGCCGTAACACACGGCAGCTAGAGTCGCCATTGTGTGGATGTGTTCCTGGAGCTCATTTCTTCCGCGCGGCTCCTGCGCTCGAAAAATCTAAAATCTAGGAGACCGATCTAATGTTTAAGAAACTCCGGCTGCTCTTCGTCTTGGCAGCCTTACTCGGGACACTTCCCACTCGGATGATGGCAGCGCCAAACGCTTCGGAGGATCTGCTCCACCGCATCAAGCACGTCTTTGTGATTGTCCTCGAAAACGAAGGCTTCGACGTCACGTTTGGCCCGAATTCCAAAGCTCCTTTTCTTTCTCAAACCCTCACCTCGCAGGGCGTTCTCCTGAATCAATATTACGGTACCGGCCACGTCAGCCTGGATAACTACATCGCCATGCTCAGCGGCCAGGCCGCCACTCCAGAGACCCGCAACGACTGCCAGGTCTTCCAAGACTTCGCCCAGACCGGCATTACTTCCGACGGCCAGGCCATCGGCTCCGGCTGCGTCTATCCCGCTTCG
>DATHOY010000020.1:0-11171 GCA_035484435.1 Vulcanimicrobiaceae bacterium | reverse complement strand
GAAGCAGCGGCGAAACTGCCGATTCCGAATTTCAATACGGTGCCGCTGAAGAACTCCGACGATTTCACTTTGGTCGGCCACGACATGCGACGGTATGAAGCTCGGGCTAAGGCCAGCGGAGCTGCGGTGTTTGGAATCGATTCGCGCGTACCGGGGATGCTGTATGCGGTGGTGGCGAGGTGTCCGGTGTTCGGCGGAAAATTGATTTCGTTTGACGCCGCGAAAGCGAAGGCGGTGCCGGGTGTGCGCGACGTGATTGCGTTTGAAACGAGCGGGCGCGGAGCATCGACTACAGGCGGTGTGGCGGTGCTGGCGGTGAATTCGTGGGCCGCCATGCAGGGCCGGAACGCTTTGGAAGTGAAATGGGATTTCGGTGCGGCGGCGAAGGAATCGAGCGCGGGACTGCACGAACAATTTCTTGCGAATGCCGCGAAGCCGGGGAAGGTAGTACGCAATGACGGGGATGCGGATGCAGTGCTTGCTTCCGGAACCAAGAAAATAGAGGCGGCTTACGAGTTTCCCTTTGCGGCGCATGCGTGCATGGAGCCGATGAACTGCACGGTGGAGATCCGGCCGGACGGCGCGGAAGCGTGGGTGCCGACGCAGGCTCCGCAGTGGGCGCAGGCGGTGATCGCCGAGGCGGCCAAGCTGCCGCCGGAAAAAGTGATCGTGCACACGACGCTGATGGGCGGAGGATTCGGGCGGCGCTACCAGGCGGATTTCGTTATGGAAGCGGCGCAGGTAGCCAAGGCTGCGGGGAAACCGGTGATGGTTCTGTGGACCCGCGAAGACGACATGCAGCACGATTTTTACCGGCCGGCGTCGTATCACAAGATGCAGGGCAAGCTGGATGCGAATGGAAACCTGGCCGCGTGGAAACATTTTCAGACTTCGACGTCCATCGCGGCGAAATGGCGGCAGAACGGCGCGGAGAAACCAGAGCAGGGGGAATTCGGCACCGCCTCCACGATCCCGTACCAGACGCCGAACATCCGCATCGAATACACGCTGGCGGAATCGAGCGTGCCGCGGGCGTGGTGGCGGTCGGTGGAGCACTCGACGAGCGGCTTCGTGGTGGAATGTTTTATTGATGAGCTTGCGGCAACCGCCGGGCAGGATCCACTGGCGTTTCGACTGAAGCTGATCGGCGCAGACCGCAAGATTCCCAGGTTCGACGAGGAGAAAGAACCGCCACTGGACACCGCGCGGCTGAAGGGCGTGTTGCAGCTTGCCGCGGAGAAGGCCGGTTGGGGAAAGCCTCTGCCAAAGGGGCAAGGACGCGGGATTGCGGCGTTTTATTCGTTTGATTCCTACACGGCGGCCGTGGCGGAAGTCAGCGTGAAAAACGGTGCAGCGAAGCTGGAGCGGCTGGTTTACGCGGTGGACTGCGGACGGGCGATCAATCCAGAAGGTGTCAGGGCTCAGGTGGAAAGCGCCGCGATTTACGGGCTTTCGGCGACTTCGTATGACGCAATCACTATCGGCGGCGGGCGCGTAGAGCAGGGGAATTTCAATGACTACGGGATGCCGCGGATGAACGACGCGCCGAAAACGGAAGTTCATGTGGTGGCGAGCAAGGAAGAGCCGACGGGTATCGGCGAGCCGGGGTTGCCTGTGATGGCTCCAGCAATGTGCAATGCGATTTTTGCGGCGACCGGGAAGCGTCTGCGCCGGCTGCCGATTCAAGCCAGGGATTTAGCTTAAGAGGAGACGAAATGCCAACGATGGACATGGTGGGCCGGCGAGAATTTCTGAAGAAAAGCGCGGCGGGCGGCGCGGGATTGGTGATTGGAGTTTATTTGCCGGGGAAATATGAGGCGCTGGCGGGAACGCCGGCGAAGGAGGGGGCAGCGATCAATGCGTGGGTGCAGATCGCGCCGGACGATACCACGACGCTTCAGATTGACAAGTCCGAGATGGGCCAGGGGATTAATACCGCGCTGACGATGATTCTGGCGGACGAACTGGATCTGGATTGGAATAAGATCAAGACGGAATTTGCGCCGGCAGCGCCAGTATATTTCAATCCTGTTTTCGGATTGCAGGGCACGGGTGGCAGCACGAGTATTCGCGGATCGTGGGAGCCGCTGGCGAAGGCCGGAGCCGCGGCGCGCGAGATGCTGATTGCGACGGCGGCGAAGCGGTGGAACGTGGAGCCGAGCGCGTGCCACACAGAGAACAGCGCGGTGGTGAACACGGCTTCCGGTAAACGGATCGGATACGGCGCGCTGGTGGAAGATGCGGCGAAACTGCCCGTGCCGGCGAGCCCGAAACGGAAAGATGCGAAGGACTACAAGTACGTCGGGAAGGCGACGAAACGGATCGATTCGAGGATCAAGGTAAACGGTACGGCGGAGTTTGGGATTGATGTGCGGCGACCGCAGATGCTGCATGCGGCGGTGGCGCGGTGCCCGGTGTTCGGCGGCACGGTGAAAAGTTTTGACGGAACGAAGGCGAAGGCCGTGCGCGGCGTGAAGAACGTCGTGCAGGTTTCGACTGGCGTGGCGGTGGTGGCCGACAATACCTGGTCGGCGATGGAAGGGCGGAACGCGCTTCAGATTACGTGGGACGAAGGCGTGAATGCGAAGAATTCGAGCGATGCGATCCGCAAGCTGTACCAGTCGCGGATGGAACGGACCGGGGTGATCGCGCGTAAAGACGGTGATGCGGACGCGGCTATAGGCGGCGCGGCGAAGAAATTGGAAGCGGTGTACGAGGTGCCGTTCCTGGCGCACGCGACCATGGAGCCGATGAACTGCACGGCGGACGTGCGCGCGGATGGCTGCGACATTTATGCACCAACGCAATTTCAGACGTTCGCGCAGATGACCGGCGCGAAGATCACGGGATTCAAGCCGGAACAAGTAAAGATTCACACCACATACCTCGGCGGCGGATTCGGGCGGCGGGCCGAACTGGATTTCATCATCGAGGCGGTGGAGCTTTCGAAAGCGACGGGCGCGCCGGTGCAGGTGACCTATTCGCGCGAAGACGACATGCAGCACGATTTTTACCGGCCGACGGTAATGGTGAAATTGTGGGCAGGGCTGGACGGCAAAGGCGCGCCGGTGGCGTTGAAGTCGCGGATTGTGGGGCCGTCGATCATGTCGCGGTTTTTCCCCGGCTCGGTGAAGAACGAACTGGACGACACGGCAACGGAAGGAATTGCCACGCTGAAATACGACGTGCCGAATTTTCTGGTGGAGTATCTGCTGACAGAGACTGGCGTGCCGGTGGGATTCTGGCGCTCTGTGGGAAATTCGCACAACGGGTTTATCGCGGAATGTTTTGTGGATGAATTGGCGAAGGCAGCGGGGAAAGATCCGTTTGAGTTCCGTCGCGGGTTGTTGAGCAAAGATGCGCGGCAACGCAAAGTGCTGGAACTGGCAGCGGAAAAGGCGGGGTGGAGCAAGCCCGTGGCCGCGGGACGCTATCGGGGGATTGCGGTGGTGGAATCGTTTGGAAGTTATGTGGCGGAAGTGGCGGAGATCAGTATCGATCGCAAGGCGCATTCGCTGCAGGTGCATCGGGTGGTGGCGGCGGTGGATTGCGGGCGACACGTAAACCCGGAGACGATTCGCGCGCAGATTGAGGGCGGGATTATTTACGGATTGACGGCGGCGCTGAAGGGTGAAATTACAATTGCGAACGGGCGCGTGGAGCAGGCGAATTTCAACGATTACGATATGGTGCGGATAAACGAGGCGCCGCAGGTGGAAGTGCACATTATGGAAAGCAACGACGGGCCGGGTGGAATCGGAGAGCCGGGGACGCCGCCGATTGCGCCCGCGGTGTGCAATGCGATTTTTGCGGCGACGGGGAAGCCGGTGCGGCGGCTGCCGATCCGGGCGGAGGATTTGGCGTAGGTTGGAGTGGGAAGTTGGGTGGCTGAGTTTAGGCCGCAAAAGCGGCAGCTTCGCTGTCGCACTCAAAAAAAGAGCGGCCCGCCTCGGAATGCAGGCCCTACACGAACGCGGTAGAGTGGCGGCGGGTTGGGAATTGAGACAGAATGGGGCGTGAATGCCCTGGCCCTCATTCTGGCGATCGTTTCGTTGCTGATCTGGGTGGTGCTTACCTTTTTGCGGGGGGCGTTCTGGCAGCTTCTCGCGTTCGACGATGACATTTCGAGACAGGACTCGCTGCCGCGCTGGCCGCGTGTAGTCACAATTGTGCCTGCGCGCGACGAGGCCGAGACTATCGCTCGGACGATGGACTCACTGCTGAAGCAGGACTACGCGGGTGAAATGCGTGTCGTAGTGGTGGACGATCACAGCGACGACGGAACCGGAACGCTGGCACGGGAAGCGGCGGAACGGGGGGGAGCAAGCGAACGCGTTTTGATTTTACACGGTGCGGCGCTGGAGAGCGGTTGGACCGGAAAACTTCTGGCAATGCAGCAGGGCGTGGAGAGCGACGCTGCGCGCGAGGCGGAATTTTTCTGGTTTACAGATGCGGATATCGAGCATGCGCCAGACACGCTGCGCCGGATTGTGCAACGCGCGGAGAGAGACAATCTGGATCTGGTCTCGCTGATGGCGTTGTCGCAGGTAAATTCGTTTCCGGAGCGCCTGCTGATTCCGCCGTTTCTTTATTTTTTCCTGAAGCTATATCCGCCCAGTTGGATTGCGAGCAGAACGCGGAAGACCGCGGGAGCGGCCGGCGGCTGCATCCTGTTGAGGCGCGCGGCGCTGGAACGCATTGGCGGGCTGGCGGCAATTCGCGGGGAAGTGATTGACGACTGCACAATGGCGCGGGCGGTGAAGCGGACGGGCGGCGGGCTGTGGATGGGATTGACGCGGAAAAGCGTGAGCCTGCGTACATACTCGTCGTTCACGGAGATTCAGGATTTGATCGCGCGGACCGCGTTCACGCAGCTGGGTTATTCAGGACTGGCGCTGGCGGGGACGCTGCTGGGAATGTTCGTTACATATCTGCTGCCGGTGATTTTCACGTTCAGCGCGCAGGCGGTGGTGTGGAGGCTGGGGTTGGCGGCGTGGGCGCTGATGGCGATCACGTATTTGCCGACGGTGCGGTTTTACCGGATGTCGCCACTGTGGGCGGCTGCACTACCGCTGGCGGCGGCTTTCTATACTTATGCGACTTGGGTTTCCGCAGTGCGCTACTGGCTGGGGCGCGGTGGGCAGTGGAAGGGGCGTGCGCAGGCGCCGGTGAAATCTTCCGCAGACTAAACAGCGCTGGTTCTTCGGCGCGGACGGCCCGCGAAAATCGTTTCCAACTACCGCGATTGTGTGGAACTATTTTTGGGCAAGAATCCGAAGCACTCAGCGGAATAGCCGGTTCACCATGAAAACCAAATTTGCTGCTGTGGTGACGTTAGTGACTGCGCTCTTTTTCGCATCGCGCGCGTGCGGCCAGATCTACATCCCTACGAATGATCCTGCGTACTACGGGCCCTACAACGGCGCGTTTCTGGCGGGCGGTGACGAACTGAAAAAACATCTGGCGAAGAACGACACGGTGTTGCGCGCCGATTCGCCCTGGAGTTTCTATGCGTGGATTCGGATGGAAGAAGCGCCGAAGGGAGCGGTGCTGATTGCGGGCGTGGGGGATCCGGGCGAGGAATATTCGCGCTACTTGGGAGTGGACGGCGGCAAATTGTTCTACTGGGGAGGCAAGGACGCGACGTTATCGGGAGCGTCCGGGGTGACGTCGGGAAAATGGCAGTTCGTTGCGGCGACATTTGACGGGAAAGAAGTGCAGATTTATGCGAACGGGACGAAATTGGCTGGTGGCAGGTTGGATGCGGGGAGAGTCAGTCCGTTACTGGTGATTGCGCCCGCGCAATTTCCGGCACAGGAGAACCGACACTTTGCGGGAAAGATTGCCGGACTGACAGTGTTGCGGCGCGTGTTGACCGGAGAGGAATTAAAAGAGCTGTACGCGAAACCGGTGGATTTCAGTGCGGTCGTGTATGAAGAAGGCTCAAAACCGTGGCCGTTGCAGACGCAGGCCCAGGCGGGTTACCGGGCGCCTCAGGATCCAGATACGATGCCGAAATCGAATGCGGCGTTTTCGCGGCCGGAGAAAAAAACTGGGAGCGAATCGAAATCGGGAATTGCGGGCAAAAGTTCGAATGAGTGGATGATTTCCGGGCGCTGGAAGCTGCGACCGGCGCCGGAGATTTCGGCGGGTGGTGAGGCGATCTCGCAAACCGGATTCGGAGCCAGCGGCTGGTGGGACGCGACGGTGCCGGGAACGGTGCTTACGACGATGATCAATCAGGGCGTTTATCCCGACCCTGAGTACGGGTTGAACAATTTGGCGATTCCGGAAAGTTTGAACAAGCAGGATTACTGGTACCGCAGCGAGTTTACGGCCCCGGCGGATTGGGAGGGGCGGCGGCTGACGCTGACGTTTGAGGGAATCAACTACGCGGCGGAAGCCTGGCTGAACGGGAAGCGGATGGGGACGATCAAGGGCGCTTTTATTCGCGGCGTGTTCGACGTTACGGAGATGGTTCAGGCAGGCGCTGTGAATGTGCTGGCCGTGCGCGTTTCGCCGCCGCCGCATCCGGGAATTCCGCATGAGCAGAGCATCAAGGCGGGGCCGGGGGAAAATGGCGGCATGATGTGTCTGGATGGGCCGACGTTTGTGGACACGGAAGGTTGGGATTGGATTCCGTCGATACGGGATCGCGATACGGGGATCTGGCAGCCGGTGACGGTGCGGGCGACAGGTGGAGTAAAGATTGGCGATGTGCAGGTGGTGACGAAACTGCCTTTGCCGGAGACGAGTTCGGCGGACGTGGAGATTACGGTGCCGCTTGAGAACGAATCGAAGGCGGCGGTGAGCGGCACGCTGGAGGCGTCGTTCGACAATGTGAAGGTGACGAAGAGCGTTTCGCTGGCGCCGGGACAAAATTCGGTGGCGTTGAGTTCAGCAGAATTTGCGCAATTGAAAGTGCAGCATCCACGATTGTGGTGGCCGAACGGGTACGGGAACCCGGAACTGTACATGCTGAAACTTACGGTGACTGTGGACGGAAAGAAATCGGACTCCAAGGATGTGCGCTTCGGGATTCGGGAGTTGACGTATGAATTGAGCCTGCTGGACGGCGCGGGGCATCTGGAGCGCGTTGAATTTTCGCCAACCGCGGCGAGAACAAAGCGGGAGCAGATTGTGGATGTGACGCACACAGGGATTCGCAACGTGCCGTTGGCGGACCCGTTCCCGGCGATTTTTCCCGAAGAGTGGAGGGATAGCTGGAAGTCGTGGGTGGCTTCGCTGAAGCCGGGCGCAGAGAGATCGGCGGCGGTGAAACATTTGGAAGATACCCGGGCGACGCCCTATCTGACGATTAAGGTAAATGGGGTACGGATTGCGGCGCGCGGCGGCAGTTGGGGAATGGACGATATGCTGAAGCGCGTTTCGCGGGAGCGGATGGATCCGTTTTTCCGGCTGCACCGCGACGCGAACGTGAACATTATTCGCAACTGGGTTGGGCAGAGCACGGAGGAAGTTTTTTTTGATTTGGCAGACGAGTACGGATTGCTGGTGTGGAACGATTTTTGGGCTTCAACGCAAAATTACAATATCGAGCCGGAGGACCCTGCGCTGTTCCTGGAAAATGCGCGGGACACGATTGCGCGCTTCCGGAATCATCCGTCGATTGCGGTATGGTGCGGGCGGAATGAGGGCGTGCCGCAGCCAATCTTGAACGAGGGGCTGGAGAAATTGACACGGACGGTGGATGGGACGCGATATTACACGCCGACTTCGAACCAGGTGAACCTGCAGAACAGCGGGCCGTACAAATACGTGGAGCCGAAACTGTATTTCACGATGCTGAATCATGGATTTTCCGTGGAGACAGGCACGCCGTCGTTTCCGACGCTGGAGAATTGGAAGGCGTGGATTCCGCCCGAGGATTTGTGGCCGATCAGCGACAACTGGGCGTATCACGACTGGCACCAGAGCTCGAACGGGGACATGACGCCGCTCATGGCGGAGATGGAGAAAGAATTCGGGGCGCCGACGAGCCTGGAGGATTTCGAGCGAAAGGCGCAGATGTTTAACTACGTGCAGCACCGCGCGGTTTTCGAGGGGATGAATGCGCATCTGTGGGCGCCGAATACGGGCCGGATGCTGTGGATGACGCAGCCGGCGTGGCCGAGTTCGACGTGGCAGATTTTGAGCTCGGATTATGATACGCAGGCGTCGTTTTACGGGGTGAAGAAGGCGAGCGAAATGGTTCACGTGCAGCTGGACCCTTCGAATTACGCGGTAGAGGTGGCCAATTCGCTGCCCGACACGAAGGCGGGACTGACGGCACATGCGCGCGTGTATTCGCTGGAGAACAAACTGCTGGCGGAGCACGAGGAGAAGAAGGATGTAGCGAGCGGGACCACGGAATTTTTTGCGCTGGACCTGGCGCCATTTGTGAAAGAGAACGTGGCGCTGGTGAAATTGGAGTTGCGCGATGCGTCCGGGAAGCTGGTGTCCGACAATTTTTACTGGATGGGCGGAGCTAGCGCGGATTACCGGAAATTGAACCGGTTGGGAGAGGCGCAGATCAAGACGACGGTGCGAACGGCGGTCGAGGGAGACGAGGAGCGCGTGAAGGTTGTGTTGGAAAATGCGGGGCCTGCGGCGGCGATTGAATTGAAGTTGACGTTGCTACAAGCAGATGGAAAGACGCGGGTGCTGCCGGCGTATTACAGCGACAACTATGTTTCGTTGCTGCCTGGGGAGAAGAGAGAGGTGGTTGTGGAGTTTTCAAAGGCGGCAGCGACGGCAGGCGTCAGCGTAGGATTGCGCGGGTGGAATTTGGAGCAGCGGGTAGTGAACCTTGGAACAGAGAAATGACAGAGTCTCTGGCCGATCTAAAGTTCGGCCACTACATGAGAAAGTTGCGCATCACAAATTGTGGTGACTGGCATGACAATTTGTTATAGTTGGGGTGTTCGCGCGAGGGCTGTATCCCGAACTTAGGGAACGGCACCGGAGGCCGACATGAGCATCATTCCGAATGGGAACAGTGCGAAAGTGACCGTTCCCGAATTGCTGCAGCGGAAGTCCACGGCTGCGGATTCCCCAAACAAGCGAAAAATCACCTGCCTGACGGCCTACGACTATCCGACCGCCCGCTTGATGGACGAGGCCGGAGTGGACGTGGTGCTGGTGGGCGATTCGGTGGCGATGGTGGTGCTTGGATATGAAAGCACGCTGCCGCTGACGATGGAGGAGGCGCTGCACCACACGAAGGCGGTGCGGCGAGGCGTGCAGCGGGCGCTGGTGGTGGCCGACATGCCGTTTGGCACCTACCAGGGCGATGTGAACGAAGCGCTGAAGAACGCGGTGCGCTTTGTGAAAGAGGCCGGCGCGGAAGCCGTGAAGGTGGAAGGCGGCGAGCGGCGATTGGAAGTGATTGCGCGGCTGACGGAAGCGGAAATTCCGGTGATGGGTCATGTGGGACTGACGCCGCAATCGGTGAATGCGATGGGCGGGTATCGCGTACAGGGAAAAACGGCGGGTGGCGCGGAGCAGTTGTTGCGCGACGCGCGGGCGGTGGAAGCGGCCGGGGCATTTTCGATTGTGCTGGAAGGAATCCCGCGCGAACTGGCGGCGGAGATTACGAAAAGCGTGCGGATTCCGACGATCGGCATCGGCGCGGGGCCCGATTGCGACGGGCAGATCCTGGTGCTGCACGATCTGCTGGGGCTGACGTTTCAGGAGCCGCCGAAGTTTGCGCGGCGTTATGCGAACGTGGGCGAAGTGATTTCGCAGGCCGTGCGCGAATATTGCGCGGACGTGCAGGGCGGAAGTTTCCCTTCGGATGCGGAGTCTTATCACGCGCCGAGCGCGATCAAGCCGGGAAAACCCATTCGAATTGCCCGCTGAGCGGGACATTCCAACCAAATCATTGGTGGCAAGGAGGGCGGACATGACTCCGCAAGAGATGCTCGTGCTGTACGAATTCAACGCGTGGGCCAACCGGAGGATACTGGGGGCGGTCGCAGCGGTAAAACAGGAAGAGTTTTTGCGACCAATGGGATCGAGTTTCGGTTCGTTGCGCGACACCGCAGCCCACATTTATGGCGCGGAGTGGGTGTGGCTGGAACGGTTTCAGGGGCGATCACCGGGATCACTGCCGGATGGGACCGAATTTCAAGATGTGGCAAGCTTGCAAAAAAGATGGACAGAGCTTGAGGGGCGGCTGCTTGGATTTGTGAGCTCATTGACGCAGGACGATTTGAACCGGGTGCTGGAATACAAGACGTTGAAATTTGGCGTTTACAGCAATCCACTTTGGCAATCAATGCAGCATGTGGTGAATCACGGGACCTACCACCGGGGCCAGGTGACAACGTTGCTGCGGCAATTGGGCGCAAAGCCGGAGCTGACGGACTTGATGCACTATTACCGGGAACGCGCCACGGCGGCAGGCGCTTAGCGCGGATGGAGACGATTCGAACTGTTGCCTGGATGAAAGAACGAGCGCGGGCGGCGCGGCAAGAGCAGCGGCTTATCGGGCTGGTGCCGACGATGGGAGCGCTGCACGCGGGGCACCTGGCGCTGGTGGAGCGGGCGAGGCGGGAATGCTCGCCGGTGTACGCTTCGATTTTTTTGAATCCCAAACAATTTGCGGCGAATGAAGATTTGTCGCGGTATCCGCGTCCGCTGGAGGCGGACGTGGTGAAATTGACAGCTGCGAACGTGGATGGGTTATTTCTGCCGGAGGCGGGGGAGATTTATCCGCCGGGATTTTCGACGTATGTGAATGTGGAGGGCTTGAGCGAGCGGCTGGAGGGCAGGTCGCGCGCGGGGCATTTTCGCGGCGTATCCACGGTGGTGATGAAGCTGCTGGAAATTGTGCAGCCGCACTTTGCGTACTTCGGGCGAAAAGACGCGCAGCAGGTGCGGATTGTACAGCAGATGGTGCGCGACCTGAATCTCGATACGGAGATTGTGGTTTGCCCGATCGTGCGCGAGGCGGACGGGCTGGCGATGAGTTCACGGAACGCTTATTTGCAAGGAGAAGAGCGAAGAGCGGCGACGGTGTTGTATCGGGCATTGCTGGCGGCGAAGAGCGAGATTGCCGGGGGGATGCGGGATTCGTTGGAGTTGCAAGGAGCGATGACCACGGTTCTGGCGAGTGAGCCGCGGGCGCGTGTGGATTACGCGGAGATTGTGGACGCGGAGACGTTTGA
>DATHOY010000019.1:0-18352 GCA_035484435.1 Vulcanimicrobiaceae bacterium | reverse complement strand
TCGCCTGCGGCTGCTGCTGCCGCAAAAACATCACCCCCACCGAAAGCGTCACCTCCGCGTAAACCACCTTCTGTTCAATCAACTGCGCCGCCAGATCCGCGGCAATCAGCGCAAAATCTCCAGGCCCCCGCACAAACGACGTCACCCACTTGAACGCATCCAGAAATCCCGCGAAATCCGTGTACGCATACCGCCGCCGCACCTCCTCTTCCGTCAACTTCACGCCGTGCCGCGCCGCCAGCGCGCTCGCCATCGCCGGACGGATCGAGCCCTCCAGATGCACATGCAACTCCGCCTTGGGAAGGGAAGCAATACGTTTGGGAAATGGACTATCCTGCATCACTCACCAGTGACCATCCAAGTCGGAGATGTCTTTGTAGCGGCCGCTTTCCGAAGCGGGCGCCGTTTCCTGGCACTTGAAGGCAGCGAATCACTCTCGAGAAACGCACATTAGAGTCCATGGCGCCAGAATCAGTGAGGGAGTTGCGGCTTCCCCGCATTCGTCCACGCGGTCAGCCAGTAAGATCCAACGTCGGTCGAAGCCTCGGATAGCTGCCGGATCAGCGAAGCCGCCGCAAAATTATAAAACCGGTCGTAATACTCGTCCGTATACGAATTCAGCCCCTTCAGCGCCCGCCGGTCCGCCAGCAGCACCGACTCCACCAGGCTGTGCGATTCCAGGCACGCCTCAAACGCATAGTCCGTCGGGTCGCTGATAAAAAACGCGTCGTGCGTGCTCATCGGAAAAAACGAACCGTACCGCGTGATCAGCACGCTGTTGAATCGGTCGTTGATCCCGTTCTGCAGCGTCAGTCGCCCGTCAAAATTCTCCGTGGTGTTGAACGGATCATGCGCCTCCGCCACGTAGTTCGCCAGAAACGCCGCGTCCTGCTTCGCCTGCTCCCACCGTCCGGCGCGCAAATCCTCCGTCAGCTTCTGGCTGTACACGCCGATCTGCCAAGGCAGCAGTCCCGTAGCCTGAATTTTCGATTTGCTGTATTTCTCGATCGCCGCCTTGTAACTCCGCGGCAGGGCAGTAAACGGAAACTTTCCGTACTTATCCAGTTCAATAAAAT
This sequence comes from Vulcanimicrobiaceae bacterium, assembly GCA_035484435.1. Lineage (GTDB taxonomy): Bacteria > Acidobacteriota > Terriglobia > Acidiferrales > UBA7541 > Acidiferrum. Next base: position 17,276 of record DATHOY010000019.1, on the reverse strand, counting down.
GATTGTTCCGCTCGCCCGGGTGCTCGGCAATCAATCCCAGCGGGTCGTTCACATGGTCCATCAGGTATCTGCGGTTGGCTTCGAAAAATGGCCGCAGTTCCACCGGCAGCGTGTCCACCGCGTGATTCACCACCAGCCGCTGCGCGCTGTCTCCCCACGCGAGCGACATCTGCGGAGCCAGCAGCCCCAGCACCGCGACCATCAAAACCGCTTTTCCCTTCGTTCGAGCGTTCACAAACCATCGCCGGGGCATCACGCGTGTCCTTGAACGAATTCCTATCTGCTTGCGGTGGACAATCTTAGGGTACTCTTCCTCCGCCCGTAAAAATAATAAATCACCAGTCCGATCGCCAGCCAGGCGAAGAATCGTATCCAGTTCATAATCGGCAATCCCGCCATCAGCAGCACGCAGGTGATAATCGTAATCACCGGCGCCAGTGGTCCGCCCGGTGCCCGGAACGCCCGTGGACGATCCGGCTCGCGGTATCGCAATATCAGCACTCCCCCGCCCACCAGCGCAAATGCAAACAACGTTCCGATGTTCGAAAGGTCCGCCAGCGTCCCGATATCCAGCAATCCCGCGAATATCCCCACCAATAGCCCTGCCAGCCAGGTCGAAAAATCCGGCGTGTGAAATTTCGGGTGAATGCGCCCGAAAATCCGAGGCAGCAATCCGTCACGCGACATCGCAAACCACACTCGCGCCTGCCCCAATTGAAACACCAGCAGGGAAGAGATCATCCCCATCAGCGCGCCAATCAGCACCACCAGCCGCGCCGTGCCGAAATGCAATTTCTTCATTGTGTTCACCACCGGCGCCGCGTCGTCCATTAGCGTCTGCCACGGCACCAGTCCGGTCAACACCACCACCACGGCGATATACAGCAGCGTGCAAACCACCAGCGTCGCAATGATTCCGCGCGGCAAATCGCGCTGGGGATTCTTGCACTCCTCCGCGGCCGTCGAAACCGAATCAAACCCGATATAGGTGAAAAATACAATTGACCCGCCCGTCAGAATCCCGGGCCAGCCATTCGGCGCAAACGGATGCCAGTTCGCCGGCTTTATAAACCGCGCCGCCACTCCCACGAAAATCAGGATAGCCACAATCTTCAGCAGCACCATGATGTTGTTGGTTTCCGCGGACTCCTTGATCCCGCGCACCAGGATTACCGTCAGCAGCATCACGATAATGAAAGCTGGCAAGTTGAACCCGAAATGCCAGCCCGGGCCGTAAATCATGTTCCCCTGCAAATCCGGCAGCCCGGCCGGCAAATACGCCGGTGAAATCCACTTTGGGTCCGGATGCCAGCCGAACCAGTCCAGCAAATCCACGATGTGCGCTGAAAATCCCACGCTCACCGCCATGTTGCTCACGGCATATTCCAGAATCAGGTCCCACCCGATAATCCACGCGATCAACTCGCCCATCGTCGCGTACGTATACGTATACGCGCTCCCGGCAATCGGAATCATCGCCGCCAGCTCCGCATAACAAACCGAAGCAAACCCGCACACCACCGCAACCAAAATAAAGGAAATTGCAATCGCTGGTCCCGCGCCGGGCCGCCCAAACGAAGTCGAATGAGTAACTAGGTATTGCAAAAGGGGAGCGTTTAAAATCGAGGAAACTTGCAGCTTCTGCCCGGCAATCGCGGTCCCTACAATGGTGAAAATGCCCGACCCAATCACCGCGCCAATGCCCAGCGACGTCAAGCTCAGCCATCCCAGCGACTTTTTTAATCGGATTTCTGCGTTTTCGGAATCGGAAAGCAGTTGGTCAATATTCTTGCAACGAAACAGTGGTGACGCCACCCAAGCTCTCCGATCGCATCCGCGCCCCGCCGCCAGCCACAAAATAACCGCGAGACTTGCCTAGAGCCGGACGCGCACTGTAGAAGTATTAGCGCCCCACTCTATCGCGACTCCCCACCCCGCGCAACTCACCCCTCTGATGGGAAGTCTGTCAGATTCGGAGTGCTGGGCTCGCCGCAGCAGGCTGAATCGGAAAGGTTGTCCGGAAGAACATTGAAATAGTTGGACTGTTTACACGAATCTAATCACTCACGGAGAATATCAGTATGACTAGAACGGCTAACATTACCTGGATCGCAACTGCCGTGCTTGTTGGGTGTGCGTTTGTCGGCTACTCCCTGTTCATCGATAGAGTTGTGCGAAGAACTTATCAGGCCCGCGTCGCATTAGATGGAAAAGAGCCTTTTGGTGCGATCCATCCATCGGATCCGGACAGCGTCATCTTGTATCGTAAAGGGCGGAACGGCGTCACTTGTTTCGACGCGTTCAGCTCCAAGGAATTGCATGAACGCTTGTCGCCCCAAAACGGCCAGCTTGTAACGGTCGAATATGACACATTCAATAACTTCGGCCATGTTCGCGCGTACAACGTGCATTCAGTTGACGGGCTTATCTTGGCGAACGGAGACCACGTCATCCGCCCCGAATTTGCAGCGTCCGCCGGAGTCGCAGGCAACAGCAAATCGACGACTGATTGTTGGTGAAAGCGACAGGTGATCCCCGCCGCCGGGTGCCGCATGATTGTGGAGGCCCCTAAACCATCTTCACACCGCGTAAGCTATGGAGGGTTTCCGGCTTTTACCAAATTAAGGTGCCGACCAACCGTACTTGAGGGTGCCCCACCCTTGCCGTTTAAGGGTGGGCTCTTACGATCAAACGCCACGAAACTTTCGATCCTCTCTTCTCTGCGAACCTCTGCGCTCTCTGCGGCTCTGCGTTATCTTTCTCTTTCTTTCCTTCTTTGTTTTTACTTCTTCGCCTTCCCCGGCGCCGCCAGCGCCACCGCCGCCTCCGAAGTCAGCATCAAAAAGGTAAACGACTCCTGCAAATAAAGCTGCACCGCTGTCTCCGTATGGCTCAAATACCCAATCGAAACATCCTGCCCAATGTGCAACGAAAAATCCCCTCCGCGCTTGGTCAATACAAACGCCCCCTCAATCGCAGGCGCCCACACAATCTCATCCTTCACCAACCGCCTCACATGCTCCAGCACCGGATATCCGTGATCGCTCGTCTCCGCCAGCGCCGTATAAGCCTCCGCCCCCAGCAGCACCGAATACGGCCCATTCACGCCAACCAGCCGCAACTGGCTCAACGCCTGCGCAATCGCTTCCGGGTAAGCCCGCACATCCGCTGGCAGCGTCAGCACCGGATTGCTCGTCCCCTTGCGAATGCCCTCAATGCCCGCCGCGGCATAGCTCTCAAATATCGCCCCATCCTCCGCGAACGCGATCTTCCGCGCCGCCTCCTTCGCCGGCTGCCAGTCAGAGTCGTTCGCGCCGCGATCAACATCATCAATCGCCTCGCGCTTCAGCTCGAACGCCACGCGCAGCTCCACCAGCGCCTTCACCTCTCTCTGCCGCGCAAGAATCCCGTTCTGCGGCGCCGCAATCTTCTGCAAGTGGCCCGTGCCAACGGCGGAAAGCTCGCTGCCCCCCGGTCCCTCCACGTCCACAACACGCCGCCCGGCAAGATAGCGCTTCAACGTGCGCTTTGTTTCCTCTTCAATCTGCGCCCAGGCCGCATCAGAAATCGGGGCCAGCTCGCGATGCAGATTATTCATGAGAGATTTCTCCTTTTAACGAACCAATACCCAGCGAACCATCCTTCTCGCTCGGCGCGGATGCAATCGATTCAGTCTCCGTCGGTGGTTCGGAGGGCGTCGTCACTTCGCCTTGATCCGGCCCCACGCTATCCAGAAAGGTCGCGGACGGCACAAAGAAAAGCGATCCCGTCACTGCCCGGCTGAAGTCCAGCAACCGGTCATAATTCCCAGGCGGCTTCCCAACGAACATATTTTCCAGCATCTGCTCGATCGTCCGCGGTGAACGACTATAGCCAATAAAATATGTCCCAAACTCACCTTGCGCAGCACTGCCAAACGGCATGTTGTCGCGCAAAATCTTGACCTCTTTCCCGTTCTCCTCAATCACAGTCAAAGCGTTGTGCGCCGAACTCGGCTTAACGGAATCGTCCAACTCGATATCCGAAAGTTTTTTCCGGCCGATAATTCGTTCCTGCGCCTCCGTAGGGAGCGCATTCCACCCCTTCAAATCGTGAAGGTACTTCTGCACAATCACGTAACTCCCCGCGGCGAACGCAGCATCTTCGTCCCCGATGAGCACAGCGTCAACGGCCGCCTCACCCCGGGGATTCTCCGTTCCATCCACAAACCCAATCAAATCGCGGTCGTCGAAGTAACGAAACCCATGCACCTCGTCCACCGGCGAAACAGCCTCTCCGATGCGCTCCATAATCTGCGTCGTCAGCTCAAAGCACAAATCCATCCGCTTCGCTCGGATGTGGAACAGCAAATCCCCAGGCGTAGCCGCCGCGTGGCGCTCCCCGGCCCGTATCTCCCGGAACTCGTGCAACTCCTTCGGCCGCGGCGCTCCAAACAGTCGGTCCCACGCCTCCGCCCCAAACCCGATCACACAAGAGAGCCCACCCTCAATATCGCGAAATTCCACCGAACGCAGTAGCGCGGCCAGGTCTCCACAAAACGAGCGCACAGTTTCTTTCACCTCTGGGCCCGGCTTCAACGTCACAACCAGAAAAATAGCCGCGCGCGTAAGCGGCGCAGCCACGGACTGCGGGAGCGCACTCGGTCCGTGCGCGGCTTCGGTCCTCTGAATTGGAGTGGAATCCGTCAAACGCAATCCTGGTCAAACTTGCGGAAATTAGATGCTCAAACCATAACAACGGCCATTAAATTCGAACAATCGGCCCGTCAGCTTACCACCGCCTCTCAACCACCGTCCACCAACCACGTAGCGGCCCTTTGTAGGGGAGGGGCTTGCCTCCCTCTTGGGTTCCTCTAGCTCCTGTCGAAACCACTACTCCTCCCGCCCACCAACCGCCCAAACCGCATCCGACTCACCCATCAAAAACACCAAAAAACAAATCCCCAGCACCGAATGATCCAGCGAAGCCCCAAAATACTGCCACACCGGCGCCCCGGCCCCCGGGTAGTTCGAAGAAAACAGCAGCGTCAACATGTACAACAACCCAAACGCACTAGCCCGCTTCACCCAGGCTCCCAGCGTCAACGCAATCCCAATCGCCAACTCTCCATACGCCACCAGAAAAGCAATCGGCCGCGCATGCGGCAGCACAATGTTCTTCAGAACCGGCGCCATAAACGGATACGCCCCATCCTGCAAGAACTTGTTAATCCAGAATTCAAATCCCCCGTGCAAGGTAAACTGCGTCCCGAAAACCTTGTACTCCCCGAAAATCAAAAACAATATCCCCACACAAATCCGCAAAAACGCCAGCGCCCGCTGATTCACGCGTTGAGGATCACTGTGGCTTCGCATCTCTCTCCATTGCTCAACAACGACCAATGCCCCACAAAAAGTGTCATCCCGAACCCGCTTGCCCTGAGCGAATTCTGCGAAGGGCGCCTTTTGCGGGTGAGGGATCTGCTTTTCCTTCAATCCTCATCTGTTTGGAGGAATTTCACACTTGCTGCAACTGCGCATACCGCTCAACAAACTTCTTTGTCCCGCGCCCCGGAAAACTTACACTCACCCGCCGGTCGTCTTCGTCGCCCTCAACGCCCACCACGGTTCCCACGCCATACTCCGGATGCCGCACCTTTGTTCCCAGCATCGGATCCGCTTGCCCGCCACGCTTTATAGCCGACCGCCCAAACGAAGGCGTCGTCGAAGTCGCAGCCCGCCGCTGCGGTGTACGCACCGCCGGCGCAGAGATCCCCCGCACCCGCCGCGTAAACTCCTCCGCGCTGTACGAATATTCCGGATCCGGCTCATACCGCCGCGTCTGCCCAATCTCCGCCATCGACCCGCGCACCGTCTCCACCAGTTCGCTCGGAATCTCCGCCAAAAATCGCGAAGGCAGCGAAGCCCGCATCTGCTGCTCGTTCCCAAACACCCGCCGGTACACCGCCCGCGTGAGAGTCAACGTCTTCCGCGCCCGTGTCATCCCCACATACACCAGCCGCCGCTCCTCCTCGATTCCTTTTTCCTCATTGATCGACCGGCTGTGCGGGCAAATCCCGTCCTCCATCCCCGTCAAAAACACGTGGTCAAACTCCAGCCCCTTCGTGCTGTGCAGCGTAATCAACGTCACGCCCGGCTTCCCCTCGAACGAATCCGCATCGCTCACCAGCGCCGCCGCATCCAGAAAATCCGTGAACGACTCCCCCGCATCCATCGCCTCGGCCACCGCGCGCGTCAGCTCTTCCAGGTTCTCAATCCGCGCCACATCTTCCGGCGCGTTCCGATCCTTCAGCGCGTCCATGTAGCCGGTCTCTTCCAGCACATACCGTAAATAATCCGCCGGCTCCTTCGTCGAATACCCCTCTTGCAACTTCTGAATCAACTCGCGAAACGCGCGCAGCGGCGCCACCGCCCGGCTCGACGCCGGATTCGTCATCAACGATTCCATCGCATCCCAGAATGACAGTCCTTCTTTCTGCGCCACATCCCGCAGCGCATCCACCGTCGTCTTCCCGATGCCCCGCGCCGGCACGTTCAGCACCCGCAGCAAGGAAATATCATCCTCTGGATGCAGCGCCAGCCGCACATACGCCAGCGTATCCTTCACTTCCGCCCGATTGTAAAAACTGAATCCCCCAACCAGCTTGTACCGCACGCCACGCCGCCGGAACGCCTCTTCAAACGAACGCGACTGAAAATTCGTCCGGTACTCCACCGCGCAAGTCTGGTCCGGGTCGTCGCTCAGAATTTTCTCAAGTTCCCCGGCCACAAACTCCGCCTCCGCCTGCGCATCCCGCGCCTCAAAATAGCGAAGATTCCCGCCCCCCTCATTCTCCGCGCGCAGAGTCTTCCCCAGCCGGTCCGGATTGTTCGCCACCACCGCGCCCGCCGCATCCAGAATCTTCTGCGTCGAGCGGTAATTCCTCTCTAGCCGGATCACCTTCGCGGCAGGGAAGTCCTGCGAAAAACTCAGCAGTATCGAAACATCCGCCCCGCGCCAACGGTAAATCGACTGGTCCTCATCCCCCACCACGCAAACATTCTGCCGCTCGTTCGTCAGCATCCGCAGCAGCTCATACTGCACGCGATTCGTATCCTGATATTCATCCACGTGCAAATACGCAAACCGGTTCCGCCACTTCTCTCGAACCTGCGGCACTTCGCGCAGCAGCCGCGCCGACCGCAACAGCAAATCATCGAAGTCCACCGCCTTGCTCTGCTTCAGCAGCGTCTCGTACCCCGCATAAATATCCGCCACCTTCCGCGTGTCCGGCCCAAACGCCTCCGCCCGCATTTGCTCCGGCGTCTGCGCATGATTCTTCGCATAGCTGATCCGGCTCAGAACATTTCGTGGCGTCAGCGCCTCATCGTCAATCTGCAGTTTCGCCATCGCCAGCTTCACCGCCGCCAGCTGATCGTCATCGTCGTAAATCGCAAAATCCTTCGCCAACCCCGCATGCACCGCCTCGCGCCGCAAAAGCCGCGCGCAAAGTGAGTGAAACGTCGAAATCCACGGCCGCTCCGGCGGCACACCCGCCCGTAGCAGCAGATCGCTCACCCGCGTCTGCATCTCCTCCGCCGCCTTGTTCGTGAACGTCACCGCCAGGATCGCGTCCGCCGGCGTCCCCTTGGCAATCAAATTCGCCATCCGGAACGTAAGTGCCCGTGTCTTCCCCGTCCCCGCCCCGGCCAAAATCAAAACTGGCCCTTCGGTAGTTTCCGCAGCAAGACGTTGTTCAGGATTCAATTTCTCAAGCAGGTTTTCCATGGAGTCCGATGCAATCAGAATAGTTTTCGCACAACCATGTTAGCCGACGCCGCCACCCCCGGCAAATCCGTGTAAGAAAAGCCTTTGGTGAGCCTGTAGCATGGCAGCCCCACTTGCTGCTGTTTGACGCCTGCGACAAGGGAAAACTAGCTCTTATGGGATTTGGACTTGTCCCGTGGCCAAGTCCCGTGAAGCCGGCTTCTCGGAATGTGGAAATTTGACAGTCCAGCCCAAAACCCAGTTTCCGATAAGACGAAGCTAACGGTGGCGTGACAGGCTGACCTATTCTGCTCCGGGTGGCCGTGCGGCGCGGAAGACGAGGAAGAATCCAAGCGCAAAGCTAGCGAGAGCAGCCAATGGCAATGGGAGCCAAGGGTGGATACCGTGGCTCTGTACTGACCAGGTCTTCCCCGCTCCCGCACCAGCGCAAATCACCCCGCCGATTATGGCGATGACGAATCGCCGTCGCTTCCGCATCCGGGCTAAGTCCATGTCGCACCGCCAATCTGCTCTTGGATCCATGTTCCAATTTCCCCAAATTCCGCTCCCAAGGGGATGTGCCGTTTTGTATCACAGCCGACTCATTAGCCCAAGTCGCGAGAAGTCTCCTAACCGGCGCAAATTATGCTGAATTACTCAGCGTTTCATGTAAACGGAAAATCGATCACGTGTCGAGCGCCACCCAATCGTGTCATCCTGCGGCTATCCGACGAGGATAGCCGCAGGACCTCAACGTCAAAAACTCGCAGGCATGTTACGGGCGCTCGCCCTTAATTCGATGAACTACGGTTGAAATCAATATCGAAATACAAAATCGCCTGCTGCGACGTCATCTTCTGCAAATCCGGCACATACAACCTAGCCGTCTGCAGCAAATCCCACTCCCCGCGCAAATCGAAATATACCAACCCCTCCATCGTGCTGTGCGCTCCAATCACGCCGGAGGGGATCCCCGCATTCTGGACGTCCCCGTGGAACTCCTCCCAATTCTTGTCCCGCGTAGGTTTCGGCCTATTGATCGGCAAAGGAATCGGCAGCCGCCGCGCCGTCGGGTCTTTCCCGTTCTGCCGCAGCAGCACCGCATCCGCCACATCATCTGCCGTCAACGCCTCCAGTTCCTGCTTGTTGTCTTGATCCAACTGCACCAACAAACGGATGCGCCGCAAAGTCAATTTCACCGCCTCATCGTTGTCGTTGCGAATGCTCAGCTTCAGCGCCACGATGCCCGCCGCAAATGGCGACTTCTTCGGAAATTTTTCCTTGTACCGGCTCGCCTGCGTCCACGGCTCCACGCCGATCGTCACGCCCTCATGCGAGTCGAGAATCGAAGTCCGCAACGGCTTGCTCTCTTGCCCAGGCGCAACCCGTCCCAATAAAATCCCCAAAACCACCACCACAACCACAGCAAGGAGTTTCTTCATGAGGCTATAATAGACTGTTTGCATCCTGAGGCCTTCGATTCTTGGGGCAGAAGCCGGGTTGCTCGGCTCCTCGACCCTCGGGCGCACGCGAATCCCGGAACAACCGGAGTCACATCGAGTGTATTTCCTCTACAGCTTTTTGATGGGCCTCGCCGCCCTGCTAACGTCGCCCTATTGGCTCATCCAGGGCCTGCGCCACGGCAAATATCTCAGCAATCTTGGCCAGCGCCTCGGCTTTTCCATTTCGGGACTCGAAAAGCTTCCCGCCCAGCATCCCGGCGCCATCTGGATTCATGCGGTGTCCGTCGGCGAAGCACTCTCCGGTGTTACCCTCGCCCGCCGCCTCAAAGATTCCTACCCCCAGCGCCCGCTAGTCGTCTCCACCACCACCCTCACCGGCTACGCCCTAGCCAAAGAGCGTATGCCCTTCGCCGACGCCATAATCTTTTTCCCCCTCGACTGGGCCTTCAGCGTCCGCCGCGTCCTCGGTGCCATAAAACCCGCCGTAGTCATCATCCTCGAAACCGAAATCTGGCCCAACTTCCTCCGCGAATCAGCACGCCGCAACGTCCCCGTCCTTTTCGTCAGCGGCCGCATCTCCGATCGCTCCTTCGCCCGCTGGCAATCCTATCTCGGCGCTTTCGGTTTCTATCTGAAGCCCCTCCTCAAATCCGCCCTCAGCCACGCCTCCACCTTCCTCATGCAATCCCAGCAGGACGCCGACCGCATCCGCGCCCTCGGCGCCCCATCCGAAAATGTCGCCGTAAGCGGCAACCTGAAATACGACCTCGAACTCCCAGCCACAACTCCACTCGCAAAATGGCTGGAAGAAGAATGCGCCCGCCGTGGCCGCACTCCGCTCATCGTCGCCGGCAGCGTCGTCGCAACGGAAGAGCCGCTCGCCCTCCTCGTCTTCGGCGTAGTGCAAGGCGATTTTCCCAAAGCCCTCCTCGTCCTAGCTCCCCGCAAGCCCGAGCGCTTTGCCCCCACCGCCGAATTCATCGAAGAGTCCCACCGCAAATTTATCCGCCGCTCGGAACTCTCTCTTCCCGGTCCCAGCAGCTCCTCCAGCGCCAGCAACGGTCTCAACTCCATCCCCGACGACGTAACCGTCCTCCTCCTCGACTCCATCGGCGAACTCGCCTCGCTCTATCGCCTCGCTGACGGCGTCTTTGTCGGTGGCTCTCTAGTCGATTCCGGCGGCCACAACATCCTCGAACCCGCCGCCTTCGGCAAAGTCCCCGTCTTCGGCCCCTCCATGGAAAATTTCGCGGCCATCGCCGCCCGCTTCGTCGAATCTAAAGCTGCCATCCAGGTCGAAAGCCCCGAAGACGCCGGCGTGGAAATGATTCATCTCCTCAAAGATCCCGAAAAGATGCAGCGCATGGGCGGCACGGCACGCCAACTCGTCGAAAGCAGCCGCGGCGCCCTCGACCGCGCCCTTACCGCAATCTCCCAACACCTCGCTCAGCACCAGGATGGTCCCGCGCGATGACTCTGCCGCCGTGGCTGCGTCTCCTTCTGTGGCCCGCGTCGGTAATCTACGGCGACCTCGCGCGTCTCCGCGCCCGTCTCTACTCCCAAGGCACTCTCAAAACCAAGCGCCTCAACACCCCCGTAATCAGCGTCGGCAATCTCACCGTCGGCGGCACCGGCAAAACCCCCATGGTCATCTGGCTCGCCGAACGCTTCCTCGCCCTCGGAAAGCGCGTGGCCATTCTCACTCGTGGTTACAAAGGCGCGGACGGCACCAGCGATGAAATCGAACTGATGAAATTCCGTCTGCAGGATCGCGTGATGTTCGGCGTCGGCCCTGATCGTTACGAAACCGGCCGCCAGCTCGAATCCAAAGGCGTCGACATCTTCCTCCTCGACGACGGCTTCCAGCATCTCCCGCTCTTCCGCGACGTCAACATCCTCCTCATGGACGCCTCCCAACCCCTCGGCCGCGAAAGCATGCTCCCCGCCGGCCGCCTCCGCGAACCTGTCTCCGCCATGGATCGCGCCGACCTTCTTGTCATCACCCGCCTCGAAGCCTCCCCCGCCACTCTCGCCACCATCGAAAAGCTTCAAGACTATCCCGTCTTCTCCGCCGTCACCCGTCTCCTCGGTTTCCGCCGCCTCGGCGCGGGAATCCAACTCCTCTCCGCAAACGAAATTGGTCCCGGCCCGTTTTACGCTTTCTGCGGCATCGGCAATCCCAAAGCTTTTTTTCACGACCTGAAAACGTGGAACGTCCCCGTCGCCCAAACCAGCGAATTTCCCGATCACCATCATTACGATCAGCGCGACGCCGCCGAACTCGAACTGTCAGCCCGCGCCAACAATGTCCAGGCTTTCGTCACCACAGAAAAAGACGCGCAAAATCTCAACGGCTTATCATTCTCCCAATTTCCCGTCTTCATCGCCGTAATCGAAATGGAACTCCCGCAACAAGACGCCTTCTTCGGTTTCATCCGCGACCGCCTCGCTGCCAGGAGTTCCGTGGTATGACCAGAGGTTATCTCATCAATGATTCTTCAGGAGGTCGGGGCTTCAGCCCCGACGTAGAGCGCCTCGAGATGTGGGCTTTAGCCCCTGAAGAAAGCCTCGCAAGGAGTCGCAGCTTGGTTTTGAGATGGCTTGGCTTTGTTCACTCCCGACGGTTCCACGCAGCTGTCATCCCGAATCCCCGCGCTTTTTGCGGGGTGAGGGATCTGCTTTTCGCTTGCTCGCTAAGTTCCGGCGAGGATGTCAAAAGAGCCGGATGGCTCCTAATATGAAAATCATGATCCGCGCCACCAACTGGGTCGGCGACGCCATCATGGCCCTGCCCACCTTGCGCGCCATCCGCCAGCGCCACACCGACGCGCATATCAGCATCGTCGCCCGCCCCTATGTAGCCGACATTTATCGAGACCAGCAAGTCTGCGACGAATTGATTCATTACGATCCGAAGGGCGAGCACCGCGGCTGGAGCGGCCGCGAAAAACTCGCCGCCGATCTCCGCGCCCGCAAATTCGACGTCGCCCTCCTCCCGCAAAACGCCTTTGACGCCGCCTGGCTCGCCTGGCGCGCCCAGATTCCCCAGCGCATCGGCTACGCCCGCGACGCCCGCAGCCTTCTCCTCACCAAAGCCATCCCCGCCCCCAAGCCCGGCGAAATTCCTCCGCACGAAAAGTTTTACTACCTCGAACTCCTCCGCCGCGCCGGCTGGCTCGATCAACTTCCCGATGAACCGCACATCACTCTTCGCGTCCCGGATGCGAGCCGCCAACGCGCCGCGCAAATCTTGCTCGAAGCAGGCTCCCGCCCTCATGCCGCGCGCATCGCCGTCGGCGCAGGAGCCTCCTACGGCTCCGCCAAATGCTGGCCTCCCGATCGCTTCGCCAAAGCCCTGAACGGATACCTTTCTCACACCGACGCCGACGTGATCCTCTTCGGCACCCCCAGTGAACTTCCCGTCTCCGCCGCCATCGCCGCAGAACTCCAACGTCCCCCCATCAACCTCACCGGCAAAACCTCCATCGCCGATCTCCCCGCGCTCCTCTCTCAGTGCCACCTCTTCCTCGGCAACGATTCCGGCGCCATGCACGTCGCCGCAGCCGGCGGTCTCCCAGTAGTCGCCATTTTCGGCCCCACCGATCCCCAAGGCACCGCCCCTGTCACCCCGCGCCTCACCATCGTTCAGCAAAAGCCCTACTGCAGCCCCTGCTTCCTGCGCCGCTGTCCCACCGATCATCGCTGCATGACCGCCATCACCCCCGCCATGGTCGAATCGGCACTCCACACAAAGATAGCGGAGGTGCCTTCTGCCTGATCCTTCCACTCTCCGTCCCGCTGTCTTCCTAGATCGCGACGGCACCATCGCCGAAGAAGTCGGCTACTTGAATCATCTCGACCGTTTTCGTATGTTTCCGTTTGCAGCCCCGGCCATCCGTCGCTTGAACCAGGCCGGAGTGCCGGTGGTCGTGGTCACCAACCAGTCCGGCGTGGCCCGCGGCTATTTTCCGGAATCGCTGGTGCACGACGTCCACGAACGCATGAGAAGAGTATTGGCCCAGGCCGGCGCGCACTTCGATGCGGTTTATCATTGTCCGCACGAGAAGTCAGACAACTGCGACTGCCGCAAGCCCAGCCCCGGCATGCTGCACCGCGCCGCGCGAGACCTCGGCGTCGACCTGCAGCGCTCGTTCGTCGTCGGCGATCGCTACGGCGATATCGAACTCGCCTTCAACGTCGGCGCAAAAGGAATTTTCGTGAAAACCGGTTACGGCCTCGGCGATTTCACCTGGCACTCGAAAACCTGGCCCCGGCAGCCGGACTTGATTACTGAGAATTTAGAAACCGCGGTGGACTGGATCCTGAGGGACAAATGACCAAGCGCTCCAAAAAGCAACTCGCTCCCGCTCCATCCGTGGATCTCGTCGCCCTTGCCGAAGTCGTCGATCTCTTCTCCACCAAAACCGTCGTTGTCCTCGGCGATTTCGTAGCCGACGCCTTCCAGTTCGGCGACATCACCCGCGTTTCCCGCGAAGCCCCCGTCCTCATTCTCAAGCACCGCGAAACCCAAATCGTTCCCGGCGGTGGCGCCAACGCCGCCAACAATTTCACCGCCCTCGGCGCCAAAGTAATTCCCGTCACCGCCGTCGGCGAAGACCAGGCCGGCGACCGCCTCCTCGAACTCTTCCGCGCCAAAAAAGTCGACGTCTCCGGCATCCACCGCGTTAAAGCCTGGACCACTCCCACCAAGACCCGCTTCCTCGCCGGCTGGGCCCACAAAGTCGGCCAGCAGGTTCTTCGCGTCGACTACGAACCGGACCAGTCTCTGCCCACTGAAATTCACAGTAAAATCCAGGTGTCGCTCGCAAAAGCGCTCAAGAAGGCAGACGCCCTCGCCGTCTCCGACTACGGCTTTGGCGTAGCCAGCCCGCAAGAACTCGCCAAAATTCTTTCCGCCAACAAACGCCCGCTCCTCTCGACGCTCGATTCTCGGTATCACCTCACCTCCTACAAGCGTGCCGGTCTCCACTCCGCGACCCCCAACGAAGGTGAAATCGAGGCCTTACATCACACAATCATCGGCAAAAATCTCGCCGAACTCGAACGCTGCGGCCGCGCCACCCTCGCCGAAATGAATCTCGAATCCCTCCTCATCACCCGCGGCCGCGATGGCCTCGCCCTCTTCCAACCCGGCATGCAAACCGTCCACATCCCCATCCACGGCAGCGATCAGGCCGTCGACGTCACGGGCGCCGGCGACACCGTCCTCGCCGCCTACACGCTCGCGCTCGCCAGCGGCGCCTCCCCGCTTGAAGCCGCGCATCTCGCCAATATCGCCGGCGGATTAGTCGTCATGAAGCGCGGCACCGCCACCGTTTCCCGCGCCGAACTCCTCGAAGCCATCGGCTCCTCCGCCTCCGGCAAATCTTCCTGACCCATGCGCCAAGCCCACGAAAAAATCGTTCTGCGCGAAAAATTGATCGCACTCCTGGCACCTGCCAGGCAGCGCGGCCAGCGCATCGTCCTCGCCAACGGCGTCTTCGACACGCTCCACGTCGGTCACACCCGCTATCTCTCTGCCGCCAAATCCGAAGGAGACCTCCTCGTCGTCGCCGTCAATTCCGACTCCAGCGTCCGTCCCCTCAAAGGCCCGGGCCGCCCCATCCTCGACGAACAAGCCCGCGCCTTACTCGTCGCCGCTCTCCGCGAAGTAGACTACGTCGTGATTTTCCCCGAACCAAACGTCGAAAAATTCCTCGAAGAACTTCGCCCCGACGTCCACGCCAAAGGCACCGACTACACCGCCGATTCCGTCCCCGAACGCGCCACGGCCGCCCGCCTCGGCATCCGCGTCGCCATCGTCGGCGACCCCAAAGACCATTCCACGCGTTCGCTTCTCGATGCCATCCGCAAGGCCCCACATGTCTGAGCGGCGTTTCCTCGTCGTCCGACTCGGCTCTCTCGGCGACATCGTCCACACCTTTCCCGCCGTAGCCGGACTGCGCAATTCATTCCCACACGCCGAAATCATCTGGCTGACGCATCCTCGTTGGGTAAATCTCGTCACCAGCAGCAACCTCGCCTCCGAAATCTGGCCCGTCAATTCCCGTGACTTGGCAAACGTCCGCCAAACCATCGCCAAAATCCGCGCTCAAAATTGGGACGCCGCCATCGACTACCAAGGCCTCTGGAAATCCGCGCTTCTTCCATTTCTAGCGGGCGTCCCCAAACGCATCGGCTTCTCTTCCGAAACCATCCGCGAATTCGGCGTACCAGTCCTCTACACAAACCGCGTCCACGCGCATGCAACCCACATCGCCGATCAAAACGGGGAATTGTCTTTACAAGCGGGCGCGCAAACCTCCGTCGGCCCAGTGAAGTTGAATGTGAGCGAATCCGATTACCAGCGCGTCAAGTCCGATCTCGCCGTCGCGGGCATCACCAACTACGTCGTCCTCAGTCCCGGCGGCGGCTGGCGCTCCAAATGCTGGCCCCCCGAACGCTTCGGCGAACTCTGCCGGAAAATTCGCGAGGAATTAAGCTTGCGCTGTGTAATTAACTACGGCCCTGGTGAAGAGAATCTCGCCGCCGCCGTGAAATCCGCAAGCGGCAATGCCGAACCACTCGTTTACGACGGGGAACTCAGCCAATTAATGGCCCTGCTTCAGAGCGCACAATGCATCGTCGGCGGCGACACCGGCCCCCTCCATCTCGCCATCGCCCTCGGCACAAAAGCCGTCGCCATCTTCGGTCCCACCAACCCCGCCCGCAACGGCCCCTACCCGCCGCAACCCTTCGTCCTTCGCGATCCCGAAGCCGCCACCACGCACAAGCGCGAAATCGAAACCAATCCCTCGCTCCTCAAAATCTCCGTCGCTCAAGTCTTCGACGCGGTTAAACTCCAGCTCGGAGCCTCCGCATGACCCCGCTCGATTTCTTCGCCCGCCAGCGCGTCCGCATCGGCTACATCCTCGCTGTCGTCGTTCTCTATTTTTCTCGCCCCGCCCCGCGCCCCATCCTCATCGGTGCCTGCGTCGGCCTCCTCGGCCTAGCTATCCGCGCCTACGCTGCCGGCTATCTCCACAAGCAAGCCGTCCTCACCACCACCGGCCCCTACGCCCGCACCAGAAATCCGCTCTACTTCGGCAGCAGCATCCTCGCCCTAGGCGCCGCCATCGCCATGAACTCCTGGCTCTCCGCAGCCCTCCTCCTCCTCTATTTCGCTCTCGTATACACGCTAGTCATGCGCCGCGAAGAAATCGAACTCCGCGGCCATCACGGCTCCGCCTTCGACGCCTACGCCAACTCCGTCCCCCTCTTTTTCCCTAAGCTTGCCGCCCCAAGTCAACCAACCGCCACCGCCGCCACATTCTCCTGGTCCCAATACCGCAAAAACCACGAATACCAAGCCACCCTCGGCTTCCTGTTCTTACTCCTCCTACTCGTAATAATCTGGCGCCTCCACTCAGCCTGACCTTGCCACCAGTAGCACAGGCTTCAGCCTGTGTGCTTTTCCTCTCCGTCATCCCGACCGGAGCGACCCGGCTTTTTCTTCCGCGCCGCAGTTTGGCGCGCCGGGTCGTGAAGTGGAGGGATCGTGGCAACACTCCCACACCATCGCGACTCGCTCTTCTCCGAATTCATCTGCGCTGTGAAGCCCGGCTAAGCTTTTCTTCTTCTCCACACCCAACAAAACAACTCACCCGGATCCCATGCCCATCCGTAACCACTCGTACCGCCCCCTCCTCATCCGTCCGCAAAATCCGCGCCCCGCTTCCCCGCAATCGCTCCAGCAATTCCACACTCGGATGCCCATACGGATTCTGCTCCCCCGCTGAAATAATCGCGATCTCCGGCCTCACGCTCTCCAAAAATTCCGGCATCGTAGAATTCTTGCTCCCGTGATGCCCCACCTTCAGCACATCCGCATGAAGTTTCTCCGCCTCCGTCTCCGAAAGCATCGCGTACTCCGCCTGCTTCTCCGCATCCCCCGGCAACAACACGCTCCGCTCCTTGTACTGCAGCCGCACCACCAGCGAATCATTATTCTTCGCGCCCGGCGCAATCTCCTCCGGCGAAATCTGCGGCCACAAAAAATCCACCTGC
>DATHOY010000018.1:0-23717 GCA_035484435.1 Vulcanimicrobiaceae bacterium | reverse complement strand
CTCCTCCTTGGTGCGGCCGGAGCCGCAATTCTGTTTGGCGCCGCCACCACGGCCGCGCGTTCCTACAATCCCATGAAATGGATCAAGAAACCGACCGCCAGCCAGGAGCTTGCCGCGAACAGCGCGGAGGAAAAGGCGCTGGCGCTGCAGGTGCAGGCGCTGCTGCCGGCGCACACCACGCTGAAGGACGCTTGCACCCTCTTCAAGACGCTGGACGATTGTGTTGCTTCGCTACGCGCCAGCAGCAACCTGCAGATCAAATTCAACTGCCTGAAATGGAATATGACTGCAGTGCGCCCCAACGGCGATACCAAGTCGTGCCAGGCGCCCCCGAAAGCCCTCAGTCTGGAGAAAGCCATCCTCGCCCTGAAGCCGGATGTGAATGCCAGGGGCGAGGCGCGGAACGCCGAGAAGAGCGCGCGCGAAGATATCAAGAACGCCCGCTCCTGAAGCGGGTTCGTGTTCTCAGTTTCAGATCGCAGGCCGCGAGCTACCGGCCTTGGGGCACCGGGCGGCAAAATAGGCTAACTCGAAAGATCTGACCGGCCAGCCTCAGGTGCAAGTTCCCGAGTGGCGCCCGGAACATGGTCGCAAAAAACAACCGATCGGGCTTTTGCCCGGGACAAGAGGTTGTAAAGGGTGGAGCGGCTAACGCCCAAAATCTCCGCCGCACGAGTCTTGTCACCTTTGACATGTTCCAGGACACGCTGCAAATGGACGAATTGCAATTCCTCGAGGGTCAACAATTTCTGCCCGTGAACGCCGGCTTCTGATTCGGGAGCCAGAAGAGTCTTGGGCAAATCATCGAGGTCGATGAGATTATCCTGGGCCATCATAACGGCCAGGCTGAGCACGTTTTCCAACTCCCGAACGTTGCCAGGCCAAGAATACGCGGCCAGGCAATTTTGGGCGCGACGCGTGATGCCATTGATCGTTTTACCATATTGCTTCGCGTACCTTTCCAGCATGAACCGCTCGAGAAATTGCAGATCTTCCTTGCGGTCGGCGAGGCGGGGCATGCTGATTTCGATCATCCCCAGCCGGTAGTAAAGGTCTTCGCGGAACTTCCCTTCTTTTACAAGGGCTGTGAGGTCGCGATTTGTGGCGGCGAGGACGCGAACGTCCACCTTACGAGGAACCGGGGATCCAACGCGATGGACTTCTTTTTCCTGAAGCACGCGAAGGAGTTTTGCCTGCGCCGGAAGCGGCAATTCACCAATTTCGTCGAGAAATACGGTTCCGCGATTGGCATACTCAAACAAGCCGATCTTGTCCTCTGAGGCTCCGGTAAAAGCGCCTTTGACATAACCGAACAATTCGCTCTCGAACAGTGTGTCAACCACGGCGGCGCAATTGCAGACGGCAAAGGGCCCCGAACCCGCATTGCGAAGATTATGGAGAGATCTGGCAACCAACTCTTTGCCCGTGCCGGTGGGACCGGTGATCAGGACGGTTTGAAAGTGGGGCGCAACACGGCGAATCTTGGCAAAGACATCGAGCATTAACGGGCTGCGGCCAATCATGCCTTCAAACTGAAAAACGTCCATCATCTGGCGTTCCAGCTTGAAGGCGGCTTCCTTTTCTCTAAGTTCGGCAAGCAGATCCGAGATACGCGCGCGCAATTTTTGAAGGTTCAGAGGCTTATCGAGAAAGTCGCGCGCGCCCTTCTTGATAGCTACGACCGCGGAGTCGGTGGAGTAATGGCCGGTCATAAGAATCACTTCGACGCCCGGGTCTTTGCGCAGCATGCGTTCGAGAAGATCCATGCCCGACATAATGGGCATCATTAGATCAACGAGAACGATACGGGGTCGAATGCTTTTGAAGGCTTCCAGGCCGGATTGGGGATCGGACGCCGTGTGAATCTCCAGAGGGGCATCCTCCAGCGCGTCCCGGATCAATTGCAAATTCGCAGCATCATAGTCGATGGCAAGAAGCGGGACACGCGGGTGGGTTTCGGACATGGGCTCTCCCAGAGCAACAATCTCATCTCCGGGCCGGGGAAATGAGCAAGCGACACAGTAGTCGCAACAATCTGGTGGCTGGTAACCAGTCGTATAGTTTATGACCTTTTAGGAGAGAGATGGCACGGATTGTGGAGAGAGTTTCCTAACCGAAGCGTCCACCTGAAAGCAAAACTTACACTTCATCGAAAAACGGAAAGTTTCTAAAGGGCAGGGCGGCGTCCGAATTTTGGACGCCAATCCAAGAACTGAACGAGTCACGAGCACGAAGCCCGTACCATTATTGGCAAGTCGTTGAATCGATAAGACCTCGGCAGTTGATGAATGTTCGAAAGAATGGCCACAGCCTTGCATTGCTGCATGTTCGTAGGATCCCACTCCCCAGGAGCAATGTTGTGATCAACCCAAACGGTGTTTCAAAGTTCGCCTCGATTTTAAGACAGGCTGGCCTGGCTTTCGCGTGTCTCGCGTCCGCCAGTATTTCATCAGCCACGGTCCCTGTGGTTCAGGGACGATGGGAATTCGTGGTCACCTCAGGTGACAATTCCACGCAACTCAGTACTATGGGCCCATCCGTTTTCAGTACTTATCTGCTTCAGACCCCCGGCAGCACAGTATTAACAAACATTTCCGCGTTCACATACGACACCGTGGCGTGCGACACGGAGAGCAACAACAATACAAGCGCGGCGAACAGCTCTGTCGACGCGTCCGGAAATGTCTTCGTCGATTTCACGGTCTCCCTTACCGGGCAGACGCCGTTTCATTATGTGTTCACAGGCGTACTTACGCAGGGTCCTCCAAAAGTCATTACCGGGACGTATCAGCGGTCATCGGGGGGTTGCACACAGGGGAGTCTCGGCACCGGCACACCAGACGGCACCTTTACGGCAACCTGGTTTCCCGATCTGGCCGGGACCTGGATGGGCGCATTCGACGCCCCGGATGCCGGGACCGGGCCGACAGCCGTTTCGGCTTCCTTTACACTGGCCACGAATTCCGACATGACTTTAAGCGGGACGATCAATATCCTGGGTAGCGGACTGGTAAATTCTTCGGGTATCGCCTGCATCGCGAATCCCGTCACTCTGCAACCAAACATGGCGGAAGGCGTTTCGCAACCGGCGGGGGCTGGATTCGAACTTTTCGGTATCGATGCCAATGGTACTCGCGTGTGGGTTAACGCTTATGCGACAAACCCTGACGGTTCGATCGCAGCCGTAGGCGAGGACGATCCTGCGGCTGGAACGCCGGGGACCGCCAATGACGGGACAAACAATGCCTACACGGCTTTTTACGGGATCAGCGGCGGCCCATGCGATGGACTGGGCGGGGGCGACGCACCGTTCTTGCTTGTCACCAAAATCAAGAAACCGAAGAAGGACCACGATGGTCCGCATGGTCGCGACGGGCAACGTGGGCCGCGCGGAGGGCACACGCCATCGCTGCGTTCGACAGAGCGGTAAGTCTCCAGCGGTAGCCGCATTGCAACCGAACAGGCAGCATACTTCCGGACTCTTGGGTGGCCTTCGATAAGAGCGAAGGCCGCCCGAGAACCGCTTGACTTTGAAGGGCCGCCACCCGCCCCGCCATCAAGAACTTTGCAGAACTGTGCCAAAGAGGATAGCGAGAGATTAAGAAAATCCTTAGGGTAAAGAGGAATTGTGAGAATGAGGGATTTAGTGGGAATCCATCTCTGGCTCGGACTGCGTCTCTCCTCTCGCCTCTCACCTCATTGGAATGACTAGCCAAAGTATCTGATAGGACATAAGGAGAAAGAACATGAGATTGTTGAAATTTGCCTCGATTCTTGCCCTGGTTGCGGTTGCATGCGCTCCAGCATACGCGCAAACGAATCCAGCAGTGGGAACATGGAAGCTCAATATTGAGAAATCAAAATATAATCCCGGGCCGGCACCGAAGAGCATGACGCGCACGCTTGCGGCACAGGGCGAGAACGTGAAGTACAGCTTCGAGGGAGTCAGCGCGGAAGGAACCGGCGTGGCTTATAGCTTTACGGTTGCGTTTGACGGCAAGGAATCCCCGATCACCGGCTCCATGCCCGGTGGAGCGGATGCCATCACGATCAAGCGGACCGACGCCAATACGTTTGAAGCTACGCTGACAAAAGCCGGCAAGGTGGTTGGAACAGCCAAGAGCGAAATTTCCAAGGATGGAAAAGTGACGACGGTTACGGCACAGGGTACCGACCCAGACGGCCGAGCGACGACCAGTTCGGCGGTTTACGACAAGATATAGGAATCGTTAACAAAGCTGGGACTCCAGCAAATAGAAGCAATTCCAGGGCGGCCCTTCGTCGGGCCGCTCTTTTTGTTCTTGCGAAGCGCAGGGCTAATTATAGCTCCCCGCATTACCTTAATGGGCGGGAGGCCCGGCTTGAAGCGCCGTTAATGAGGAGTGTTCACTATCACACAGACTTGCGGAAATCGATTTGGTAGGGTTGCGCATGGACCAAAAAACGCAAGTGGATGTCCCCCAAGAACAATTCGTTGAAGCAAGACTCAGGAAAGCGTTCGACGAAGTTTCCTATTCCTTTGAGAAAATACTGGGGGAGGTTCGCGGCGACTCTAACCTGGTGCTGGCCAAGCAGGCGGTCAATCAGCTGCAAATCTCGCTGAACCAGTTTGAGAACCTCCTGAAGGAGGGTGGATCCACCGTAAAGTCGTGCGACTCGATCAAATACCTCTACCAGGAAATCGAACACCCGCTTAGCGAACTGCGAAGATATTTCATGAAAGAACCATCGGAAATCCTGACGGACAAGGCCGGAGTGGTCTACGTAAACGCCTTGAAAGCCTCTTTTGGAAGGTTGATGGATATTGCGGAGGAAATGGATCAAGGGCATTCGTCGATTGCCAAGTCCGCATTGTGAGCAGCTCCCGATACGCCGGATCACCAACTTCCTGAAACCTCCTCCGCTTCGACAAGCGCACCCGACAACGCCGACCTTTCTGAATCGCCTCGCGGTGAACACTCGCAATTCCTGTGGCTGAGGTATTCGACGACCACGGCGATTTCTCAACGCAGGGGAATCCTCACCCATGGACACGATTTTGCCGGCGCTTTGGAAAGCCTCACCCCTGAAGGGGTGAGCTACAGGAATGGCGTTCACGGGACTGATTGTAAGAACCGTGGTGCGGAAATTTTCGGGGAACGGGGAAGAGGATAAAGAGGGAAGCTGAGGAGGGGACCCACCCTTCGCCAACTTCGCGAAGGGTAGGCCACCCCGGATTTGGCAACTCCTGTGCCGCGGCCGCGGCACGGGTTTACCGCCAAGCGTCAAGCGTTAGTCTTTGTCTCCGTCGTGATGCTTGGAGAAGTCGAAGAGGTCGAACAGGTCGCCGAGGGCGGGGCTGTTCAGAGGAACGTAGGGGTTTTCGTCGTCGACAACCGGGTTGGGGAAATTGTCGCGGCTGCGATGTGTGAGGGGCTTGAGGTCCCAATTCCTCTCGATGAACTTGAGGATGGAGACGTGGTCGGAGTAGCTGTGGCTGATGTGGCCGCCGCGGGTGAAGGGCGAAACGGCGATCAGCGGGATGCGCGGGCCATCGCCAAAGAAGTCCAGAGGCTGGATGTAGCCGGAGTCATAGAAGCCGCCGCCCTCGTCCATGGTGACGAACAAAACGGTGGAGGCAAAGAGTTCCGGATTGGCTGTGAGATGGTCGACGATTTTCTTGGCCATGGCTTCGAAGAGATCGAACTTCGAGGATGCCGGGTGGCCATCGAGCAGGCCGTCGGGCTTTACGAAAGAGACAGCTGGCAGTGAGCCGTCATCGACGGCGGCGAAGAAGTCCGTCGCGTCCTTGATGTGGGCGGCACGCTGCGCCGGGTTGCCCATGATGGCGTTGGTGTAGGACTCAAAGTTGCAGATGTTGCAGTAGGCCCTGCCGATTTGCACCGCCGGGTCCGTGCTGGTTGGATTGTGCTGGAGCGCAACCGCGGCGTTGTATGCCCCTCCGTAGTAGGCCCACGAGATGCCCTTTTCGTTGAGCGCTTCGCCGATGGTGCGGACGTTGCTTGGAGGAACAGAGCCGCCTTTGGCGATGCCGGCGGTGTCCACAGTGCCGTCGGGGAGGAAGCCCGGAGAATCGTTGTTGACCATGTAGAAGCGGCCCGGCTCGCACTTGGGGTCGGCATCGTAGGGGAGCGATTTCAGGTAGTCACGGATCGGCTTGATGCCCGGCAGGGAGGGATCACCGCAGGCCGTGAAGTTGCCGTCGAAACCGATGTCTACGGTGTACTGGTTGTCCGAGCCCGGCAGAGGATCAGGATTGGCGATGTGGGAAGGCGGCATGGCCGGATTTCCGTGGCCGTCGCTCCAGAAGATGGCGTCGCCGCTGCCCAGCATGACGTGGTTGGCGCCGGTGCCGCCCATGAACGATTGATGGAAATTGTCGCTCATGGAGTATTGATCGGCGAGACTTTTCAGGAACGGGACATCTCCCTTTTGCATGTTGTAGAAACCCATCGAATTGCCGCCGCCGTTGTCATCGACCTGGTTGGCGACCGGGAAACTGAAGGGGTCGATCTCACTGGTGTAGGTGGTGATGACGAAGGGATAGAGGTCGTTGAGGCAGCCGGAGGGATTCTGGCGCGTGGCGTTGCGGAGACTGCAATCGGATTGCTGCCACATTTCGAAGAGGCGGTGCGTGGTGTCGCCGGTGTAGGAATCGTAGGGCAGGTTTGCTCCCGCCAGGGGGAACGGGCCGTTGGGCAGATGATCGAAATTATTGACGCGGGTATCAAAATCGGGGAGCTCGGCGGTTTGTGCGACACCGGGCGCGCCGGTGGTGAGCAGGTTCAGATCGCCCGTCTCCAGGGAAGGCTCGATGGAGGAGAGGAATATGGTGGGCGTGCCCGTGGGGAATGGAGGCGGTTCACCTGTGGCGGGACTGGGGGCAAAATTCAAAGTGGGTTCGGGCAGGGTATCGTAGGGAGCCTTCTGGTCGGGATCCAGGCTGATGAAAAACTTGGAGTTGAAAGGCGCCACTGCCTGGAACTGGGCGGCCTTGGAGAAATGCTTGCCGGGTGTGCCATCGGCATTGATGATGCCTTTGGACAAGAGGTTGGAGACGGAATCGCGGCTCTTGGGAACGTAGGTGGCGAAGAGGTGGTCAAAAGTACGATTTTCACCAATCAAGACGATGACGTGCTTGATGGGGGTTTTGGTGTGTTCTTTTTCGTGCGCCTCAAGCGAGCCGGCCAGCGGCCCACCGAGACTGAATTGAACGATGGTGATTCCAACGACGGCAGTTTTGATTCCATGCAGACATTTCTCAACAAAGCCCTTCAGATGCATTGTCCCTCTCTCTTGTGACTGGATTGCGCGGTTCACACCATAGGTGCTTTGAGACGATGTGGCTTTGGAGTTACGGCCTGATTGCGCTTTTGTGAACACTGGGTAACACGGAGCGCTGCCGGCGGGGACAATTTCGAGACAATTTTTCCGTAAGTTATTTAACGGCATTCGCGTCGAGCTTGTGCTAGCGCTTGCGTTCTTCCATGACACCGAGGAGATTGCCTTCGGAGTCGCGGATCCACAGGAGCCAGAGGTCGTGGTCGGGCATGCGGGCGATGATGTGGGGTTCCTGGTGGATGGAGACGCTTTTTTCTTTCAGAGTTGAGGAGAGGGTGGCGACGTCGCCAGAGCGGAAGTAGACGTGGGAGCTGGCGTCGTGCTGTTCCGTGCCTTCGCCGGCGGCGAGATAGAGGCGGATGCCGCCGCAATCGAAGAAGGCCATGTTGGGGGGGTTGAAGAGGAGACGGAGGCCGAGGGAGTCGCGATAGAAAGCCGTGGCGCGGTCGATGTCTTTGACGGAGATGGCGATCTGGAGAATACCGGTGATTTGGGCGCTCATGTTCACTGGACCTCCCGCTGGGTGAGCGCAGGGGCCGATGGAAGCGGTGCGGAGGAGAAATTGCGGGGTGAGCAGGAACCGGGATTCATGGTAGGCTCTCCTTGTAGCCATGCTATTCTTTAGCATAGCTAACTAATAGTCATCCTAAGGAACGGGCATGTCAAGCAAAATTTCACTGCAGGCGGCGGAAGCCCTGCACTCCGGGGCCATCCGGGTGCTGCGGCTGGTCCGGACGGAGGACGCGCAGGCGGGGATCGGGCCTGCGCAACTCTCCGCGCTATCGGTGCTGGTGTTTGCCGGCGAAAAAACGGTGGGCGAACTGGCGACGCTGGAGCAGGTGCAGCCGCCGACGATGAGCCGGATCGTCGATGGCCTGGTGCAGAAAAAGCTGGTTGAGCGAGTAAGCTCCGCGAACGACCGCAGGACGGTACAAATCTCTGCAACGCCGGCGGGGCGCAAGCTGCTGCTGGCAGGCAGAGACCGCCGGGTGCGAGCGCTGGCGAAGCGATTTGATGATTTGAGTAAGAAAGAAGTGGAGACGCTTCTGGCGGCAGCGGAAATTATGAAAAGGATTTGAAGGAAGTTCGAGGTTGAGAGTTGGGAGAGAAGAGCGGGAGAGAAGTTCAGTAAATTCGAAGGCCCGGGAACCAAAAAGCGGAACCCGGGAGCATCCGGCAAACAGCAAATAAAAAGTGAGAAGAGAAAAGGATCCCACCCTTTCCAAAACCGCAAGCGAAGGCCACCCAAGAGTGTTTGACGCGTTAAGGGCGCGCCACCCGCCCGCCGAAGACACGCGAGGAATGTACGCGCTGAGATTTATTCCACGAAAGTTGTCAAATTATTCACATGTGAGGCTTATTTTAGCTGACGAGATTCTAACTTCCAGTGGACAACTCCATTTTCGGTTTCTCCTAAGCTGCCAATGGAATTTCACTGGAGGTAATGCAATGCATTACAAAAGCTTTTTCTGGTCATTGGCCGCGACACTATTCCTGACGTTCTTATCGTCAGGAAGTGCGTCGGCGCAGACCAATTCTTTCAAGCAAACAAATCTCACTTCCGATACAGCCGGCCTGGCCGCCAATACGGATCCGCAGCTGGTGAACCCCTGGGGGATTGCCTTTTTCCCGGGCCAAACCTTCTGGATTGCCGACAACAACTCCGGCTTCTCCACGTTGTACACCCCGCAGGGGGTGAATGCGGGCAGCTTTCAGGTACCCGCGCCGGTCGGAGATGCGAACCCCGCTACCCCGACGGGAATTGTCGCCAACGTTGCAGGTACCGGGTTCAACGTGAACGGCAAGCCAGCCCAGTTCATTTTCGACTCCGAGGACGGAACCATTTCCGCCTGGAACGGCAACGACCCCATCACCACAGTGGTGGACAACTCGAAAATGGGTGCGGTTTACAAAGGACTAGCCCTCGTCAATCTCGGGCAAACAGGCACCTTTTTGCTGGCGGCAAATTTTAACTCGGGCAATGTGGATGTTTTCGACAGCACTTTCCACTCAACCCAGCTCACCGGGACTCTCGTTGATCCGCAACTTCCGGCCGGTTATGCACCGTTCGGCATCCACGTGATCAATCAAGAGATCTTCATCACTTACGCGTTGCAAGATCAGGCCAAACACGATCCCGTTCACCAGGCAGGCGCGGGCTATTTGGACATATTTACTCTCAACGGCGGATTTAGCCAACGTCTGGTGTCGCAGGGCAATCTCAATGCACCGTGGGGGGTGGTAATTCCGCCCAGCGGTTTCGGGCCCTTTGGGGGCAAAGTGCTGGTCGGTGAATTCGGCAACGGCGTTATCGACGTATTCGACCCGGCCTCGGGGAGCTTGATCGATCAAATGAAGGACGCCACTGGCGCCGTCATTACCAATGCCTCCATGTGGGACATGGTGTTTGGAGGCGGGGGCTCCTCCGGCGATCCGAACACCCTATACTTCACCGCGGGTCTGGCAAACGAACAGCACGGTGTATTCGCCACACTTACGCCGAACGCGGCAGTGCCGCCGACGGGAGCCGATTTCAGCATTTCCGCTTCGCCGACGACAGCGACAGTCGCTGTCGGACAAAGCGCGAAGATTCAAGTAGCGGTCAGCGGATTAAACGGCTTCAACTCCGCGGTGCAATTTACCTGCTCCGGAGAGCCCGCCAATTCACAATGCACATTCTCGCCGAGCTCGGTTACACCCGCGAGCGGCGGGACGGCCACAACCACTCTCACACTTGCCACAAGAATGCCGGGAGGGATCTACGGGCAAGGTTTCTACGTGCCCGGCCAGCCTCTCAGCAGAATTGGAGGAGGCGCGGCACTCGTAGTGATGTGTCTGGCAGTGTGCGTGATTCTGATTTATTCGCTGCGTGGGCAGTTCTCCGCGAGGAAATCAATCCGGTTTGCGTTGCTCAGCGCGGCCAGCTTACTTCTCGGCGGCAGTTTGCTGATCGGCGTGAGCGGTTGCGGCGGCGGGTCCAACTCGACCTCCAACAACGGCACACAGGCCGGTACGACTACGCTGGTCGTGACGGCCACTTCCGGACAAATCAGTCATTCAGCAAACATAACGCTCACCGTCCAGTAATCGCGGTGATCTCAGGCCTGAGCGGGTAGGCGGCGATGGCGCCGCCTACCCGCTATTTTCAAACAACAACGATTTCACTGTGAAAGTTGGGTGCCACCTCGGGTTAACCGGGTGGGGCGCCCAATTTTCCTTTCCTGGTACACGTAGTGACACCCCAAGCTGCATCTTGTGACAATTTAGAGAAATCATTTTTTGAACTTGTGCCATGCCACAGGATTTATTGCCTCTGGAACACTAGCTCAACGGGGAGTCCACTCAGAAGAGCGACGTTCCCCTGGGGCGGCCGGTGCTACTCGTACTTGTCTGGCCTAGTTTGAGGCGGGTTTGAGGACGGCGGTGTTGCGCTCGTCGCTGGCGATGATGCGGTAGAGAGTTTTGAGGTCGTTTAGCTTGCTGGTGGGGACGCTGAGCTCCTTGATTTCGTAGGTGCGGGTGTAGCGCAAGACGTTGCCCTGGAGTTCGGTTTTGCTGTGGTAGCTGGCGAAGCTGTAGTCGGCGTCGGAGGGCGGCGGAAGATCGTCGACGACATAGCCGGAGGGCAGAGTGATTTCATAGACGTCGACATCTTTTTGCGGGCCGTCGAATTCGACGGGATATTTGCGAGGTTCCTTGCGTTCCAGGATGTCGCTGGATTTCTGGCCCAGGACGCGCGGGCGGACGATGAGGAGATTGCCGGCGAGCTTGGCGTAACGATCCGCGGTGAAAGAATAGTTGTAGACGAAGGGCTGATCCTGGGCGTGGAGATTGAGGATAGAAGCCTTGGTGATTTGAAAGCTGGCGAGAGAGTGGGCGAGAGAGGTTTCGATGGGCTTGATGCGATCCTTGTCCTGGGTGGTGGTGCGGAGGACATAACGCTGGTACGAGCCGGTGTCGCCCATGCGCATCTCTTGAATTTCTCCGCTGAGCGTGCCGTTGGAGCTGAGGGCCAGTTTGCCGGAGCGGCGAACGCCGCTGGTTTCCGGGGGAAGCTGGGGCAACTGGAGGAGCTCGCCGCCCTCGGGCGTGACGAGAAGGCCGTAGCTCGACTGCAGCGAGCCGCTGAGCTGGCCGAAGGGAGTCATGTCGTTGGTCGGATCGAAGATGAGGATGCGGCCGGTCTTCGGAAGAGTGAGGATGGCCGCTAGCGATGGATCCTTAAGGTCGTCGGGCAGGCGAATGGCGAGAATTTCGTGATTGAACCAGCCGAGGCCGGCGGGAGATTGCGCGCCGACGCCGCCGCGGGTGACGTTGATGTCGAAATAGTAGGAGTCGACGCCGATCTCCTTAAGCATGGCGCTGAGCAGGGTGGCCTTGTCTTTGCAATCGCCGTAGCGGTGGGAAAATATGTCGCGCGCAGGATGAGGCTGCAAGCCGCCGATGCCGAGTTCGATTGCGACGTAGCGGATGTCGTGCTGTACGAAGGCGGCGAGCGCCTGCATTTTGGCGAGCGTGGTGGGCGCGGCGGAGGTGAGTTCGGCGACCTTCTGCTTGATTTCGGGGGAAGGATCACGGCGGCCCTGGGCGAGGTCGGATTCCCACTTAGCCATTTCCGCCCAGCTGACGAAGCCTTTTTTCTGCGAGTCGCCCGGCGGAATCAGAGAGAGAAGCATCTGCCCGGCAACGCCTTTCCACGGAGGCATGTCGTCTTCGGCGCGGATGGCTTTGACGTCGGAGACCACCCACTGCGACTGCATGGGTGAAGAGGAAGCGGGCTGCGTTTCCGGAAAGTTCATCCAGGTGGCTTTGTACTCCCAGCCTGCAGGGAGATTGAGCGTGAAGCGGGCTTCGCGCGTGGGAAGCGAAGACTGAAAGACCCACTGCTCCTGGAGGATGTAGAGACGCTCTTCCTGCTCAATTTCGTAGCCGACGATGTTGCCGGGGTCGGAAGCGGGGATGGGAAGAATTTTGGCGCGAACGTCGCTGACGAGTTCGCCGTTGGCGACACCGGGCAAGGAAGTTTCGATGGCCTCTTTTTCCTTTACTTCGTAATCCTTGCCTTGGGCGGGAATGCACCAGCCCTTCATGTTGAGGATTTTGGTTTCGGCATCGATATAGGCGACGGCGGTGCCGCGGTCTTTGCCACCCACGCGAAGAATTTTGTAGGCGCGGCGAGTGAGGTGCTTGATCTTGCCGTTGCCCTGGACGGTGACGATGTCTTCGGAGTAGAGGAGAACGGCGTCGGTTTTGTCGTCGTGGTCGGGGAGCGGAAGGCTGGTGAGGGCGTGCATCCAGGCCGGCGCGTCGCCGGCGCGAGATACGGGAGCAAGCAACGCAGCAAGGCAGAGAAACAGGGGCGCGAGTGGCGATACGGGGAAACACGCACGAAACATGGGAAAGCTAGGCACCGGGCTGGACAACGATTTGCTCTTCATCGCCGCTTTTCACCCCCTGGTAGAAGTTGCGCAGTGCGCCGTAATACTTGACGTCGAGGTGGAGGATGTCGAGTTTAAGGACACGGGAAATATGTTCGGTGCCCTTCTGATCTTCCACCTTCATGGTGTAGACGATCACTTTTGAATTCTGGTTCTGCTCGGCAGGGAGGGCTTTGACGAGCCAGTTTAGCGGCATGTTGATGGTGATGTCGTCGCGGACCTCGGTGGGATATTCGAAATAGACGGGGTGGACGCGGTCGGCGTGCTCGAAGAGATGTTTTTCGGGGGCGCCAAAGAGACCGACGGGAATCAGGGCCTGGCGTCCGGCAGGAGAAGCCCAACCTTCGGTTTTGAAATCGAAGACCGCGACCAGGGAATCGGAGGAGGATTTCCAATCGGGCTGGCTGGTCAGCTCTACTTCGGAAACGACGGGGACCCACTCTTTTACGCCATCCTCGAGGAATTTCTTTTTGTCAGCATCGTCTTCGTTGCGTTCTTCGAGACGGCGGCGAAGGGCTTCGAGTCCGGTGTAGGTAACGGTAAGTTTTCCCTGAAGGCCGCCACGGTCGTCCATGCGGAGGTCGGCGACGCGGCTGACGCGCGAGGCAGAGCTGTCGGGAAGCGGGGTCTGGACCCAGGTGCCGCCATCCTTGTCGAGCTTGAGGCCCCTGACGGAAGTTTCGGCCCAGGGCAGCAAGCCGAAAGGAGTGAACTGGGTGCCGGGGTCAAAGTAGAGTTCCTTGCCTTCGGATTTAACGAGGACGACATTGTCGTTCAGCTGGCCCGGATTCATCAGGTTCGGCTCGAAGAAATAAGAGTCGCGGCTGGAGACGAGGACGGAATAAGCTTCGAATCCGGCGGCGCGACAGAGGCCGATGAAGAGATAGTTGATGTAAGAGCCGCCGGCATAGCCCGCCTTCCAGACATCTTCCACGTTGTTGAGTTCCTTCTGCTTCTCGCGCTGCTTTTCCTTTTCGGATTTTTCCTCCTCGAAGGAGAGATTGCGGACCTGCTGGGCACGGGCATAGATTTTGTGGAGCTTGACGTCTGCGGTATCGGAAGGAGAAACAATGGTGGCGACAGCCTGTTCCATGGCTTTCTTCTTGTTCACGAAGGATTCAACCCGATCGAACTTTTTTTTGCCTTCCTTTTTCCAGAACTTCTCCGGCTCCTTTTCATCGTTGTCCTGGTTGTAGACGAAATTCACGCGGGCTTTGAGCTCGTCCTGCGGGGGCATGTAGTCTTCCACCTGAAAGGCGCCAATGTCGTTGATTTCGAGATGGATGGTGGAGTGTTCATTGACGGGTTGGGGAGAGCCCGGAGGGAGGTTGCGCCAGCTCCAGCGGAGAGCGAACTGAGTGTAGGGCTTGAGGGTAAATTTGGCGCGCTTGGTGAAGAGGTCGCTGCTGATGATCCAGTGCGAATCGTAGATGAGTTCGTTGGGCCAGGAGTGTATGTATTTGTATTCGATGATGCTGCCTACCTGCACGTCGGGAAGAGTGAAGGTCTTCGCGAGGTATTTTACGCCGCGGGCTTTTACGATGGTCTTCTCGTAGACCTTGCCGTCGAAATTGGCGACGGAGCCGTCGGGACGGATGGTGCGGGCCTTAATGTTGTTGACCTGGTCGACTTCCTTGAGGAAAGGAATTTCGACGTCGGCCTGCTTGCGGCCTTCTTCGGTGAAAATCTTGATGCGGTAATACTGGGACTCGTGGCCGCCCTGGTCGTCTCGATCGACCTGACGATAGAGATAGATGGCGGGGGCGCCGGGGGCTTTGGGTTCACCGGTCATTTTGAGTTCGGCGGGATCGATTGGCAACCAGTCATCACCGGACATGCTGGTTGCAAAGGGTTTGGATAAAAGCGCAACGGAAATGAAAATTAGGGTGAGGGCGAGGCGGCGCGGATTCACGCTGGGCTCCTGACGGACGGAATGAGCGGCAGCTGGCGGAGAGCGGAGAATCGCAATCCAGGACAGAGAAGATTCGAGCCTGGAAAGAGTACGCCCACCCGGTTCACACCGGCCGACACAAGTACCGAATGCAGGTGACAATACTGACCAGTGCGGAGGATGTCAAGAGAACGTGAGGGTGGAGGTGCTGGCGGGGTGCAGGAAGCGCTTTGCGGCGGGGCCAGGGTGGGGCATAATCCGGGCACACGGAAACAAACGAGCGTTCGAACCGGGTTGGTTGACACGAAACGTTTGCATCGAAACATTTGAACAGAGAACCAGAAGGATTCAGGGAGGAAACGGTGAGCGACCGTCCATGGAGTTCCACGGCACCAGCGGGTGAATTTCGGCCCTACGTGCCGGCTGAGCAAAAGCTGGCCGAATTTTCGTTGCGGGCGGTGGTGCTGGGGGGGTTGTTCGGGCTGCTGTTCGGAGCGGTGACGGTGTACGTGGGATTGCGCGCTGGACTGACAGTGTCGGCATCGATTCCGATTTCGGTGCTGTCGATCAGCATTTTGCGGGCGTTCGGGCGCTCGACGATTCTGGAAAACAACATTGTGCAGACGACGGGGTCGGCGGGGGAATCGCTGGCGGCGGGCGTGATGTTCACGATACCGGCGCTGATCTTTTTGGGATTCAGCTCCGACTTCACGTTCTGGCGGATTTTTCCCATCGCGCTGCTGGGAGGGTGGTTGGGCGTGCTGTTCATGGTGCCGATCCGGCGGCAGTTGATTGTGAAGGAGCATGGCAACCTGGCATTCCCGGAAGGCACAGCCTGCGCCGATGTGCTGGTTGCGGGAGAGCGCGGTGGGTCGTTTGCGGGGCGAGTGTTTTGGGGACTAGGCCTGGGCGGGATTTATACGTTTTTGATGAATACGGTGCAGGCATGGACGGGGCAACCGGAAGCGCGGCCAAGTTGGTTTCCGGGCGCATCATTTCGCATGGCCATCACGTCGGAATATTTGGGAGTGGGCTACATCATCGGGCCGCGGGTGGCGGGAATTTTGTTCGCGGGGGGCATCGTGTCGTGGATGGTGATGATGCCGGCGATCAAGTTTTACGGGCAACTGGCCGGGAACACGCCGATTTATCCTTCCACGATTCCCATTCCATTGATGTCGCCGGATGATTTGTGGAGGAGCTATATCCGGCCAATGGGGGCGGGAGCGGTGGCCGCGTCCGGACTGATTACGCTGCTGAGGACGATGCCGACGATCATTTCGGCGCTTCGGGCCGGGCTGAAGGACGTTCAGGCGGAAGGAAGCAGCCATACGGAATCCTCCAGCCGCCTCGATTACGAGGTTCCCATGCGGTGGGTTGTCGGCGGATCGATTGTGATCGTGGCGATGATCTGGGCGGTGCTGACGTTCTTTCCGATTGAGGGTGCGCAGACGCAGTGGTATCAGAATTTGTTCGCGGCCGTGTTCGTGGTGGTGTTCGGATTTTTGTTTGTGACGGTGGCGGGGCGAATCAGCGGGTTGCTGGGGAATTCGTCGAATCCGATCAGCGGGATGAGCATCGCCACGCTGATGGCGACCTGCGCGATATTTTTTGTGGCCGGATGGACCAGCCCGAGGTACGCGGTGCTGGCATTGATGATTGGCGGAGCGGTTTGCATCGCGGCGGCGATTGCGGGGGCGACTTCGCAGGACTTGAAGACGGGTTACCTGGTGGGGGCGACTCCTTTCTGGCAGCAGATGGGGCTGTTGGTGGGCGTAACGGTGTCGACGGTGGCTATCGGCGCGACGCTGAACTTGATGAACCAGGGGCTAACGAAATATATCCCGACGACGATTCCGGTGAGCATACAGGCGTTACCGAGCGGGGTGAAGATCGAGCGGGATACTTTTGTCTATCAGAACAAGAGCTACGTGCTGGTGAACTCGCTGGGTTCACACGAAATTCCCGACGGGGAGTATCTGTACGACGCGGGCAGCAAGCAGATCGAATATCAGTGGGCGCAAGGCATCGGCAGCGACAAAGCGCCGGCGCCGCAGGCTCGACTGATGGCGACGGTAATCAATGGAATATTGAACCAGCGATTGCCGTGGCGGCTGGTGCTGATGGGCGTGGCGCTGGTGATTGCGGTGGAGATACTTGGAGTGCGATCGCTAGCGTTCGCGACGGGGTCGTATCTTTCGATCGCGACGACGGGGGCGATGTTTGCGGGAGGGTTGATCCGCTGGGCGGTGGAAGCGACGACGAAGAAGAAGGATGAAAGCGAGGCGAGTCCGGGAGCGCTTTATTCGAGCGGGCTGATTGCGGCGGGAGGGATTTTCGGACTGCTGGGAATTGTTATCAATTTGCTGCAGGACCCGGAAATCTCGAATCGCGTGCCGCAGTGGGTTTCGTCCGTGTTGCGATTGCCGTGGCGGCCGGATCTATTTGCGATCGGGCCGAAGATATTGGGAGGGCTGGCGACGAATAGCCTGTTTGGGGCGTTTATGTTTGTGGTGCTGGCGGGGTCGCTGTTTTATTTTGCGAGGAAGAAGCTGGATTAAGGGGTCGCCAGGTGGACCGAAAAATTACGAGGGAAGGACAGACTTAACACAGAGGACACAAAGGCGGAGAACAGAGTTCACAGAGAAGAAAGAACCCACGTGCAACACCGGCACGTGGGGCACCCAGTAAGAATTAGAATGAGAAAGCTCGGAGGGCTGGCCGGGGTGAAGCCCGGCGCCGGCGGGAAACTGCCTTTTGACGGGGTGGCTGGGACCGCCGTACACTGCAGTTATGAGCTCGACCTTTGCGCCGCGTGTGGGATTTGATTGGCGCGGATTTATTACGCCCGCGGTGAAACTGCTGGTGATGATTTGCACGGGCGTTTTTCTCCTGCAGACGTTGGCATGGCTGCTGGAATCACCGAACACGCGGGAAGTCACCCTTTGGATCAATCTGCATCTTGGATTGGTGCCTCTCGGCCCGATTCCCGGATTACGCATCTGGCAGCCGGTCACCTATATTTTCCTTCACGGCGGGCTGGGGCATCTGCTGATCAATATGCTGATGCTGTGGATGTTTGGCCGGGAACTGGAACTGGTGTGGGGAAAGAAACGGTTCCTCAACTATTTTTTCATCTGCGGAGTGGGCGCCGGATTGATCACCATCCTGGTGAAAGTGACACCGATGCTTTGGGGGCATCGGCCGGAGGATACTCCGACGATCGGGGCCTCGGGCGCCATCTTCGGGATTTTTATTGCGAACGCGATTCTGTTTCCCGACCGTCGAATCTGGCTTTTTCCGTTGCCCCTGACTATGCCGATGCGGCCGTTTGTGGCGGTAATGGGCGCCGTTCAGTTCTTCGCCACGCTGGGGGCGGGCGGCGATGGAGTCAGCCATTTGTGCCACCTGGGCGGGATGCTGATCGGGTGGCTGTATTTGCGGCGGGGGTCGTTTCTGTACCGCGTGCGGAATGAGATGGCGGACTGGAGATTCGAGCGGAACCGGAAGAAATTTCAGGTGTACATGAAGAAGTCGAAGGATGAGCCGCCTTCGCGGCCGGATAGCTGGGTGAATTAGTCCCAAGCTTGCTGCTTACAGACTCCCGATAACGTGAAATTTCATGAAGTTGGTGGTGCCGCGAATGCCCATGGGTGTGCCCGCGACGATGCCGATGACGTCACCCTTTTTGACGAGGCGCTCTTCGAGGAGGCGTTTTTCGGCTACTTCGGCGAGGCCGTCAATTTTCTTGATGTCGGAGATGCCGCGCGATGTTACGCCCCAAAGGAGCGACATGCGGCGGCGGGTTGAAGCTTCGGGAGAAAACGCGACGATAGGAACGAGCGGGCGATAGCGGGAGACGAGACGCGCGGTGAAGCCGCTGTGGGTGAAGATGGCGATAAGCTTCATATGGAGTTCGCGGGAGGCGTGGCAGACGAGTTCGGCGACGGTTTCGGCGACCTTAAGCTGCTCCTGCGATGTGGTGGGGCGCGGGTATTCCTGGATGCTGGCTTCGGCTTCGTGGATGATGCGGGCCATCATGGATACGGCTTCGATGGGATATTTGCCGGATGCGCTTTCGGCGGAGAGCATGACGGCGTCGGAGCCGTCGAAAATGGCGTTGGCGACATCGGAGGCTTCGGCGCGCGTGGGGCGCGGATTCTGGGTCATGGACTCGAGCATCTGGGTGGCGGTGATTACCGGGCGGCGGAATTCGCGGGCACGCGCGATGATGTTTTTCTGAACGACGGGGACGGTTTCGGGATTCATTTCCACGCCAAGGTCGCCGCGCGCGACCATGACGCCGTCCGAGACGCGCAAAATTCCTTCCAGATTTTCGATGGCTTCGGGCTTTTCGAGCTTGGCGATGACGGGCGTGTCTTTTTTTGCCCGGCGGATAAGGGCCTTGGCCAGCAGAACGTCTTCGGGTCGGCGGACGAAGCTGGCGGCGATGAAATCCACGTTGTGGGAGAGGGCGAAACGCAGGTCTTCGCGGTCTTTTGGCGTCAACGCGGGCACGCGCAATTTCACGCCGGGAAGATTGATGCCCTTATGTTCGCCGAGCGATCCGCCATTCACGACGCGGCAGATGACTTCGGGGCCGCGGATTTTTTCAACGCGGAGTTCGATGAGGCCGTCGGAGAGGAGGATGCGGTCGCCGGATTTCACTTCCCGAGGGAGCGGGCGAAAAGTGGTGTTGACGCGCGTAGAGTCGCCGAGAATTTTCGCTGTGGTGATGATGAACTGCTGGCCGCCACGCAGAGTGACGGTGCCGCCGCCGGCGAGCGCACCAGTGCGAATCTTCGGACCTTGCAGGTCGGCGAGGATGCCGACGGTCTTGCCGAGTTCAGCGGCCGCGGCGTGGACCATGGCGATGGATTGGGCGTGGGTTTCATGCGTGCCGTGGGAAAAATTCAGGCGGGCCACATCCATGCCGGCTTCGATCAGGCGGCGGATCATGCGCGGCGAATTGGTGGCCGGGCCGAGGGTGCAGACGATCTTGGAGTGCCGCGAGTTCATCGCCATAGGAGCTTTGATTGTAGAACAGTTGGATGGTTACCTGGTGACGGAAAACTCCGCAACGATATGGACCATCAGGTCGACGCCCTTGGGGAACGAAGCGAGAGGCAAGCGCTCTTCGTCGCCGTGGACGCGGGCATCGTCGGCTTCGTTGACCGGAAACGGGCGAAGGCCGTAAGCCTGAACGCTGTGCAGGCGAAGCTGCGCGGAGTCCGTGGCGCCGGTGGACATGAACGGGATCACCGGCACGCCGCCGAATTCCTGGGCGCAAGCTCTGGTGATCAGATAGAAGAAATCATTTTCAAGGGAGGAGTTTGGAGCCGCAAGGCCGCCTTCGGGCGCGATTTCAAACTTGACCTGCGGATCGTTGACGAGTTTTTTCAAATCGTTGACGAGGACGTCGATGGTGTCGCCGGGAACGAGGCGGATGTTGAGAACGGCGCGAGCGTCGGAGGGGATCACGTTGCCGCGGAATCCGGCCTGGAGAATCGTGGGCGCGATGGTGTCGCGCATCATGGAGTTCCACATGGGATTGGCTTCGGAGAGGTAGCGGATGGCGTGTTCTCCGCGATCGGGAGTATCGATCACCTTCATCCATTTGCTGGTTTCCTCGTCTTCGAGAGGCGCGAGGGCTTCAAAGTAACGGTGGACGATGGAAGTGAGATGAACGGGCGTGTTGTAGTTGCCGATTTTGTCGACGGCGGCGGCGAGATGGACGACAGGGTTGTCTTTGGTGGGCGTGGAGGCGTGGCCGCCCTTGCCAGTGACGGTGAGAGTGACGTTGATGGAAACTTTTTCGGCGGCCTGCAGCGCGACGTATTGGACTTTGCCAGATTTATCCAGAAGAACCTTGCCACCTTCGTTTATGGCGAAGCCGGAGGCGATTTTGTCCCAATACTTGGCGATGACCATTTTCACGCTGGCATCGCCGAACTGCTCTTCGTCGGCAGTGCCTAGAAAAATGACGTCACGATTCAGGTGCACGTTGCCGCGCTTAAGCGCGATGAAGGCGGCAAGATTCGCGGCGAGCATGCTTTTGTCGTCGAGCGAGCCGCGGCCCCAGATATAACCGTCCTTGATGACGCCGCCGAAGGGATCGACGGACCACTTGGTGCGGTCGACGCCGACAACGTCCATGTGCGCGACGAGGAGCAACGCTTTCGAAGGATCGGCGACGGCGCTGCTGCGCAGGCGGGCAACCACGGCGCTGCGGCCGGGCGCGAGATCGAGAATGTCGGCGGTGATGCCTTCCTTGGCGAGGATTCCGGCGATGTATTTTGCCGCGGCCTGTTCGTTGCCGGGGGGATTCGTAGTGTTGATCTTGAGGAGTTCGACAAGCCAGTTCTGTGCTTCCAGGGCAAGGGCTACCGTGTCACCAACCAGCGGAGGGGCTTGCGGAATGCCCAGCGCGGGAGACCTCTGCGCCACTTGCGCATTCAAATTGCAGCTTAGGAATCCGGACAGGAACAACAGGCTTAGAATTGAAGAAGAAATGTGCCTGCGCAGCACGTATACACCCCCCAGTTGTGAATGCGTATTGCCAACAGTAAACTCCATATTAACATGCGAGGTAGGAAGGGCCGGAATTGGCGGCGGCGGACGTTACGTAATCCGCACGGGATACGTCTTATTGGGAGACGACGCAGTGCCAGAAAACGGCATCTAAGCAATTGCCGGGGAAAACAGGGGAAAACGGATGAGAGCCTTATCTTTGCAGGCAATGGCGCGGTTGGGAATTCTGGCGGGAATGGTGGCGGCCTGCAGCACGACGGTGTGGGCGCAGGCCCCCGCGGGGCCGCAGCCGACTTCGCCAGGGCAGGATAATTCCGCGCCCGCGCAAAAGCCGTCCACGCCGCAACAGCAGAAACCTCAGGAAGGCGGCGTGTCGATTTCCGTGGAAGTGCCAGTGGTGACGTTGGACGTGGTGGCCGCGACGCAGAATGGGGACATTATCCCGGGGCTGAAAAAGGAAAATTTCCGTGTACTAGAGGATGGCCAGCCGCAGACCATCACTTCATTCGGTCCGACGGACGCGCCGATCACGATGGTGGTGCTGATGGAGTTCAGCGCACGGTTTTACGGTTGGTTCGGATACCAGGCAAAATATTGGGCAGGCGCGCTGTTTCCGAACCTGAATCAGAAGGACTGGGTGGCACTGGTTACGTTTGATATGAAGCCGAGGACGGAAGTGGATTTTACGCAAAACAAGCAGGAAGTGGAAGCGGCGATATACCACCTGTATTACCCGGGGTTCAGCGAATCGAACCTGTTCGATGCGTTGCTGGATACAAACGAGCGGCTGAAGGACGTAAAGGGGAAAAAATCGATCCTGGTGCTGGCGTCGGGCGTGGATACGTTTTCGAAGCATACGCTGGATCAGACGATGAAGCAGCTTCGGGGAACGGATACGACGATTTTTGTGGTTGGGTTGGATAAGCCGCTGAGTAATTACCTGGAAATGCATCGGTCCCTGGGCACGATGACGCGGATGGATTTTCTGCAGGCGGAAAACCAGATGAAGACGTTTGCGCAGATGACGGGAGGATTCGCGTGGTTCCCGCAGTTTGACGGGGAGATTCCCGGGATCATGCGCGAGGTGGCAGCGTTTCTGCGGCACCAGTACAGCATTTCGTATACGCCATCGAATCAGAATCAGGATGGAAAGTTCCGGAAAATCAAGGTGGAGCTGGTAGCGCCGGACGGCGGGCCGCTGGTGGTAAACGATCAAAAAGGAAAGAAACAGAAGATTGTGGTGTATACGCGGGAAGGATATCAGTCGGTGAAGGGCGGGGTGGGGGATTAGCGACGAAGTTCGGGTTGGGAGATTGGGGTTCCTCCGTAAAAGCGAGAGCTTCGCTCTCGCACTCAAAATTAAGTGCGAGTCTTCTAGTAGCCGCGGTGGAGATCAACCTGGTTGAAAAGTTCGCGGTCTGCGAACCAGGGTTCCAGTAAATCCAACAGCAAAGCAGTTTGGCGCGGCCAGAGGCGGTCGCTGATGGCGCTGGTGTGCGGAGTGATGAGCAGGTTGGGGGCTTTCCAGAGCGGGTCGGCGGCGGGCAGGGGTTCGGGATCGGTGACGTCGAGAGCGGCGCCTGCGATTTTTTTCTGTTGGAGGGCGGCGAGGAGCGCGGATTGATCGAGAAGGGAGCCGCGTGCGACGTTGATGAGGCGGGCTGTGGGTTTCATGCATGCG
This sequence comes from Vulcanimicrobiaceae bacterium, assembly GCA_035484435.1. Classification (GTDB taxonomy): domain Bacteria; phylum Acidobacteriota; class Terriglobia; order Acidiferrales; family UBA7541; genus Acidiferrum. Next base: position 835 of record DATHOY010000018.1, on the reverse strand, counting down.
AGTTCGGGCGCACCAAATAATCGCTTTGTCTCGGTGGTTTCGGGCGCACTGACGACTACAAAGTCGGCGTGCGGTAAAACTTCGTGAAGCTGGGTGATGGGGACGATTCTTTCGACGAGCGAGGCGTCGCCTTTGCCGGTGCGCGAAACTCCCCAGACACGCATGTCAAAGGCTTTGGCGCGGCGGGCCAGTTCGTGGCCGATGGAGCCGTAGCCAACGATCAGCAGAAGCTGGCCATTCAGTTCGGTGAGATGTTGCGGCTGATCCCAGAGTTCCTGCTGGGCCCAGCGCGATTGATCCTGGTGACGAACGGAATCCGGGAAATTTCGGGCGAGGGCGATCAGCAGGCCCATCGTGTGTTCGGCCATGGGGACGGAGAAGATGCCACTGGGATTGGTTACGCGGATGCCGGAATCGCGGAGTTCCGGGTACATGAGTTGGGCCACACCGGCTGCGGTGGAATGAATCCATTTTAGTTTTTTGGCGTCGGAGAGCTGGTTCGCTCGCAGGGAGTAGCCGACGAAGATGTCCGTGTCGGGGAGCTCCTGAGGGAGGCGGTCGTAGTCGGGGAGATGCAGGACCCGCATAGCGGGCCAGCGTTTGCGAATGGCGTCGGCGAGTGAGGCGGGCGGGCGCCATTCGGTGAATGGGTGCCAGACGCAGATGGTGAGCTTGGTGGATTCTGGAGTGGTGTGGGTTGGCGGCATTGTCGGATTTGAGGTCCTGGTCAATTTTCCTGATGAACTTTACGTTGAGGTCCTTCGCCTATCCTCGTCGGATAGGCTCAGGATGACAAGTATTTTAAGTTGGTGGAAATTTGTTAATTGGGAATTCG
>DATHOY010000017.1:0-10515 GCA_035484435.1 Vulcanimicrobiaceae bacterium | reverse complement strand
GGCCGACAACGCTGCGGAGCGTGGTTTGCGCGAGTTGCGAGGTTGCATACTGATAGTTCTGCACTTGCGAAAGAGCGAGGTTGGCGTCGACGACGCGGAAATAACAGACGGCGTTTACTTTCACGCTGACGTTGTCGCGGGTGATGATGTCCTGCGGAGGAACGTCGAGCGTTTCGAGGCGCAGGCTGATGCGGTAGAGCGTTTCGATCGGCCAGAAGACCAAGCGGACTCCAGCGCCCTTCGCTTCCGGGAGCAGCCGGCCCAGGCGGAGGACGACGCCGCGCTCCCATTCCTTGATGATGTAAAGCGAATTCCAGACCCACAGCAGAAACAGCGCAATGACGATCAGCGTGCCCAAACCAAAGAACTCGAACATGATTGCCTCCGGGACCTACGCCAACTCTGACTGCCAGTGGTGACCTAAGCTTGCTTCGGCTCCACAAACAGTTTTAAACCTTCGACGCGCGTTACACGGACCAGCGCTCCCTCGGGAACGGGAGAAGCGGCGGCCGCGCGCCATAATTCACCGTGTACACGGACCATACCTTCGCCTTGAACGGACAGCGCGGCGGTGACGACGCCTTCGGCGCCGAGCATTTCTTCCTTGCCCGTGGTTGTTTTCCACCCGCGGGACTTGAGGACCAGACGCATGAGGAACACCGTCAGGAAGGCTACAGGGACGGTCACGCCCAGCGCGACGCCAAGACTTACGCCACCGGGCGTCAGTGGTGAACGAATCAGGAAGACCGCGCCCAAGAACATGGAGACGACGCCACCGAGGAGGAGAACGCCATGGCTGGCGAATTTCGCTTCGAGGATAAAGAGAGCAAAGGCGAGCAGGATTAGAACCACGCCGGCAAAATTCACGGGGAGCAAATGCATCGCGTAAAGGGCGAGGACCGCGCAGATTCCACCGATGACGCCGGGAGCGATTACGCCGGGATGGGTGAACTCGGTATAGAGGCCCAGCACGGCACCGAGCATCAGGAGAAAGAAAATGTTCGGATCCACGATGTAGGCGAGGAAACGCTGGCGTGCGGAGAGATGAAATTCATCGAACCGGTAATTTTCGAGAGCGAGCTTTACGGTTTTGCCGTCGAAGCGCTTGACCTCGCGGCCGTTCAACTGGTGCAAGAGGTCCGTGTTGTCGCGGGCGATCAGGTCAATGAGATGGCCCGCCAGGGCTTCATTTTCGGTGAATGCCTGGGCGTCGGTGACGGAGGTTTCGGCGAGCTTTGGATTGCGGTTGCGCTTTTCCGTGAAGCTGCGGAGGAACGCCGTGGCATCGTTATTTAGTTTCTTGCGCAAGACCTCGTCCACCGGGACGGAAAATCCACCAGGAAGAAGAATGGGCGTGGATGCGCCAGTGCGGGTGCCGGGTGCCATGGCGGCGATGTCGGCAGACAAAAGAATAAAGAAACCAGCTGAAGCACCGCGCGCGCCGGAGGGAGAAACAAAGACGGCGACGGGGACCGGGGATTCCAGAATGTGGTGGATCATGTCGGTCATGGAATCGCTGAGACCGCCGGGAGTGTCCATTGTGATCAAGACGAGCGCGGCCTGGCGGTGAGCGGCATCGGCGAGGCCTTCATCGATATAGGTGGCGAGAATTGGTTCGACTTCGCGATCGAGCTTCAGTTCGAGAACAAGGGGAGAGTTTTGCGTCTCTGGTGCTGCGGCCTGTAAGAAACCGAGGCAGAAAAAAAGCAAGACAGCGCAGACACCAAGCGCAGAGAAAAATGCAGTCGTTCGAAACCGGCGGCCACGAGCGTTCATGGTTTGCCTCCCGTGGGCTTGTTCTTTTCCAGGTGATCCAGCAACTGGCGCGCTTCGGTGTAGTTTGGCGCGAGCTTTACGGCTTTTTCAACTTCCGCACGGGCCAACTCCGGCTTTTTCTGCTCCAGATAGATTCGCGCCAGCATTACACGGCCGGTGGCCGAATCGCGCAAAGCCAGAGAGGCTTGCAGCTCCTGGACCGCTTCGTCGAGTTTACCCCTTCTGCGGGAAACATCGGCAAGTTCGCGGTGAGCGGAGGCATTTTTCGGATCGGCTGCGAGCGCGGCGCGAAATTCTTTTTCGGCCGTATCGAGGCGTCCGGCGCCAAGTTCCTGGCGGCCTCGGCGGATGTGTGCAACAACCGAGTCGACAGGAGAAATTGATTCGGCGGATGAGTTGTTGACCGCGGGGGGCGTGGCAAGCTGCATGCGTAACGATGTGATGTCGAGTTCCCTGCTCACGCGCTGATACTTCGCGAAAGATTCGGGTTTGCCATCCAATTTCAGCACGGGCAGGCCGTTGGGACCGAAGGCTTCGAGCGCAGTGTCACGGGCTTCGGTGGCTTCGTTTTTCTTTCCCGTCTTGTCCAGGACGTTGATCAAGAAGGCGCGATCTTCCGGATTGTCGGGCTCGCGTTCAGAGGCCTCACGGAATTGAGTAGTGGCCGCGGCGAGATCATTGTTCTGCAAAGAAACGAGGCCAAGGTTGAACGGATAATCGTCTTCGTCGGGATCGAGATCGCGGGCGCGAGAAAGAGCAGGGATCGCGAGGCCCAGCTTGCCCTGTCGCGCGAGGGCGAGAGCCAAGTTGTTTAGAATTTCCGGCAGGTCGGCGCCGCTGACCATGTTGAGCTTCAGATCTTCCTGGAGCTTGCTGAAAACTTTTTCTGCTTTGTCGGGCTGATTGAGGCGAAGGTCGCAGACACCGGTCGCGAAGATGGCTTCGACGCTGCGTTCGTTGGCGGAGGGAACGCGGGCAAACCATGGCAAGGCGGACGAGCAATCATTGCGGGTGAAATAGACCTGGCCGAGAGAAAATGCAGGGTCGGGCCAGTTTGGCTCCAGGCGGACGGCTTCTTTCAGGTCGCGGATGCGAGTTTCGTCTTCGCTGGCGAGCAGGCCGCGGATGTAATGTTCGAAGGCGCCCAGGTAGAGAACGCGCTGAAGTTTCGTGAAGTCGGCAAGATTCATTGGAAAATTGTGGTCGACGCTGGTGAGCAGACGCCACGTGAGCCGCGTATAGAGATTCATCATGGAATCGAGCGGACCCGTTTCGCGGACGGCTGGGAGAAGAGCGACGGGGTTGACGCGCAAGACGCGGGCGTTGACGGTGAGGGAGGTCCCGTCGGAGGTGAAATTGCCGAAGACGACGTAGTCCGCGTCCAGGTCCTGCGCGATATGCAGCATGGTGGCGCGGCTCAGCTTAGCGTTTGGCGGCAGGCCGGCGCGGTCCATTTCGTCGAGGCGGCCCTCGTGTGAAAAGACCTGCTGGCCGGCGGCGGAAAGCCGTTGGATAGTGAGTTCTTCCAGGCCTTCGCCGATCCAGTCCAGGCGCGGCGAGGCCCCGGAGTTTTCAAAAGGAAAAACGAGGAAGACGCCGCTTGGGGGAAGCGAGGCAGGGCGGCCGGAAACGGGCGCGGCGCTTTGCCGGGCGGGCGCATCTGCAGGCAGAAGAAATAAAAGGCCGCCGAACAGAATCAGAGACAGCTTGCGAGGCCATTGCCGCCGTTTTTCCATGAAGACAACATTCTAGCAGAGGCAGCGGACAAGAGGTTGCGAGATCGCGGCGGCGGCGTTACTTCAACAGGTACACGACACGGCGATTCGCGTCGAGCGAGAGAACGCGAATACCCAAAGAGCGAACGCTGAGGAGTCCATCGAAGAGCGGCTCTTCGCTGTCCGGTACGAAGTAAGCGTCCTGGTTGAAGCGCCGGCCGCTCAACTCGAATTCCAGGGAAGAGACGGCGCGGACCGGAACGGTGGCGGCGACAGTGTTGCCCTGCAGCACGCTCTTGGCGGCGGTGGGCGAAAATTCGGCGGCGGACCTGGTGCCGAAAAACACCAGGCGGTCGGAGCCCGTGTCCACGAGCAGATGCAGAAGCTTTCCGCCAATTTTTATCTCGGCGATGGGGAGATTCGTTCGAGCCGACAAATTTACGGGGATTCCCACGGGAGCGATTTCGCCGAACTCCATCAGCTGGCTTCCATAGTCGAGGCGGAAACTGGTCCTTGCAAGAACATCCATTCCTAGAATCCCAGCAATTGGAAGATTCAGATCGCGCTCGACGGCGGTGAGATCCGTGACGAGGACGGGAACGGACAGCGCTTGAAGAGGACCGAGACGAATCTCCGGCACAATGGCGGCCAAGGTTTGTGAGTCGCGGCCGATGGCGGACAGTTTGGCGTGCGAAAGGGTTAGATCGAGCTGCCTTGCGACGCTGATATTGAGGATGCTGGGCGAGGTTCCGGTGTCGATGATGAAATTCTGGTGTTCGTTGGTACCACCAAATTGGCCTTCGGCGACCACCAAAAATCCCCGGTAAACCTTTACCGGAATCGTTCCGGGCGGAATCGAATGGCCAGAGTGATGGGATGGATTTTTGGGGGGTGTGGCTGCCGGCGAAGATCCCCAGGTCCAAGAGCCAATCAGAAACAGGATACCCAATCGAATGAATCGGCGATGCAAAGTTGCCGCACGCTCCCTGACGGTATCGCTCACCGTAGAGGCCCGGCGGGGTATCACAAGGGCTTGCGCGTGGATTCCGGATGGATTGTGGGTGGCCGGTTAACTAGCGATTGCGGCAGGACTTATTTCGAGAAAAGTGACGCGTGTGGAAGAGGCGATTGACACAAGTTTCCATGCATTTCGTCCAATACACCGAGGTCACTATGAGTACATCGAATCCCCTCCGAGCCATTTTTCGATTTGGCGCATTTGAGGTCGACCCCCGTACCGGAGAACTCCGGAAGAACGGAATGCGCATTCGCTGTCAGGAACAGCCCATCCAGGTCCTGGTGGCGTTGCTCGAACGCCCCGGAGAGCTGCTTACGCGGGAAGAATTGCGGCAGCGCGTGTGGCCCGAGGATACGTTCGTAGACTTCGACCATGCATTGAACACGGCCGTGAAGAAAATCCGGGCGGCCTTGAATGATGAGGCGGATTCCCCCCGGTATCTGGAAACGGTTCCGCGGCGAGGATATCGGTTCATCGCGCCGATGCAGACCGAAGTGCCCCCTGCGCAGATCCCCGAAGAGCTTCCAGCGGGAAAACTGGACGTGCAAGGCGCCGCCGTCGAGAATCCCTTCTACTATCGGCCCGAAACTCACCGGCCGCTGTTTAACCGCCGGGTGGTGTTGCTGGCTGCCGCGCTGATCGGCGTGGTTGGCGGGGGCTATTACTGGAGCAATCGTCACGCGCGAGCCAGCAGTAACGGCATGCCCAGCCGGACGATGGTGGCGGTGCTGCCCTTCGAAAATCTGACCAACGACCCAGCGCAGGAATATTTCAGCGACGGGATGACGGAAGAGACCATTTCGCAACTGGGCCGCGTGAATTCGCAAAACTTGGGAGTAATCGCGCGGACCTCGGCGATGAAGTACAAACACTCCGGAAAAGGCGCGAGAGAGATCGGGCGCGAGTTGAATTCCGACTACCTGCTGGAAGGCAGCATCCGCCGCGAGGGGTCGCGCGTGCGCGTGGTGGCGCAGTTGATTCGCGTGGCGGACCAGTCGCCGAAGTGGAGTCACCAGTTCGATTACGAGTTCGGTGAGCCGCTTTATATTGAGACCGATGCGGCGACGGAAATCGCCAACATGGTGCATACGGTGTTGGAACCCGCGACGCGCAAGCACGTGCGAAAGGCGGATGCGATGGATTTTTATTTGCGGGGACTGGCAGAGTCCAATGTGCACACAGCAGACGGACTGGATCGGATCTTTCAGGCGTTTGAGGAGGGCATGAAGAAAGATCCGAATTGCGCGCCGCCCTATGCCGCGCTGGCGCGCATTTATGAACGCGGAGCCAATCTTGGGCTGCTGAAACCCACGGAAGCCTATGCGAAGGCGCGGGTGGCCGCGGAGAAGGCTATTGAAATCGATCCATCGAATCCGGAGGCGCACATTTATCTTGCGGACGCCCTGCTCACCGTAAATTATGACTGGGCAGGAGCGCAGGTGGAGATTCAAAAGGCCCTGACGCTGAATGTGAACGACCCGAGCGCGCATGAATGGAACGGGCTGTTTCTCTCGCTGCAGGGCCGGCGCGAGCAAGCGATACAGGAATTACGGACAGCCGTGGAACTGGACCCGCTGAACGCGGAGTACCTGGTGACTCTAGGGAGCATCCTGATGGGTGCCGGGAGGCCTGTGGAGGCGGAAACTCAGCTGAAAGCCGCGATCGGACTGGATCCAGCATCCGATAACGCCCATTTTTTGCTCGCGGAAATCTACGAGAGCGACAAGCGCTTTGCCGAAGCTATCAACGAAGCCGCGACTGCGCTCTTTTTGCGGGGAGAGCGGGAAGCGGCGCTGAAGATCAAAGCTGCCTACGAAAAGTCTGGCTACGAAACCGCTAAAGAAATGGCTCTACGGGAACAGCTGTCCTTCCTGCTGGCGCAACGGGAAAAACGCTTTGTTTCGGCGTTCGATATCGCGGTGCTGTATTCAATGCTAGGCGAAAAAAAGCAGAGCCTGGCGTGGCTCCATACGGCTTATCAGGAGCGGGACGTTGCGTTGCTGTGCCTGAAGCAGTCGCAAAACAAGAAGTTTGCGCCGGTGAAAGACACGCCGGAGTTTCAGGCAATATTGGCTGAAATTCATTACCCGCAATAAAAGTGATCGAGCGTAAAGACACCAAGCGAACTGTAAACAACGACTTGAAGAGAGAATCAGTTTTAACGATCAGGGCTGAGCGGATTCCACGGGCCTTGGAGCCAGCAGATCCTCGGCCGCGGGATTTTTCAGGACCGCGGAGAAGATCGGGTCTTTCTGGACGGAATTGAAGTCGGTGTAGCCCTCGTCGCGGGCTTTCCTGAGATAGATGATGGCGCGATCCACGTCGCCCTGCTGGGCGAAGGACTTGGCCAGGAGATAGTAGAAGCGCCCGCGGTCTACGCTGATTGAGCGGTCCTGAATCACGGTGCCGCCGCGCGACCGGGTGGGATCGAGCGAAGTCGGATCAAGCTCGAGCGCTTTGCGGAACGACGCGATCGAATTCTCAAAATCCTTCTGGTTGAAGTAGGCGTAGCCCAGATTCAGATAAAACGGGGCAAAATTATCGCGGATGGAAATGGCCCGCTTGTAAGCGCGGATGGCCTTGGGAAATTTCTTGCGCTCGTAGAGCACAGTGCCAATGTTGTTGTGCGCATCGGCGTAGTGCGGATCCACCTTCGCCGCTTTCTGATAACACTTGATCGCCTGGTCCAACTGGGCCTGGTTGTGGTGCGCGATCCCCAACTCATTCCAGTACTGCGCATTCTTGGGATTGGTGACGGCGAGGTGATAGAAAATGTCTTCGGCTTCCTTGTACTCCTTCCGCGCCATGTGCAAGCGCGCCATCTCTTCGTCGGCTATACCGGAGGAAGCGGGCGTTTGCGCGGCCGTAGCGATAGACGTATCCGCAAAACGAATCAGCTTTTCCTGGGAAGACAACGAAGGGGAGAGAGCAACTGCGAGGAAGGTCACTGCCGGAATCGCCAAGAAGGTCCTGGTCATGGCGAAGCTCCTTTGTCCGGATTAGGCTTCTCCGGATCTTTCTTTTTCTTGTCCCCAAAGATACCAAAAAACTTCTGTAAAGGGCCTTTTTTCTTTTCCTGGGCCTTGGTGGGGTCAACAGCCTGGCCACCGGGCTGGCCGGCGACGGGAGCCCCGTTTTTGTCCACCTGGCCGTTCGGGGAAACGCCGGTATTGGGGGGCGGGGGATTGGAGGAGCCGCCGCCGAAGATGTGCGAAAGGAAGGAACCCGCAGCGTTCAGTGGGTTGTGACCGCCGTGAAGTTCGCAAAGCTGGGTAGGCCCGGAGCCTGAAACATAAACTTCTTCCCGGGTAACCGGGCAATTGGGTGTGGCAAGTTCGAGAGTGTCCACATCAATGATGTCGGAATCGACGCCTTCCGGTTTATCCCAGTCCCTGACATCGCGGTAGCCGGGCAACGCGGTGGCACGAATCATGAAGTCGGCCCAGATGGGAGCGGCGGTGGCTCCGCCAGCGAGTCCGAGATCGTGGTTGTCGTCGAAGCCGATCCAGATGACGCAGACCAGGTTGCTGGTGAATCCGGCGAACCAACCGTCGCGGGAAGTTCCGGTTTTTCCCGCGGCGGGAAGGGTGAACCCTTTGACGCGAACCTGCGAGCCGGTGCCTTTGTTGAGGACGTCCTTCAGGATGCTGTCCACCAGGTAGGTGACGCGGGGATCGAGAGCGAGCTTCGTCGCCGGGCTATATTTTTCGAGCGAATTGCCGCCCGCACTGACGACCGACTTGATGTAGAAAGGCTCGGCCCGCGTGCCCATGGTCGCGAAAGCGGTATAGGCGCCGGCGACTTCGAGCGGCGTGAGCTCGTAGGCGCCCAAGGCGACTGCCGGGGTGGGACGAATGTTAGCGGTCAGGCCCATTTGGCGAGCGATCTGGACTACGCGGCCGTAGCCGACCATCTCGGCAACTTTTACAGTGGCGACGTTGAGCGAATTCGTGAGGGCCTGACGGACGGTGACCTTGCCCATGAAACGTTCGCCATAGTTATTGGGCGTGTATTCCTGGCCGTCGAATTCGAAGACGGTTGGTTCGTCATCCACTGTCGTTGCGGGAGTGACCACCGGTTGGGCGCCATCCACGGCGTTATTGAAGGCGGCAGCGTACACAAACGGTTTGAAGACCGAGCCCGGCTGGCGATGAGCGAGCGCGTGGTTCAACTGGCTCTGCCCATAGTCTCTACCGCCAATGAGCGCCTTGATTTCACCGGTGCGCGGGTCGAGCGCGATTAGAGCGGCTTGTACTTGCGGAAGTTGCTCCGGCTCGGCTTTTTTCGCTTTGGGCTTGTGGGTCTTGGCATATTTCGCGGCCAGCATGGCGTCGACATTTTTCATGCCGGCATCGAGAGCCAGGGCGGCGACCCGCTGCAATTGCGGATCAAGCGTCGTGAAGACGCGGTAGTTGGAGCTGAGGAGATCCTGCTCGGAATATTTATCGAGCAGGTGATCCTTGACCATGTCCACGAAGTAGGGCGCTTCGTTGCCGGAGATGGCGGAGCGCACCAATTTAAGCTGGAGGTTCTTGGCATCCTGGATGTCGGGTTCGGTGATGTACTTGTTCTCCAGCATTTGCGCGAGCACGCGGTCGCGCGCCTGGGCAGCGCGCTCGGGATGGCGGTCGGCGACGGAATAGTAGTTGGGCGCGCGGATCAAGCCGGCGAGGAACGCGCATTCGGGCAACGTCAACTGGCGCAAATCTTTGCCGAAGTACGCTTCACTGGCTTCCGCGAATCCGCGAATGCCGAAGCTGCCGCGGTTGCCGAGGTAGACTTCGTTGGCATACATCTCAAAAATGCGCTGCTTGCTGAAGCGTTGCTCCAGCTCGAAGGAGAGCATGGCTTCGGCAAGTTTTCTGCGCCAGGTGCGATCGGTAGAAAGAAAATAGGTACGCGCGACCTGCATGGTGATGGTGCTGGCACCCTCAATCCGTTTGTGGCGCAAGTCCGCCCATGCCGCGCCGGCGATGCGGATGAAGTCGAAACCCGGGTGCTCGAAAAAACGCTTGTCTTCGGCGGAAAGGATGGCTTGCACCAACTGGGGAGGCAAATCGTCGTAGCGGACCGGGCGGCGTTTTTCGCGGAGGCTGTCGAATAGGTTGGTGATTAGCTCCGGCTCAATTTCGGCCGTGCCCATGTCCGAGCCGCCGCCAAGCGGACGAATGCTGCGGATGACCCTGCCGTTGAACTGAACGGCCAATGCGTTTCCACCAGCGAAGAAGGAAAGTTTTGAAGGCCGGATATCGAGGGTGTTGCCCTGAACGGTGTAAGTGCCGAGAGCATTTTCATCGGCATCGGGGCGGTAGCCGGCGCGCTGGAGATAGGTCACCAGGTCGTCCGAGCCCCAAGCCTGGCCGTCCGAGATGTGTTCGGGAGCCGAGAAAATCTGCGTGGTGTTCTGCAGGACGTGGCCGGAAAGCCGGAGGTCGATCATCTTCGAATACTTGACGTAGTAGAAGGTGAAGATGGCGGCGGCAAGGATAAAGCAAGCGGCCACGGCGGCGAGCAGGCTGAGCCCGAACGCAGAAGTCCAGAAACCTTTTTGAATGCGCAATCGCAAAGAATGCTCCCTGAGGGTGGGCTAACGTCTATTGTCTCTTAATAAGGAAACAGAGCAAAACCATAGTTTGCTCCGAAGAAGGAGTCAGCCTCCTGGCATGACGGATTGCCTGTGCGCCGCTTACTTCATCAGGTCTCGCCCTTCGCTGGAAGGCGAGAAGTTAAATTCGGTCTTGTAGACCTTGAAATCGACGGGAACACTGTAATTCACGCTGATCATGACGCCATGATTGGTGTTCTGCACCTTAATGTCTTCGCGGTTGGCGGGGATGTCCAGATCCTGAATGACTTTAAAGATGATGTCCCGTATCTGATCTTCGGTGTAGTGGTTGACGACGGCAAAGCGGGCTTGCTCCGTGATTTTATCGTTGAGCTGGTACTCGGCCACATAGACGGGCACGATCTTGACGGCCGCATAGACCGCGGCGAACAGAATGACGG
>DATHOY010000016.1:0-13092 GCA_035484435.1 Vulcanimicrobiaceae bacterium | reverse complement strand
CGGGGCTGCCGAAAGTAAGGCAGGTGGTGGCAGCGATGGGGCGCGCGCCGGAGGCGGCGACGTTCCGCGCGGCTTCGGCAACGGCGTGCATGGCGCCGACTTTGGGATTGAGGAAGCACCAGCGGCCGTTGCCGTCGGTGGAGAGAGCGAGAGCGCGCACGACACCATTCTTCTCGGATTCTTTGATGCGCACTACGGCGGCATCGCTGGCGCCGGGGCCGGCCAGGGTATTGGTGCGGACGCTGGTGTCGTACTGCTCGGTGATCCAGCGCTTCGAGGCGATGGTGGGTGAGGCGAGAAGTTTTTTGAAATTGGCAGTGAGATCGGTTTTTTCGGGAGCGAACGGGAACCAATCTTTATCGGATGCGGCGCGCGGCGCAGGACTCGACATGGGGCGATTGTAGACGGGGCCCTCTTCGGCGAGGGGATGCGCGGGAATAGCTGCTACGACTTTGCCGTGATCCTTTACAACGAGGAGGCCGCCGATGGTGACTTCGCCGACGACGGTGGAATCGAGGCCCCACTTTTTGAAGACGTCGAGGACTTCATGCTCGCGGCCCTTTTCGGCGACGAGGAGCATGCGCTCCTGGGATTCGCTGAGCATGATTTCGTAGGGGCTCATGCCGGTTTCGCGCTGGGGAACTTTGGCGAGATCGATTTCGATGCCGGTGCCGCCGCGAGAGGCCATTTCGCAGGTGGAGCAGGTGAGGCCGGCGGCGCCCATATCCTGGATGGCGACGATGGCGCCGGTTTTCATGGCTTCGAGGCAGGCTTCGAGAAGAAGTTTTTCGGTGAAGGGATCACCGACCTGGACGTTGGGGCGTTTCTGCTGGGATTCTTCGGTGAATTCGGCGGAGGCGAGGAGCGAGGCGCCGTGGATGCCGTCACGCCCGGTTTTTGCGCCGACGTAGATGACGGGGTTGCCGAGGCCCTTGGCTTTGGCGAGGAAGATGTCTTCTTTGCGGGCGATGCCTAGGGCCAGGGCGTTGACCAGGGGATTTTGGGAGTAGCAGGGTTCGAAGGAGACTTCTCCGCCTACGGTGGGAACGCCGAAGCAGTTGCCGTAGTTGGCGATGCCGCGGATTACGCCGTCGAGGATGCGGCGGTTTGCGGCGGCTTCGGAGTCGCCCGCCTTCGCTGAAGCTACGGCGGGTGAAATTTCGCCGAAGCGGAGGGAATCCAGGACCGCTATGGGGCGGGCGCCCATGGTGAAGATGTCACGGAGGATGCCGCCAACGCCGGTGGTGGCGCCTTGGAAGGGTTCGACGTAACTGGGGTGATTGTGGGATTCGATTTTGAAAGCAGCGACTAGGCCGTCGCCGATGTCGACTACGCCGGCGTTTTCGCCGGGGCCTTGCACTACTAATTTTCCTTTGGTGGGGAGGCGCTTGAGGTGGACTTTGCTGGATTTGTAGGAGCAGTGCTCGCTCCACATGACGGAGAAGATGCCGAGTTCGGTGATGTTGGGATCGCGGCCGAGGATCTTCTGGATGCGGGCGTATTCGTCGCGGGTGACGCCATGTTCGGCGGCGATTTCGGGAGTGACTTTGATTTCGGTTTGTGCGGTGGCCATGTTCAGTGCTTACCCGTTACCTCAGGAAAGTCAAAAGCAGATTCCTCGCTTCGAAGACTCCGCTCGGAATGACAAATCTCGCGAGACGCAGAAAACTTTGCGAATTCAGAACATCCTGCCACGTTACGCGGTGGCCTTGGCTGCGCCTACTAATGCTTCGACCATAGAACGAAGAATTACGAGACCGTCTTCGGAGTTTAGGGCGGATTCTACGGCGCGCTCAGGATGGGGCATCAAGCCGGCTACGTTGCGTTCGCGGTTGCAGATGCCGGCGATGTTGTTTGTGGAGCCGTTGGGATTGCCGGCGGTGTCATCGGTGCCGTCGGGCGTGGTGTAGCGGAAAAGGACCTGGTGATTTTTTTCGAGAGCGGCGAGCGTGTCGGCGTCGCAGTTGTAGTTGCCGTCGCTGTGGGCAATGGGGATTTTGAGGATCTGGCCTTTTTGCGCGGCGTTGGTGAAGGGCGAGTTGGTGTCTTCAACGCGGATGTGGACGTGACGGCAGATGAAGCGGAGCCCGGAGTTGCGCATCATGGCGCCGGGGAGAAGACCGGCTTCGAGAAGGATTTGGAAACCGTTGCAGATGCCGAGGACGAGGCCGCCGTCTTTTGCAAATTTGGAGATGGAATTCATGACGGGAGAAAAGCGAGCGATGGCGCCGGTGCGGAGATAGTCGCCGTAGGAGAAGCCGCCGGGGAGGATGATGGCGTCGCAATCGTGGAGGTCTTCGGACTGGTGCCAGATGAATTCGACGGGTTTTTGGAGGACGTGGCCGATGGCGTGGAAGGCGTCGTGGTCGCAGTTGGACCCGGGAAAGACTACGACTCCGAATTTCATGAGCACCTCCGGGAGTGATGCGGGAAGATCCATTTTAGCACAGAGAAGAGAACGGAACGCAGAGGCGCAGAGGGCGCGGAGATTTTTTTGGGTGGATACAGAAGAGTGTTGCCATGGTCCCTCCACTTCGCGACCCGGCGCGCCAGAATTCGGCGCGGAAGAAAAAACCGGGTCGCTTTGGTCGGGATGACAGCGGGAGCAGCTGTGCTGCGTGGATCGGATGGGTGACGGGGTTTGGTCCGTAAAAGCGGAAGCTTTGCTTCCGCACTCAAAATGGCTAGCGGCGTTTTTTGCGGGGCTTCTTTTTCGGATGGGGAGAAGAGGATGAGGAAAGTTCGCGGCGTTTTTTGGCGGCCCAGTTGGGTTTTGTGGATTGGCGGCCGCGGGCTATGCCGAGGGCGTCGGGGGGGACATTTTCGGTGATTACGGAGCCTGCGGCTATGTAGGCGCCATCGCCTAGTTTGACCGGGGCGACCAGGACGGTGTCGCTGCCTACGAAGACGCGGTTGCCGATGGTGGTGGGATGTTTCGCGAAGCCGTCGTAGTTGCAGGTGATGGTGCCGGCGCCGATGTTGGATTTGCTGCCGACTTTGGCGTCGCCGATGTAGGAGAGGTGCGGGGCTTTGCTGCCTTCGCCGATAGTGCTCTTTTTGATTTCGACGAAGTTGCCGACTTTCGCGCCTTTGAGGAGATGCGATTCGGGGCGGAGGCGAGCGAAGGGGCCGAGGATGACTTCGGATTCGAGGCGGGAGGAGTCGATGACGCAGTGGGGCTCGACGAGGACATCGTCGCCGAGGGTTGTATCGCGGAGGACGCTGCCGGTGCGGATGGTGCAGCGAGCGCCGATTTTTGTTTTGCCGAGGAGCTGGACGGTGGGTTCCAGGATGGTGTCTTCGCCGACGGTGACATCGGGATCGACGAGGACGGTTTCGGGAAGCTGGATGGTGACGCCGTCGCGCATGAGCTGGTCGCGTTTCCATTCGCGGAAGGTGCGGTCGACGCCGGCGAGATCGGCACGAGTGTTGCAGCCGAGAGCTTCGCGGGGGTCGGGAGCGATCTCGGCTAGGACGGTTTCGCCGCTGGAGTTGAGGACGGAGATGGCGTCGGTGAGATAGATTTCGCGATGCTTGTTGTTGGGCTTCACGTGAGCTAGCGCGGGCCAAAGTTTGGCGGCGGTGAAACAGTAGATGCTGGAGTTGATTTCGTTGAGTTCGCGTTGATCGGGGGTGAGTTGGGATTCTTCGATGATGGCGGCGACGGCGTCGCCGGATTTGCGGAGGATGCGGCCGTAGCCGGATGGATCGGCGAGGACGGCGGTGAGGATAGTGGCAGCGGCGTTGCCGGATTTATGTTTCTGAAGCAGGGCGCGAAGAGTTTCGGTGCGAATGAGCGGGGCATCGCCGGGAAGAACAATGATGTATTTGGCGTTGCCAATGGCGCGCTTGGAAACGAGCATGGCGTGGCCGGTGCCGTTTTGCGGGTGCTGCAGAACAGTTTCGATTTCGAGGGGTTCGACGGCTGCGGAAACTTGATCGGCCTGGTGGCCGACTACGGCGATGATTTTTTTTGCGTGGAGCGGCAGGCAGGCGCGGACTACGTGGTCAATGAGCGGGCGGCCACCGGCGTGATGCAAAACTTTGGCGAGGCTGGATTTGAGGCGGGTGCCTTTGCCAGCGGCGAGGATGAGGACGGCTACGTCGTGATTGGACATGGCAGGAGCATTGTCCATTGGACGCGGAGTTTTGACAATGCGGTGATTGGGGGAGCAGTAGTCCGGAGAACCCCAAGAAGGCGGCGTAAAGCCGCCCCTACGAGGGCAAGAGTAACCCAAGAGGTCGGGGCAAGCCCCGCCCCTACAAAAGGAATTCAATCGGCGGAGGCGTATTGGGGCGTTTGGCGGACGGTAGAGGAGGCGTGCTCTTCGGTGGTGACTTCCCAGGCGGAGGGGTCGGAGAGGAGGCGGCTGACTAGCTGGGTGTGGAGAGAATGGCCGGCTTTGCGGGCTTCGACGCGGCCGAGGAGCGGGAGGCCGACGAGGGCAAGGTCGCCGATCAGGTCGAGGGCTTTGTGGCGGCCGAATTCGTCGGGGTAGCGGAGGGGGCCGTTCATCACGCCGTCTTTGGTGAGGACGATGGCGTTATCGAGAGAACCGCCGCGGATCAGGCCCATGGCGCGGAGTGGCTCGATATCGGATTCGAAGCAGAAGGTGCGGGCGCGGGAGAGAACCTGACGGAAGGAGTCTGGATTGACGAGCAGTTCGACTTGCTGCTGGCCGACGAGCGGATGGGGGAAGTCGACGTAACAGCGGACGCGGAATTCGTCGGCCGGATAAATGCCGATGCGGCGGCCGTCTTCGATGACTTCGACCGGTTTGAGGACGCGCAGGTAGCGGCGTTTGCGGCGAAGGCGGCGGAGACCGGCTTGATCAAGGAGTTGAAGAAAAGGTTCGGCGGAACCGTCGAGGATGGGAATTTCGATGTTGTCGAGGTCGATGAAAATGTTGTCGATGCCGTAGGAATAGGTGGCGGCGAGAAGGTGCTCGGTGGTGGAGAGTAGGACGCCCTGCTTCATGAGACTGGTGGCGTAGCTGACGCGAGCGACGTTGTGGCCGTGGGCCTCGATATGGAAATTGTCGAGGTCGACGCGGCGAAAGACGATGCCGGTATCCGGGGGAGCCGGCTGAAGGCGGAGTTTAGTGTGAACGCCGGTATGGAGACCGACGCCCTGGGTTTCGACCGGGCGATGGATAGTGGATTGAAACATGGGCGACCTTTAAATAGGGTAGCACATTGTCGGCCAAACAATTCTCGCTTTGTGCTTTATATTCAACTAGATACAGCGATGCTAAAGTGGGAGAATCTGTTGCCTGTGGTAATCAAGCTACAGAACGGTGGATGGGCGTGTCTTGGGCGCACCCATGGCAAGGCAGGTTTACCGGCAGGCGCAGGGTATCCAAGTGAGGCTCTGGCGCGTCCTAACAGGATGGTATACTCGGAAATCGTTTTTCAAGAGGATGGTGCGGAATGAATCGTTTGACGCGCTACGGCATTTTGGCGGCTTCGGTATTGATTGTCGGCTGGGTGGGGATCGGCCACGTGCTTGGCCGGACCACGAATGACGGCAACGCGTACAAGTCGCTGGTGGTGTACGGCGAAGTGTTGCAGCGAATTCAGAACGATTACGTGGACGAACCGAATATGCACCTGGTGACGGCGGGATCGCTGCACGGGTTGCTGGAGTCACTGGATTCGGAATCGAGTTATCTGACGCCGCGGGAGTACACGGAATACCAGCAGAAGCTGGCGAATCCGGGCACGGGCGAAACTGGGCTGAACCTGAGCAAACGATTCGGATACATCATTGTCACGTCGGTGATGCCGGAGAGTTCGGCAGAGAAAGCCGGGCTGCACAGCGGAGACATTCTGGAATCGGTGGCGGGATTCACGACGAGAGAGATGTCCGTTGGGCAGGCGAAGAATTTGCTGGCGGGGCAACCGGGAACGGGAGTAAAGGTTGGCGTGATCCGGCGCGGCAAGACGGACCCGGAGGAAGTGGACGTGGTCCGCGTGAAGATGGCGGAGCCGAAGCTGCAAGTGCAGAAGGTAGACAACGACACGATTGCGATCCGGTTTTCGACGCTGAACGCGGGGCGCAAAGATGAGTTGCGCGCGAAGCTGCAGGAAGCGGAGAAGCAGGGCGTGAGCAAGGTGATCCTGGATGTGCGGGATTGCGGGCGCGGGCAGACATCGGAGGCGATTGAAATCGCACGGTTGTTTGTGAGCTCGGGGACGCTGACGAAATTGCACGGGCAAACGATCAAGGAAGAGGTTTACAACGCGGAGCCGAGCAAGGTGATGTGGAAAGGCCCTGTTACGATTCTGATGGACGGAACAACGACGGGTGCGGCGGAAGTGCTGGCGGCGGCGATTGCGAATACCAAGCGCGGGAATCTGGTGGGCGACCGGACGTTTGGGCTCGCGTCGGAGCAGAAATTGATACCGATGGACGATGGTGCCGCGCTGATTCTGACGGTTGGAAATTTTTCGAACGCGGACGGCAAAACGATCCTGGATGAAGGCGTGGCGGCGACCGAAGTGGTACGCGCGGCGGCCGCGGCCGAGACGGATGACGGTGAGGATGTAGCAGCGACTGGCGCGCAGAAAGAACCGGCCCCGGGGCCGCGCCCGCTTTCGGCCGACGATCCAGTTTTGCAGAAGGCGCTGCAACTGCTGAAAACTCCCGCGAAGAAGGCCGCTTAAGGCGTAGTGGCCCGCAAGAACTCCGGAACCGCACGCAATCTATTCTTTTTCATTTTGGCGTGTGCCGCCGGAGTGGCTGTGTGGATGGGCGGCTGCGACAAGATTGCCTCGAAGTTCCGATCCAAAACGAAAACGCAACCTGGGAAAAAGGAAAGAGTGGCGCGACGCACCCCCTCAAGCACGGGTGTGCCCGGGCCGAAACTGGCGATCATCTTGGATGATCTGGGAAACGACAAGGAGGCGGCAGAGGCGGTCTTCGCCCTGCACTATCCCCTGACCATATCCGTGCTGCCTTATCACGCGCATTCGACTGAGATTGCGGAGGAGGCGCAGCGGCACGGGCTGGAAGTGATGCTGCATCTGCCAATGCGGGCGATTGCGAATGAAACGCCGGAGGCGCACCAGCTTGAAACGGGGATGAGCAGCGAGGAAGTGGCGCGGGAGTTGAACGATATGCTCGAGAGCGTGCCTACGGCTGATGGAGTGAATAACCATGAAGGGTCGCTGGCGACAACGGATACGAAGTTGATGGGAGAGTTGATGCCGCTGCTGAAACAGCGAGACCTGTTTTTTGTGGATAGCCGGACGACGGCGGCGACGGTGGCGTTTGAAGAAGCGGAGCACGCGGGAGTGCGAAGCGGATTCCGGAATGTGCCGTTTCTGGATGATGTGCAGGATGTGGCGGCGATCCGGAAGGAGTTGGAATTGGCGATGCACGGGGCGAAGGAAAAGGGCGCGGCGATCGCGATTGGGCATCCTCATGCGGAAACATTGCGCGCGTTGAAAGAGGTGTTGCCGCGGGCAGAGGCGGAGGGAGTGCGGTTGGTGCTGGTGTCGGAATTGGTGAAGTAGAGAGAGAGATTTAGTCGGAGAGCTGCCCGCCCCGTAACACCATTCGGGGTGCAAAATGCGCACCTCGGAAGGTGGGCCCTACAAAACCAAGGGTGAAGCAAAGAGCCCGCTTCGGAAAGCGGCCGCTACAAAGGCAAGAGTAACCCAAGAGGTCGGGGCAAGCCCCGCCCCTACAAAGGGCTATGGATCAGGATTCGGCGAGGCCTTTGGCGAGGAGTTCTTCGTCGCTTAGCCAGAGGTCGGGGATGTTGGCGGACCCGAGGCGCAGGATGTCTTCGAGGGCGCCGCGGACTTCGCGGAGGCGGAAGTCCACACCGACTTTTTCGAGCATGTCGATGAGGGCTTGCGCGCCTTCAGCGAGCATGGGTTTTGGACGAACGCCGGTGCGGGCGATCTGGTGATAAGAGACGATGTAGAAGGCGTTGGTGCCCGCGCCGTGACGAACGATGTGGAGGAAGCCCCGAGCCTTCGGGGCTTCTTTTACCTGTCTTACTGCAACCGCTGCGCCGCTTGGGAGTGAGCTCATCGTGTGATCTCCTCGCCTGTGGCCGGCATCAGCTGCATCCGCTGGTACTCCCGCAATTTTCGCATTTGTAGCAAGCGCCGTTGGGCACCATCAACATGCCGCATTCGGAGCAAGTGGGCGCGTCTTCGAGGGCATTGCCCGGAGAGTAGGTTCTGGTTTCGACGGGCGGCGCCGGAGTGAGTACCGGAGCCTGCGGCGTCGGTGCCGGCATAGAGGCGACGACGGTGCCTTCCATGGGAGCGCCGTTGAGTTTGAGATATTCCGCGGAGATGAAGCGGCCGCCGAGCCAGCGCGCGATGTAATCGAGCACGGACGTGGCGAAACGGATGTTGGCGTTGGGCGTGATGCCGCTGGGTTCGAAGCGGGTGTTGACCAACTTGTTGACGAGAACCTTCAGCGGCACGCCGTATTGCAAGCCGATGGAGAGAGTGAGCGCGAGGCCGTCCATGACGCCCGAGAGCGTGGAGCCTTCCTTGGACATCTTGATGAAGATTTCACCGGGGCGCCCGTCAGGGTACATGCCAACGGTGATGTAGCCTTCATGGCCGCCGACGCTGAACTTGTGGGTGACGGAGTTGCGCTCGACAGGAAGTTTTTCGCGCTGGGTGCGGGCGAAGAGTTCGCGCTGAACCGGTTCGGGCTCGGCAGTGGTGACAGCGGCTTCAGTTTTCTTTTCGTCCTTCTTGTTGCCGGCGGCGTTAAGCGGCTGGGAGCGCTTGGAATTGTCGCGATAGATCGCGACGGCCTTAAGGCCAAGCTTCCAAGACTCAATGTAGGCATCCATGATGTCTTCGATCGTGGAGTCTTCCGGCATGTTGATGGTCTTGCTGATGGCGCCGGAGAGGAAGGGCTGGGCCGCCGCCATCATCTTGACGTGACCGCGCCAGGCGATGGAGCGCCCGCCGGTGGTGGCGAGAGAGCAATCGAAGACCGGAATGTGTTCGGGCTTGACGAAGGGCGCGCCGTCGATTTTGCCGTTGGCGTCGATGTAGCTGACGATTTCACTGGTCTGTTCGGGCGTGTAGCCGAGTTTCATCACGGCGGCCGGCACGGTGTTGTTGACAATTTTGATGACGCCGCCGCCGACGAGCTTCTTGTATTTGACGAGGGCGAGGTCGGGCTCGATGCCGGTGGTGTCGCAATCCATCATGAAGCCGATGGTGCCGGTGGGAGCGAGAACGGTGACTTGCGAGTTCTTGAAGCCGTGCTTTTCACCGAGGGCGAGAGCGGAATCCCAGGAAGTTTGCGCGCCCATATAGAGATCGGGCTGAACGTGATCGGGCTTGATGCCGCGCATGGCGTGGCGGTGCATGCGGATGACGTCGAGCATGGGCTCGCGGTTCACCGGATAGCCCGGGAAGGGGCCCATGCGTTCGGCGACACGGGCGGACTGGGCGTAGGCTTCGCCGCACATGAGGGCGGTGACGGCGGCAGCGACGTCGCGGCCTTCGTCGGAGTCGTAAGGCAGGGCCATGGACATGAGGAGCGCGCCGAGATTGGCGTAGCCGAGGCCGAGCGGGCGGAACTCGTGGGAGTTCTTGGCGATTCTGTCCGTCGGATAGCTGGCATTGTCGACGAGGATTTCCTGGGCGGTGATGGTGACATCGACCGCTTTCGTGAAGGCTTCGACGTCGAAGTCGCCGTTGGAGCTCAGATACTTCATCAGGTTCAGCGAGGCCAGGTTGCAGGCGGTGTCGTCGAGGAACATGTATTCGCTGCAAGGATTGCTGGCGTTGATGCGCGCGGTGGACTTGCAGGTGTGCCAGCGATTGACGGTGGTGTCGTACTGCATGCCGGGGTCGCCGCAGTGCCAGGTGGAATCGGCAATCTTGTAGAGAAGATCGCGGGCGCTGAGCTTTTCGTTAGGCTGGCCGTCGGTGACGTTCTTGGTCCACCAGTCGCGATTTTCCTGGGCAGCCTGCATGAATTCGTCTGTGACACGGACGGAGTGATTGGCGTTCTGGAAGAAGATGGAGCTGTAGGCTTCGCCGTCGATCGAGGAGTCGTAACCCTGTTCGATGAGGACGTGGGCCTTCTTTTCTTCCTTCACCTTGCAATCGATGAACTCGACGATGTCTGGGTGATCGATATTGAGAATGACCATCTTG
This sequence comes from Vulcanimicrobiaceae bacterium, assembly GCA_035484435.1. GTDB lineage: Bacteria > Acidobacteriota > Terriglobia > Acidiferrales > UBA7541 > Acidiferrum. The sequence goes on along the minus strand of DATHOY010000016.1, from coordinate 2,940 downwards.
GCGGCGCGACGCGTCTTGCCGCCGCTCTTAATGACGCCGGCAAACGCGTCAAAGCCCTTCATGAAGCTGACCGGGCCACTGGCGATGCCGCCGCCGGAGAGGGTTTCGCGGCTGCCGCGGAGGGTGGAGAAATTGGTGCCGGTGCCGGAGCCCCACTTGAAGAGCATGCCTTCGGTGCGGGTGAGGCCCATGATGGATTCCATGCTGTCCTGCACGGAGTTGATGAAGCAGGCGGAGCACTGGGGCTTGGGCTGGCAGCCGACGTTGAACCAGACGGGAGAATTGAACGCCATTTTCTGCTCGACGAGCAGGTGGGTGAGTTCGTCGCGGAAAGCATCGCGCGACGCGGTATTGGCGAAGTAGCCGCCTTCTTCTCCCCAACGGACGACGGTGTCCACGACGCGGGCGATCAACTGGCGGACGGAGGTTTCGCGGTCGGAAGTGCCGGGCTTGCCGTGGAAATATTTGCTGGCGACGATATTGGTGGCGGTCTGCGACCAGCCCTTGGGGACTTCGACATTTTCCTGCTTGAAGATCGTGGCGCCCTTTTCATTGCCGATGAGGGCGGTGCGCTTCTCCCATTCGACCTTATCGAACGGTGAAGATTTTCCATCCGTAAAATACCGGTCAAATACAAGACCGCCGACATGTCCGGCAGTATCCACCGATTTTACTGTCTCGACTGCTTTGCCGTTTAATGCGTGCTTCACCGTAGCCATCCTGATTCCTCCCCGCAAACAGGTTCCCGACGTGCGAGCGGGGAACCCTTCTATTTTACTCCTCTGACGAGCAGAGGGTCGCGTTCCCGCCTGAAAACGCGACTAAATTCGTGGTACGAGTGGAAGACGTCCCCCCGAAATCATCGAAAAAAACGAATGCGCTGCCCAATGCCGGTGAAGTTCACACGGCCGAACAACAAACTCCGCGCTTACTTTACGACTACGCGGAGCAGGTACTTCGCGCTCGTTTTTTGCGGTGATACCGGGCAGGAGCGTGGGGCAAAGCCGGACCAAGGCTGTTCCCCGACTCGGACCGTCTGGCGCTTCCACGTCCCCCGAATCTGGATTCGCAGTATCGGACTAGTGGATGTTGGTGTCAAGAGAAAATCGCAAAATCTGGGGAAGAAATTTCCAGGCTGTCTATATCTAGTGGTGGGCTTTCTGCAACGGCGGAGTTCCGGAATGGTGCAGAGCAAAGGTTCCGGTACGGAAGTACTTTGAAATCAGGACTCTTGCTTCATTCTTTGCGTGTGCGCGTGCGCGTAATCTGGCAAGAGGCAGGAGTCCATCGGAGGGATGGCACGCGTGCAAGTCGGACGTTATCAAATTCTGGAGACACTCGGAACCGGTGCAAACAGCCGCGTGGTGCGCGGATTTGATCCGATGATAGACCGTGCGGTGGCGATCAAATTACTTTCGCCGGAGCTTTCGCGCGGCGAAGCGCGGTCGCGTTTCTTGCGCGAAGCGCGCGTGGTGGGAAAACTTTCGCACCCGTTCATCATCACGTTGCATGACATGGGGATTGAGGAGTCGACCTCCACGCCGTACCTGGTGATGGAGCTGGTGGAAGGGCAATCGCTGGAGCGGATTTTGACGAATGGAAGCGTGCCGTACACATCGGCGTGCGGCTGGGCGGCGCAGGTGGCGGTGGCGCTGAATGTGGCGCACAAGCATGGGATTATTCACGGCGACGTGAAGCCGGCGAACATCCTGGTTACGGCCGATGGGCGCACGAAATTGACAGACTTCGGCATGGCGCGACTCTCGAGCCACGATACGAAGGACACTTCCCTGCTGGGGACGCCTGCTTACTGGTGCCCGGAGCAGATCATGGGGCGGGCGCAGGATGCGCGGTCGGATATTTTCTCGCTTGGCGTACTGCTTTACGAGATGGTAACGGGGATTTCGCCGTTCGCGGCGGATTCGCTGCAGAAGGTCTGCAATCACGTGCTGTCTTCGCGGCCGCTGCCGCCTTCGCAGGTGAATGCGTCGATTCCGAAAGAACTGGATGAAATTCTGGCCAAATGCCTGGCGAAGGATCCGCAGCAGCGGATGGCTTCGGCGGAGGTTTTGGCGGAGCAGTTGTATCCGCTGGCGCGGCGGAAGACGGTGACGTCGGCAGTGGCGCCTGCGGTGGAGCAGTCGCTGCGCAGCAGGGCGACGCGGTTTTTGCGTTCGGCGTAAAGAAGATTCCACAATAATTGGAAATTGTCAGGTGCCTATATTGGGCATCGTGGCAGGGGTGTGGGCCGAGATATTGGTACGCGCTGAAGAAAAGAGATGATAACGCAGAGACACAGAGGGCGCAGAGGATTCGCAGAGAAGAGAAAACCAAGAGGGCTGGCTTAAAAGACCAGCGCTCCAGATAAGAATAAAGAGAGCTAAAGCAAGACCCCAGACGTGAAACCGGCCCTTCGGCTTCGCTCAGGACAAGCGTGTGGGGCACCCGGTTCGGTTGATGTGTGATTATTCGTAGCGGAGGGCTTCTACCGGGTCGAGCTTGGCGGCTTTCATGGCGGGCCAGACGCCGAAGATGAGGCCGATGCTGACGCTGACGCAGACGCCCACGATGGCGGCCCAGAGGGGTACGCTGCCGGGCCATTTGAGGCCGAGGCGCACCAACAGCACGAGACCATTCACAAGAATGAGAGCGATTAGGCCGCCGAGGCCGGTGAGGGTCATGGCTTCCAGCAGGAACTGCCAGATGATGTCCTTGCTTTTTGCGCCGATGGCTTTGCGGACGCCGATTTCGCGGGTACGTTCGGTGACGCTGACGAGCATGATATTCATCACGCCGACGCCGCCGATGAGCAGGCCGATGGCACTGAGAACGACAGTGGCGATGGCGACTTTGCCGACGATGTTGTGGAATTCCTTGATCTGCTCTTCAGCGGTGGCGACGGAAAAGTTGTCCTTGCCGTCATAGGGGACGTTGCGGCGG
>DATHOY010000015.1:0-6101 GCA_035484435.1 Vulcanimicrobiaceae bacterium | reverse complement strand
TGAGCGAAGACGCGAAGGGCGGCGAAAAAGCGGGCGGGGACGACCGGCTGGTGCACCTGGAACAACTGGTACAGGAGATGAATTCCCGCCTGAAAGAAATTGAAAAGCGCCTGCCGCCCGCGCCAAAGCAGTAAACGTCTACGGCTCGGCGAGGAGAATGCGCAGGTCGCGCAGGTTGTTGCCGGTGGGACCGGTGACAATCGCGTCGCCGAGTTTCTCGAAAAAACTGTAAGCGTCGCTTTGTTGAAATGACGCCGCTGGATTTAAACCCAACGCTTTTGCGCGGGCGAGGGTTTCTCGGTCAGCTACGGCTCCTGCGGCGGGACTATTGCCGTCCATTCCGTCGGTTCCCGCGCTGAGCACCGTAATTTTGCGGCCGGCGATTTTTTCGACGCAGGAAAGCACGAACGCGGAATTCCTGCCGCCGACGCCGTTGCCGGTTACGGGCGAACTCAATTCGCCATCGGCAATCAACGCTACACGTTCGCCCGGATTTTCAGCTTTCCACTCTTCCAATTTGTTGAGTAGAGCGTCGGCGGCCTTCTCCACCGGCCAGTCGTCGGTGGAATTATCGCAGCAGGTGACGTAGCCCCGCGCCTCGGACGCGTGGTGAGCGGCGTGGAAAAGATCGTGCATGCCCAGCAGAAGCTGAAAATGCGCGTTGCGAAACGCGGGATCGTCGGGCTTTGGCGTTTCCGACATTTTCCCATCGTCCAGCCACCGAACCAGCGCCTCTGGAAATTTCTTGCGTAGACCAAATTCATCGATGATGCGATGCGTATCCGCGACAGTGGAAGGATCGGGAACGGTCGGCCCGGAGGCAAGGGCATGTTCCTTGCCGGCGGGCACGTCGGTGACGGCAAGGGTTATTTTTGTGGCTCGCCCGGCCGCAACCGCCAGGCGCCCGCCCTTCACGGCGGAAAGATGGCGGCGCACGGTGTTCATCGCTTCGATCGGCGCGCCGCAGGTAACTAGCGCATGGTTCGCCGCTTGCAGGTCTTCAAGACGCATGACGGAAACTAGCGGGAGCTCGGTCAGCGCGGAGCCTCCGCCAGAAAGTAGAAAGAAGACGACGGTCCGTTCGTCCGCACTGCGCAGCAAAGCGAGAATTGCCTCCGCCGCCCGCCAACTGTCTGCATTCGGGTTGGGATGGCCTGCAACGAAATATTCGAGGTCCGAAATTGGCGATGCGGATTTTGTCGGTGCCGCGACGATTCCCTGGAACCGGCAAGCATCCGGCAGAAACGAGCGCAGTCCGGCGGCCATCGCGTGAGCCGCTTTTCCAATAGCAACCACAAGCGCCGAGGTAAAAACAGCAAGGTCGATCGCCGCGTCGTCGAGCGTCAGGACAGACCCCGTCAACGTAAGTTTCAGTTCCATGACGCGCGGAATGTCCAGCGCAGCCAGCGTGTCACGAAATATTTCCCGCGCGATTTGCTTTCCTTGCGTCATGGCAGCGGCGGCATTCGAACGCTCAGGGTTTCTTGAGGACCGCGGGGTTCAGCATGTTCGGCGGCAACTGGCCATTGAACAGGGCAACGACGTTGTTCGCGGCCATCACGGCCATTTTCGTCCGCGTTTCCAGCGACGCCGACGCCAGGTGCGGCGCCATCACAACGTTGGAGCGCTTCAGCCCCGGATGGATGAACGGCTCGTTTTCGAAGACGTCCAGCGCCGCGCCGGCGATTTTGTTCGCCTCCAACGCGGCGACGAGCGCGGCTTCTTCCACCACCTGCCCGCGCGAGGTGTTGATCAGGAACGCCGTCGGCTTCATCCGGTAAAACTTCGGCGCGTCAAACAGGCCGCGTGTTTCTGGCATCAGCGGGACGTGCAAACTGATGAAATCAGATTCGGCCAGCAGCGCATTCATTTCGCGGCGCTCCGCATTGAGGGATTTTTCTACGTCTTCCGGCGCTCTCACCGCATCCGCATAAATTACTTTCATCTGGAAGCCCAGGGCGCGTCGGGCGACGGCCCGGCCGATGCGGCCGAATCCCACCAGGCCCAGCGTCTTTCCCCACACGTCGGTGCCGCACAACTGGTCCAGGTTCCAGCCCTTCCAGTTGCCGGAGCGGGCGAGTTGCTCGCCTTCGGAAAGCCTCCGCGCAACCGCCATCATCAGGGTCCAAGCGAAATCGGCGGTCGTTTCGTCGAGCACACCCGGCGTGTTGGTGGCCACCACTCCGCGTTTCGTGCAGGCATCAACGTCGATGTTGTCGTACCCCACGGCAACGTTCGCCGCGATGCGCAGTTTCGGGGCGAGGCGGAGGAATTCGTCGTTCACTTTTTCGGTGAGAAGGCACACCAGGCCTTCCTTGTCTTTCACTCGGCGCAGCACTTCCTCGCGCGGCGGGCGCTCTTCTTTTGCCCAGTATTCCACGTCGCAAGCGGCGTCCAGGACTTCGCGGGCTTCATCAAACAACTGGTGGGTCGCGTACACTTTCGGTTTCGCCATGCACTTCCTCTTATAATTTTGTTCCTCTTACACTAGCACAGCACGCGTCGCCGGAGAGCGCCATTGCCAGCGCGCCGCGGGAATTACTATAGTGGGGACGCCGCGGCATTTTGCCGCCGGCCCCTCATGGACCAGGCTCTTATTCGTGAACTGAAATCGCTTCTTGGACCCGCGAACGTGCTCTCGCAAAAAGAAGATCTGATGCTGTATGAGTTCGATGGTTCGGTGGAAAAAGCGCGGCCGGAAGTGGTGGTCTTTCCGCTCAGCACCGAACACGTCTCCGGCACCGTGAAGCTGGCCGCGAAATATCAGACTCCGGTCGTCGGCCGTGGCGCGGGCACGGGGCTTTCCGGCGGAGCGCTGGCGCGGGGCGGCGGCGTGATGATCGTTTTCGCGCGAATGAATCGCATTCTGGAAATAGATTTGGAGAATCGCCGCGCGGTGGTGCAGCCCGGCGTGGTGAATCTGGACATCACCCGGGCGGCGGAAAAGGCCGGTTTGTACTTTGCGCCGGATCCCTCCAGCCAGAAATCCTGCACCATTGGCGGAAACGTTGCGGAAAATTCGGGCGGGCCGCACACGCTGGCGTGCGGATTGACAGTGAATCACGTCGCCGCCCTGGAACTTGTGCTGCCCGATGGTGAAATCGTGCGTGTTGGCAGCCGCCATGGAGACACGCCGGGCTACGATCTTTGCGGGCTATTTGTGGGCAGCGAAGGGACGCTGGCGTTGGTGACGGAAATCACGGTGAAGCTTTCCCGCAAAGCCGAAGCGGTGAAAACGCTGCTGGCGATTTTCGATGCGGTGGCGGATGCCTCGCGCACCGTGGTGGAGATGACCGCGAGCGGCATTACGCCCGCGGCTTGCGAAATGCTTGACGGCTGGACGCTACGCGCGGTGGAGGATTACATCCACGCAGGTTTTCCCCGCGACAGCGCGGCGGTTCTGCTGATTGAAGTGGAGGGGTTGCGTGAAGCGGTGGAATCGCAAGCCGCGGCCATTGAGGAGATTTGCAAAGTAAATCACGCACGCGATGTGCGCACGGCGAAGGATAACAGCGAACGCGATCTGCTGTGGAAAGGAAGAAGGAACGCCTTCGGTGCGCTTGGCCGCCTGGCGCCTTCGAACTACGTCCTGGATGGCGTCATTCCGCGTTCGAAGCTGCCGGAGGCGCTCGAACAGATTCACGCGACCGGAAAGAAGCACGGCTTCCAGATCGGCAATATCTTTCACGCGGGCGACGGCAATTTGCATCCGATCGTTCTTTACGACCCGCGGGACACGGAACAATTCAAGCGCGCCATCGCCGCGGCTGAAGAAATCATCCGCATGTGCGTTGCGCTCGGCGGCGCGCTGACGGGTGAACACGGTGTTGGCATGGAAAAGAACGAATTGATGCCGCTGTTGTTCAGCGACGCGGACTTCGACCTGATGCGCCGGATTCATGACGCGTTCAATCCCGACTCCTCGCTGAATCCGGGAAAGATTTTCCCGTTGAGCAAGGGTTGTGGAGAAATTCGTGTGCGCAAATCCGGCCAGGCCGCGGGAGATCGGCCGTGAGTAGCATTGCTAACCTCTCCAGCCAGCTCGAAAAGCTGGTGGGGAGTGATCGGGTAAACACTTCCGAAGCGTTGCTGCAAACATTCGCAATCGCGGGGCGCGCGCCGATGGCTGTTTTGAAGCCCCGCACTCCCGAGGAAGTTGCGGAAATTGTGAGTTTCGCGGCTGCGGAAAAGCTGGCGGTGATTGCCTGCGGCGGGCGAACAAAACTGGAATTGGGAATGCCGCCTCAGCGTTACGACCTGGCGCTGGACATGACTGGTCTGTGCCAGATCGCGCACTACGATGCAGGCGACTTGACGGTCAGCGTCGACGCAGGGATGCCGTTGATGAATCTCGCAATGGCGCTGGCCGCAAGAAAACAGTTCCTGCCTTTGGCTGTGCCATTCAGCTCCACATCCACCATTGGGGGAGCGATCTCATCGGGGGTCGACTCCACGCTTCGAATGCAATATGGCACCTCTCGCGATTTTCTGATCGGGGCCGAATTCGTGGATGGCGCCGGGAAGCGGTGCAAAAGTGGCGGGCGGGTCGTGAAGAATGTGACCGGCTACGACCTGCACAAACTGCTGATCGGATCGCTCGGAACACTGGGAGTCATCACCCGGCTGAATTTCCGCACGTACCCGCTTCCGGAATTGCGCGGAGCATGCATTGCCACGTTTCCGGCGATGGAGGCCGCGCTGAATTTTCACCATTCGCTGTTGAATTCGGGCCTGCCGTTTTCAAACCTGGAACTTTTCGACCCGCAATTTTCCGCGTTGCTCGCGCTGTATTCAAAGCAAGCGGGTAGCGGTATTCCGGGATCGCCCGGGAAAAATGCCTGGCACGTGTTCGCATCGTTCGAGGGAATCGCGGGAGTGATGGCACGGGTGCAGCGCGAACTGCAGGAGCGTTGCGAACGGGCGCAAGCGGCGCACTACGAAACACTTGACCCGCAAGACTCTAAACGATGGAGCGGCGCCCTGCAGGAGTCGTTCGACTGGCTCCGGTCCGCGGCTGCGAACGTAGCCCTGCTACGAATCGCCCTTCCGCAATGGGCGCCGAAGGACGTGGCGGAGTTACATCTGGTTTTGAAGCAATCACCGCTGCGTTCGGCGTTTGCGCTCCGCGCCTGCAACGTCGCGTATCTCGCCTCGCTATCCGAAGGCGAGGATGTGCAAACAAACGCGGCGATGGAGCACTGCGTTTCCGATGTGTACTCACGCGCGATAGCGAAAAACGGGAGCGCCATGTTGTTGCATTCTCCCCTGTGGCTGAAGGACCGCATCAACGTGTGGGGAACGAAGCGCGCAGATTTCCCGCTGATGCAGCGTGTGAAACGGGCGTTCGATCCGCACAACATTTTCGCGCCCGGACGTTTCGTGGGAGGTCTCTGACCCGTGGCGGCGCAACAACCGATTCCCGGCGCGGTTCCGGTCTACGAGGATTTTTCGCGTTGCGTGCATTGCGGCCTGTGCCTGAACCACTGCCCGACCTATCGCCTGTGGCAACTGGAAGCGGATTCGCCGCGCGGCCGCATTCGACAGATGATGCTGGTCGAGCAAGGCGAACTGCCGGTCTCCGAAGGATTCGTCGATCACATCGATAAATGCCTGGATTGCCGATCGTGCGAAACCGCATGCCCCTCGGCCGTGAATTACGGAAAGCTGGTGGAACATGCACGGGCCCGCATTGAGAGGGACTTCAAACGTCCGCTGCTCTCGCGTATCGCCAGAAATTCTGTCTATCGCCGCTTGCTGCCATATCCCGAGCGCATCGCGATGGCCGCCAAACTTCTGCGGATCTACCAGCGCTCCGGTTTGCAGGCCGCTGCCAGGGCGACAGGAGTTTTGAAACTGTTCGGACTCGCGGAGCGGGATTTACTCCTGCCGCCCGTCGACCGGCAATTCTTTTTCAATCAATTGGGCAAAACATTCGCCGCGCAAGGAGCTCGCCGGGCGCGTGTCGCCTTTTTCGCCGGCTGCGTGGCCAATGTGACGTTCAGCGCGCTGAATGAAGCCACCCTCCGCGTTCTCACCGCCAACGACTGCGACGTGGTTGTCCCCGACGGGCAATTCTGCTGCGGGGCATTGCCGGCTCACGC
>DATHOY010000014.1:0-3183 GCA_035484435.1 Vulcanimicrobiaceae bacterium | reverse complement strand
ACATTCACTCGATTCTGAAAGAAACCCGGTGGATTCTTTCCGGACCAAGCGGTGCAGCATCTCGATTGGGATTGAACCGCTCGACGCTTTATTTCCGAATGAAGAAGCTGGGGATCGTCCGCCCGTGGTCATGACCCTATCTGCAACATCCGACATTGTCCCTTGCGGATATGCGTGTGACGCCTTGCCGTCCTGGTGTCAGCCCGCTCACACCCGGCAGTCCGCTATCATCGCGAAATTGACAGGGCGCATTCGGTCGAACCTCCCGTTTCGCCTACGGCTTTTCCCCTATAACGACTTGCGAGGGATTGCTCCTGGCTACGAATCGGCACGTCGATTGCACCTCCATAAAACACGAGGAGCCGCTCGGCAAATGTTTGCAAGCAAGAAAGAAAAAGTGCTCAGGGTCACGATCGCAAATAGCCCAACAGAAGAAAGGTATCTTGCAAGGTCGCCTCGGCTGGCCCTGGGTCAACCAACTAAGAGGCGACTGGAGAAAAGCGCGCCGCACAACCGAATAAGGCGCGAGCGTTAGCCAGAACGTGACTTTGCCTAGAACGCCTTGGCCTAGTCCAGCAATGTTCGACGGGAACATCCACACCTGTTCTCGCGTATCTCAGCCTGCGGGGGAAAAAACATGAGCAACCTTTGGCAGGACCTGCGCTACGGCCTCAGACTACTGCTCCTCAATCCCGGCTTCACCGCCATTGTGGTGCTTTCCCTGGCGCTAGGCACCGGCGCAAACACCGCCATCTTCCAATTGATCGATTCGCTCCGCCTGCGAACGCTGCCGGTCGCGCACCCCGAGCAGCTCGCCAACGTGCGCATCCTGGACCGTTCCTGGGGTTCCGGCCGTGTCCATGGCCGCTACGCCGACATCACCAACGCGCAATGGGAGCAGATTCGTGATCATCAGCAAGTTTTTTCGAGCATGTTTGCCTGGGCTACCGAAGGAGGATTCAACCTGGCCCGCGGCGGTGAAGCACGCTATGCCGAGGGCATCTGGGTGAGCGGCGATTTTTTCAAGGTGCTCGAAGTCCCCGCACTGCGCGGCCGCACGCTAACAGCCGATGACGACAGCCGCGGCTGCGGCTCGCCACCCGCGGTGATCAGCTACCCCTTTTGGCAGCGGGAATACGCCGGCCGCCCGGACATTCTGGGGCGGGTCATCTCACTCGAAGGCCATCCCTTTGAAATCGTGGGCGTCACTCCGCCTAGTTTTACGGGCATCGATGTTGGCCGGGAATTCGACGTGGCCGTGCCACTGTGCTCGGAAGCATTTATGCACGAATCCTCCCTGATTGACCTGCGCAATGGCTATTGGCTCGCCGCCGTAGGGCGTCTGAAGCCCGGCGTGACTATCGAGCGAGCCAACGCGGAAATGGCAGCGCTTTCGACGGGCATCCTGGAAGCGACCATACCCCCGCAATACGATGCGGAGGCGCAAAAGCACTACCTGCAATACAAGTTCGGAGCATTTCCGGCGGCTACGGGATTCTCGAATCTGCGCGGGCGCTACGAGACACCGCTGTGGATGCTGTTGGGCATCGCAGCCATGGTCTTGCTGATCGCCTGCGCTAATATCGCTAATCTGTTGCTGGCGCGCGCCAGTGCCCGTGGACGCGAGATCGCGGTGCGGCTTTCGCTCGGTGCATCCCGCGGGCGTCTCATCAGGCAACTGCTCGTGGAAAGCTTTTTGATCGGCGTTGCCGGCAGCGTTTTGGGAGCGGTCTTGGGGCAATGGGTGAGCCGTTTCCTGGTGGCCTTCATTGGGACGAGCGCGCCCGACGTCTCCGTCGATCTTCATCCGGATTGGCTCGTGCTCAGCTTCACCCTGGCCATCGCGCTGCTGACTACAATTCTCTTCGGCATGGCTCCCGCTTTTCGCGCCACGCGGATCGCCCCGGCAGCAGCTCTCAAATCCGCGGGCCGGAACCTCGCCGGCGGGCGCGAACGTTTCAGCCTCCGCCGCGGCTTGGTTGTCTCGCAGGTGGCGTTCTCGCTGGTATTGCTGGTGGGCGCGATACTCTTCGTCCGCAGCCTGAAAAACATTCTTTCGGTGAACGCCGGTTTCCAAACGGCCGGCATCATGGAAGCCGATCTGGACTTTCGCCAACTGAAAATTCCCGAGTCGCAACGCCAGAGCTACAAGCTGAACTTGATTGACCGCTTGCGCGCACTTCCCGGCGTCGAGGGAGTGGCGGACGCCAGTGTAGTGCCGCTCAGCGGCTTTGGCTGGCAGGAAAACGTTATCTTGCCGGGCGCCACAAAACGCGCCGACGTCGCGCCTCTTTTCACCCGAGTGAGCCCCGATTTTTTTAACACTATGGGAATCCGCATCATGGCCGGCCGCGCATTCAATGAGCGAGACTCGGCCAACTCGTCCAAGGCGGCTATCGTCAACCAGAGTTTCGTGAAGAAAATCCTTAACGGCGCCAATCCCATTGGCGCGCATTTTCAAATTGAGGAGGCGGTGGGCCGCGCGCGGCCGATTTATGAAGTTGTGGGATTAGTTCGCGACACGAAGTATTACGACTTGCGCGATGAATTCGCGCCGGAAGTCTACGTGACTACCGCGCAGGATGACCAGCCGGACGAATCTGCGGGATTGCTGATTCGTTCCGGTCTCCCCATGGGAACGCTGACGCAAGAACTGAAAAACGCACTGGCCGAGGCCAGCCCCGAGATCGGTGAGGAATTTCATCTCATGCAGACGACCATCCGCGATTCGCTGCTGCGCGAGCGTCTGATGGCCGCGCTTTCCGGGTTCTTCGGCGCGCTGGCAACTTTGCTGGCCATGATGGGGCTGTTCGGCGTGATGTCCAATTCCGTCGCGCGCCGTACTGGAGAAATCGGGTTGCGCATGGCGCTGGGCGCGCAACGGCGAAATATATTGAGTATGGTGCTGGGTGAAGCCGGCACCATGCTGGTGATCGGCCTCGCCGTCGGCGCCGCGCTGGCGCTGGCCTTGGGCAAAACCGCGGGCGCGATGCTCTTCGGCCTCAAGCCTTACGATCCGCTGACGATTTTGCTCTCCGCGATTGCTTTAGCCGCCGTGGCCATTCTCGCCAGTTATCTGCCGGCGCACCGCGCGGCGCGGCTCGATCCGATGGCCGCCCTCCGCGACGAATAAAATCCTCCGACCGGTCGGTGCGCGATTCCAAGGCACCTCAGCGTGGCACC
>DATHOY010000013.1:0-7985 GCA_035484435.1 Vulcanimicrobiaceae bacterium | reverse complement strand
ACGACGGCCAGAAGAAAAATGATCGTCAGGCCGGCGAGCAGGATGTTCAGCGCGATTTCGTTGGGAGTCTTCTGCCGAGAAGCGCCTTCGACGAGGCTGATCATCCGGTCGAGAAAAGTCTCGCCGGGATTCGACGTGATGCGCACCTTAATTTCATCCGAAAGCACCCGCGTGCCGCCGGTTACTGCAGAGCGGTCGCCCCCGGACTCGCGAATCACGGGCGCGGATTCGCCGGTGATCGCGGATTCATCCACCGAGGCCACGCCTTCGATGACTTCCCCGTCGCCGGGAATGAATTCGCAGGCGGCGACGACGACCACGTCACCTGAGCGAAGTTTCGAACTGGGGAGCATCTCCGTTGTTCCGTCCGCGTGCAACTTGCGTGCTTCGGTTTCGGCGCGGGCTTTGCGCAAAGTGTCCGCCTGGGCCTTCCCACGCCCCTCAGCCATGGCCTCGGCGAAATTGGCGAAGAGAACCGTGAACCACAGCCAAAGTGTGATCTGCAGTCCAAACCGGAAATCGCCGTGGTGCTGAACGAGGTTAGCGACGAGAACTACGAGAGTGATAACCGCGCCGACTTCTACGACGAACATCACCGGATTTTTGACCATCAACCGCGGATCAAGTTTCCAGAATGAGTCAACAATGGCGTTGCGCAATATCTTGCGGTCGCCGAACGAAGTTCCTTTTGCCTGGGGATTCGGAGTCATGGGGTCCTCAAAATGCCTTTCCGGCGTTCATCAGCAGGTGCTCGAGAATTGGCCCGAGGCTGAGCGCCGGGAAAAATGTGAGCGCGCCGACGATGACGATCACGGAAATAAGAAGTACGGTGAAGAGCGGCCCGGTGACGGGAAAAGTGCCCAGCGATTCCGGAACCTGCTTTTTCGCGGCAAGATTTCCCGCGATGGCGAGGATGGGAATAACGGCGAAGAATCGGCCGAGGAGCATAGCCGTAGCGAGTGTGGAGTTAAACCAAAGCGTGTTGGCGTTGATGCCGCCGAAAGCGGAGCCGTTATTCCCCGTGGCGGAAGTGTAGGCGTAGAGAATCTGCGAGAAGCCGTGCGGGCCGGGATTACTGATGCCGGCGAGTCCAGCCTTGGTGGCGATGGCGATGGCCGTGAAGAGAAGGATCGCGAACGAAGAGACCAGGATGGAAAGTACGGCCATCTTTACGTCGAACGATTCAATTTTCTTGCCAAGGTATTCCGGCGTGCGGCCCACCATGAGGCCGGCGATGAAAACAGAAAGAACGACGAAAACGATCATCCCGTAGAGGCCGGAGCCGACGCCGCCGAAAACGATTTCGCCTAGCATGATGTTGATAAGGGGCACCATGCCGCCGATGGGAGTAAGCGAATCGTGCGCGTTATTGACCGCGCCGCAACTCGCGTCGGTGGTCACAGCGGTGAAGAGCGCGGAATTCGCGATGCCGAAACGCACCTCCTTGCCTTCCATGTTTCCGCCCGGCTGGGTTTCGGACGCGGTGGTGTTCACGCCCTTCAGCATGGGATTGCCGCGCGACTCGGCGACGTATGCCACGAGAACGGCGACCAGGAAAAGGGCTGCCATCGCGCTCCAGACCGCCCAGCCGTGCCTTGCCGAACCGGTCATTCGCCCGAGCGTATAAGTCAGCGCGGAGGGAATCGCGAAGATCATCAGCATCTGCAATAGATTGCTGAGCGGCGTGGGATTTTCGAACGGGTGCGCGCTATTGGCGTTGAAAAAGCCGCCGCCGTTTGTGCCCAGCATCTTAATCGCTTCCTGCGAAGCGACTGGCCCCTGCGCGATCACCTGCGTGGTGACGGTATCCTGCGATTTCGTGCCGTCAGCGGCCTGCTTATCGATTGTTTGAGGCTCAACAAGATTCGCCTGCGTGTAAGGTTTGAGATTCTGGACGACGCCTTGTGAGACGAGCGCCAAACCCAGGATCACGCAGAGTGGCAGGAGGACCCAGAGCAGGCTGCGCGTCGTGTCTACCCAGAAGTTGCCGATGGTTTTCGCTTCCTTGCGCGCGACGCCGCGAATTACCGCAATCGCTAGCGCCATGCCAACCGCGGCGGAAGTAAAATTGTGATACGCAAGTCCCGCCATCTGCGTGAAGTAACTCATCGTCGATTCGGGAACGTAGGACTGCCAGTTCGTGTTGGTGGTGAACGAAACCGCGGTGTTCCATGCCAGGTCGGGAGCGACGTTGACGAGCTTTTGCGGATTCCACGGCAGCCATTGCTGGGTGCGCTCAATCAGGTAGAGGACAAGCAGCGAGACCCCACTGAAAAGCAGCATGGAGACGCCGTAGCCCTTCCAGTCCGTTTCTTTGGTGTCATCTACGCCACAGACACGGTAGATCAGGCGCTCGATGGGCCGAAGAACCGGATCGAGGAAGGTGGGTTTGCGTTCATAGACGCGATAGAGAAAATTGCCCAGCGGCTTCGTCAAGGCCAGCACGAGGCAGAAAAATAGAAAAATCTGGAACCACCCGTTGCCGGTCATGATTAGAAGTTCTCCGGTTTCAGCAAGGCGTAAAGAAGATAGCCGCAGAGTAAAAGAGAGATCACGATAAGTAGAATGTTTCCTAGCATGGTTTTACCGGTTCACTTCAGGCGCTCGCAAGCGCGCAGATAGAGGACACTGACAGCAAAAAACACGATGGTGCATATCGCAAAAATAAGGTCACGCATATTTGCTCCTGGTGCATCCATAGAATAGCCAAACACTCTAAGAAAACGGTGAGTCCCACATTAGGGAAACGTAAGCCCTGCGGCCTGGCAACCCGTTTGCCTTGTTCGGATTAGATGGGCGTGGGACACTGAATGGCCATACTGCAAATGTCCAATAACTCTGCCGCGTCTCCCGCCCAACCCTCCGTCGCCTCCGATGCGCGCCTGGAATGGGCGTATCTCCATCTGGGATTTGTGTTCATCGGCGTCAGCATGACCATGCTTGGCCCTGTGCTCCCGTACTTTACCCACCGCTGGAACTTGACCGAAGGACAGGCAGCTGTGTTTTTTTTTACTCTGTATTTCGGAAGCTTCCTGGGCACACTCGCCACGAGTTGGCTGTTGCCACGGTTGGGTTTTTCGAAGCTAATCGGCGCCGGATATTCTTGCTTTGCGTTCGGTTTGGCGTGCCTTGGCCTTGGACCATGGTTTTTTTCGACCGTGTGCGTCGCGATTTACGGGACCGGATACGGCCTGGTAACTCCTTCTGTAAACCTGCGTGCGACTCAGTTGCCGTCCAAGAACGTGGCGGCAGCGGTCAGCCTGCTGAATTTTTCATGGGGAGTCGGCGCTGTCTCGAGCCCCTTCCTGGTCGCTTTTTTTCTCGGCAAACTCAACCTGCGCTGGCTCTCCGGAGCGCTCGCCGTGTGCTTCCTGGCGTTGGCTGTAGCGCATTTCGTGCAGAAAACGGAGCCTGTTGATTCCGCTGAGACCCGTCCGAGCCGTTCGCTCGAGGTCTGGCGCGCCACCCTGCGGCCTGCGCCGTGGATTTCACTGGCGCTGCTCTTTTTTCTGTACGTCGGAATCGAAATCTCCGTCGGTGGTTGGGTCGCTCTGGATGAAAAACAGATGGTGGGCTTTAATCCGGCCAGGATGGCGGCGGGGCCCGCATTTTTTTATGGCTTCCTGCTGCTCGGCCGTTTCCTGCTTCCAGTCGCGTTGAGATATTTTTCCCAACGATCGCTTTCCGTGGGAGGGCTGGTGCTGGCCGCTGCTGGCGTTGCGCTGGTCGCGTTTGCGCAGTCTCCCTCGGTTCTGCACGTTGGCGCGTTGCTTGCGGGTCTCGGCTGCGGGCCGCAATACCCGATTTACGTCACCTGGCTGGCGGCGCGTTTCCAGGATGATGCCAACTGGCTGGCCGCGCTCTTTTTCGGCGCAGCGGGAATTGGAAGCTCATTGATTCCGTGGCTGGTGGGCGTGGTGGCGTCGCAAACACACTCCCTCCGTTTTGGATTTATGTTGCCGCTTGCGTCGGCCCTGTTGATGATTCCGTTTGCGCTTCGTGCCTGCCCCAGCTCCGACAAGCCGCAGCCCGTGGTCACGTAATCTGTGCAACCTTTATTTGTTGGAAAATCCCAACTGAAAATCAAAAGGGCCTCCAGATCCTATGGATTGGAGGCCCTTATAGTTTCCGATACGGAATTCTCTACTTTTCGATGGTAACGGGTTCCGTCAGCTTGAAGGTGATAACACTTTCCGCGGGAAACTCCACGTTCTTGCCCCCGGTCGCGCCAGAGGCCGCCAGCCCGCCTCCCGCACCGACGCCCGCTCCAATCGCCGCTCCCTTGCCGCCGCCGGCCAAGCCGCCGATCAGTGCGCCGACCGCCGCGCCGCCGCCTGTGACGACCGCAGTGCGCTTGCCTTTGCCTTTTTGCGTCCCGCCATATGGACTCGTCGAAATCGTGTAGCCTTTCTCGTGAATTTCGACGCGCGTCAGGCGGATGGCCAGAATCGCTTCGCCCTTGAACGTGCCTTGTTTCTTCGCGTCAACGACGGTTCCGTTCGCATGCGCTCCCTTCGGAATGGCGGTACGTCCCTCAACCACCACCGGCTCGGAAACCGTGGCTTCAAATTCATCCCCCGGTTTGGCCACTCTGGAGTTGATGGTGCTCGACAGAACTACCGTGATTGGCGTGTCAGCAGGAACCGTGATCGGCCTCGGAGGTTCCGGAGCGGCCTTCTGCCCTGCGGCCGACTGATCGGAGCCAGGTTGACCGCTGTCGGTAGACGGATTCGTTGAGGTGTCGCCTTTGTTGCAGCCGGCGGCCAGTCCGAGCATTGCCGCCATTCCGAGTGTTGCCCATTTACGATTCATACTTCCCCCCATTTTTGAATGTGAAATGAATGTAACGATGCCGCTGAGATGATTGTCTTGCCTGGGTATCCGCTGGGCGCTTGCGATACCTGAAATATTATCATCTCTTTTAGGAGGTGAGTAGCGCCACCCACGATACGTGCAGCGACTCGCACTTGATTCGCGCGCCGAAAAAGTGCAGCGCATCGAGCCCGCGCATTTGCCGAACCGCGAATGGCCCATTACAATTTGGCGCATGATGCCCGAAGCAAGAGTTGCGGCCCCGCTCACCACCGATGTGGCTGCCCGCGTTGCCGCGGAATTGTACGGACTGGCAACCACAATCCGGTCGCTGCCGGGCGAATACGACGACAATTTTCACGTCCAGGCGGCTGATTCGTGCGCGTTTGTGCTGAAGATGATGCACCCGGCGCGAGAGGACGCGTTCGTGGACATGCAGTGCCGCGCGTTCACGCATCTGGCGGCCAAAGCGCCGCATCTCGCTTTGCCGCGTGTAATTCCCACTAGCCACGGCGAACTTTACGCGCGGGTCACACTCGAAGACGAAACTTCGCGGCTGGTGTGGATGCTCTCCTATTTACCGGGCGCGACGCTTGCGGAAACCAAGCCCCACTCCCCGGAGTTGCTTGGCTCGCTGGGCCGATTGCTGGCCGAGCTTGACGTAGCGCTGCTGGATTTTGTGCATCCCTGCGCGCAGCGTTTTCTCAAGTGGGATCTCTCCCGCTCCAACTGGGCCCGCGACTATCTCGGCCATATCGCTGAACCAGACCGCCGCGCGCTGGCCAAGAAGTTTCTCAATCTCTTTGAAGAAGAAGCGGTCCCGCGATTTCCACTGCTGCGGCGAAGCGTGATTTATGGCGACGCAAACGACCACAACGCTCTCGTCGATCCAAACACGAAACGTGTAGTTTCCCTGATCGATTTTGGCGACATGCACGAAGGATTTACGGTTGGGGAACCGGCAATCGCGGCCGCCTACGCGATTTTGGGCAAACAGGATCCGCTGGCCGCGGCCGGGGCGGTCCTAGCTGGATACCACCAGGCCTTGCCGCTTTCTAACGAAGAGATCGCGGCTTTTTTCCCGCTCATGGCCGCGCGGCTTGCGGTCAGCGTTGTGAATTCCGCGCATCGCAAATCGCTGGTGCGCGATGATCCTTACGTTACGGTTTCGGAAGAGCCGGCGTGGGCGGCGCTGGAACGCCTGGCCTCGATCGATTCGCGAAGCGCCCTGGAATATTTTCGGGCCGCGGCCGGCAAAGTCGCGCCGATCACCGGGAGCAAACGCGCGAGCGGGGTGAGGGCCGAACCGGCAAAAGACTTCACGTTTGAGGAATCGCTGGCCGCGCGCAAGCGGCTGCTGGGTGGAAATCTTTCGCTCTCCTACGACAAGCCGCTGAAGATCGTGCGCGGTTCCATGCAGCATCTTTACGACGAGGCGGGTCGCGCTTATCTGGACGTTTATAATAACGTGCCACTGGTGGGGCATTCCCATCCCCGTGTGGTGCGCGCGATTCAGGATCAAGTGGCGTTGCTCAACACAAACACCCGCTATCTGCACGACAACATTCTTCGTTATGCGGAGCGGTTGACGGCTCTGCTGCCGGATCCCCTGCAGGTGTGCTACTTCTTGAATTCGGGCAGCGAGGCTAATGAACTGGCGCTGCGGTTGGCACGGACACACACGGGACGCGAGGATGTGATCGTCCTCGAGCACGCCTATCATGGGCACACGTCAACTCTAATCGATATCAGTCCCTATAAATTTAATGGTCCGGGCGGGCGTGGACGCAAGCCGTGGGTGCACGTGGCGCCGATCGCGGATGACTACCGCGGAACGTATCGCCGTGAGGAAGCGGATATCGGCAAAAAATACGCCGCGCACGTCGGCGAGATTCTGGCCGATTGCAAAAAGAAGGGGCAGCGCGTGGCGGCCTACATCGCGGAAACGCTGCCTAGCGTTGCCGGGCAGATTGTGTTCCCGCCGAATTATCTGGCGGAAGTTTATCAACACGTGCACGCGGATGGCGCGGTGTGCATTGCGGACGAAGTGCAAGTCGGCTTCGGTAGGCTGGGCACGCACTTCTGGGGCTTTGGGACGCAAGGCGTCGTGCCGGACATCGTCGTCTTCGGGAAGCCGATGGGGAACGCATTTCCCCTGGCCGCCGTGGTGACGACGCGCGAAATTGCGGCTTCCTTTGCGAATGGGATGGAATTTTTCAGTACCTTTGGCGGGAATCCGGTGGCGTGCGCGGCGGGTCTGGCGGTGCTCGATGTGCTGCGCGACGAGAATTTGCAGCAGAATGCGCTAATGGTCGGCACCGAGTGGCTGGGCGATTTGCGCCAATTACAGGCCAAGCACCCGTTGATCGGTGACGTGCGTGGGCTGGGATTTTTCCTGGGTATCGATTTGGTGCTCAATCGTGAGACGCGCGCCCCCGCAACTCGGCAAGCCTCTTACGTGGCGAATCGTTTGAGAGAAGAGGGAATTCTCGCGGGAACGGATGGCCCGCATCACAACGTGATCAAGCTTCGCCCGCCGCTGTGCTTCACTTTACCCAATGCAAAACAGTTTACTTCGGCTCTGAATTCCATTCTCGGCGAACCGAGCGCACAACCCGCTCTTTAGCCGAGCCGCGAAATCAGGCGAAGTCGAGTTCCACTTCGTCGACAAAACACCAGCCCCAGGATTCGCCGGGTTCGAGCGAGCGCATGATCGGGTGCTTGGTGCGGTGGAAATGTTTGGTGGCGTGCTTGTTCTTGGAGGAGTCGCAACACCCCACATGTCCACACTCCATGCACAGGCGAAGGTGCACCCAGGTATCGCCCATCTTCAGGCACTCCTCGCAGCCCTTGGTGTGCGCTGTTACTTTGTGAATGTGACTCTGATGTGTGCAATCGCTCATGATTTTCCCACCCCAATCCGAATGACCCGGGTGCTACCCCCGTCGGCGGCGTTTTCTGCTCCGAACGTCGGCATAGTCCTGGTATTTAATGCCCAAGCCCGGCTAAAGGATGCCTCAGCAGGCATCCCGCTGCCAATTTCTTTCTTGAAACTTGAAACTTTTCCGTGGGCTCTGAGTCGAATGGATACGCCGATACAACCGCCAAGCTTGCGTTTAGGTCTTTGGCGTGATTTGGTAAGGAGATCATGCTCAACCCCATTGCGGCATATA
>DATHOY010000012.1:0-3631 GCA_035484435.1 Vulcanimicrobiaceae bacterium | reverse complement strand
TCCCAGTCCCGAACCGGGGGCGGCTTCGTCAGCGCGCACTCCTCGCTGCAACACTTGATCGCGAATAGAGGGGGGAAGGCCTGGGCCATTGTCATCCACAGTCAGAACTACCGCACCATTTTCCTGCACGGATTGTATCTTGACATTGGACTTTGCCCACTTACAGGCGTTATCCAGCAGATTCCCCAGCATCTCTTCCAAATCTTCGCGTTGCCCACGAACAAAATGTGCGGACGAGACATCGACCTCAATCGCAAGCCCGCGAGCGGCGTAGATTTTCTCCAAGGTTCGCGTCAGCCCTTCAACAGAAGCCAGCACAGGACAGCGAGCACCGGGCGCGTTGCCGGGAGTAGTCGCGCGGGCTTGTGTCAGATGATAGTCAACCTGCCTGCGCATACGATCAACTTGCAGGTTGATCGCGGATGCGATTTCCTGTTGGCCTGCAGTCTCGAACTGTTCGGCCTCCTGCGCGAGGACTGCCAGCGGCGTTTTCAATCCATGTGCGAGATCGCCAGCTTTCGCCAATGCCCGCCGGACGATCCGCTCGCGATGCTCTAGCAAGGAATTGAGATCGTTCACCAGTGGCTGCACCTCTGTTGGATAGGTTCCTTCGATCCTGTCGCCGGAACCATCGCGCAGACCCAATAGTTGTTGACGTAGACGGCCAAACGGTAACAGTCCAGCGCGGAACTGCCAAATTCCCGCCAGTATGCACACAGTCGCGAAAACGAGAAAAATTCCTATGCTCCACCCAGGCATGAAACGAAGCTGGCCGTGCACCACGAGGAACAACAAATGCATTAGCGGGATCAGTCCAAGGGTCCAGAAAACAGTGCCGAGAAGAATTCGCCACCGGAAAGAATGCAGCCAATTCATGGATGGGCCTTCATGCGGTAACCCAGGCTTCGCACTGTCTCAATGAAGGCGGGACCCAGTTTTCGCCTCAAGCGAGCGATAAAAACTTCAACCGTGTTTGAATCGCGGTCAAAGTCCTGGGAGTAGATATGTTCAGTGAGCTCGCTTTGTGAAACTACGCGCTGGCCGTGGTGCATTAGATAAGACAGCACGCGAAATTCGTGGCCGGTCAGCTTCACCTCCACGCCCTCGAGGGTCACCTTGCTGGACCGCGGGTCGAGTACAAGCGGACCGCAGCGAAGTTCAGGAGTGCTCTGTCCGCTCGACCTTCGAATAAGTGCGCGCAACCTCGCCAGCAATTCCTCCATCCGGAACGGCTTGGCCATGTAGTCATCAGCCCCGCCGTCAATCCCCTGAACCTTTTCGTGCCAACTCCCTCGCGCGGTTAGCACGAGCACCGGCATCGCCTGCCCCGCCTCACGCCAGCGGCGCAACAACGTCAATCCATCCACTTTAGGTAGTCCCAAGTCGAGAACAACGGCGTCGTAGCGTTCATCGTGTCCGAGAAGGTCAGCGCGTTCGCCGTCGGCCGCATGGTCCACAGCGTAGCCCGCGCGGCGAAGCGCGGCGGTGAGCTGCCTGGCCAGAAACGCCTCGTCTTCCACGACCAGCACCCGCATGCTTTCCCCTTTTATGCAAGGAGACGAGAACCAAGCTGAACGCCACCTGAACAGCGCATTCAGACGCCATTCAGACGCGGCTCAATATGGTGTGAATGTGATTGAACTGCAAGCGCTCAGCAACGCCTACTATACGCCGACCAAAGACGACGTCTCGGTTCGGATCCACTATTTTCGGCAACTTCGAAGAAAGGAAAAAGGAGGAAATCAAATGAAAGCAATCCGTCGAACGATGGTTCTCTTTTTTGTGCTGGGCCTCACCGCCGTGGCACAGACGTCAGCAGCTGGTAAGGAACAAGCGTCCTCGGGCGCCATGATGCCGCACCCTTCCCATACCAATGGCGCGGCTCTGACGTATGCGGAACTGAAGAACACGGCGGCCGCGTTAGAACAAGCCAGACAAGCAACGGCAAAATACCAGGACGTGCATACGGCTGAAGCCGACGGATATCAGATGGTTGGAGGTGATATGCCGGGAATGGGTATTCACTATGTTCTGACGATGGAACCGACCCGTTTTGATATAGAGAAGCCTCCCATTTTGCTCTATGTGAAGAACTCGGCCCAACCGGGGGAATACTCTCTGGCCGGCGTTGGTTATTTTTGGAATGCGCCCGAAGGGCCTGACGGCCAGCCCTTGAACTCGCCCTTTCCAAAATCGTTAGCGGTCTGGCACCGCCATGAAAATATTTGCGTACTACCGCACCTGGAAAACCCCCACGGATTGAGTGAGAGCCAATGCCGCGAACAAGGAGGCCACTTCATCGCTAGGACTCAATGGTTGGTCCATGCCTGGATTTGGAAAGATAATCCCACAGGCATATTCAGCCCAGAGAATCCGGCTTTGCGGTGATCGAGAGATTGAGAGACTGAGAAGAGCATAGCGTGGCTCAGATCGTGAATTCCTGAAGCGTCTGGCGGTGCGGGACTTTCTCGACAAGGGATAGTCGAATAGTCGTCGAAGTGACGCAGCCACAGGCGCTTTGCTGCAGCCTCATGGAATTGCGCCCAAGTAACGGGCAACTGTTCCACTCTTTACTATCCGGGAGCCTGGAAGGGTTCTTCCGAAATGCGTGTCACATGATTTCTGGTGCACCTTAAACCAGGTGGCTCGATCGCAGGTCCCCCTGAACTGTTGTCCATTGGTACTTCAAAACGCATAGGGACACACGGAGCCGCCGGTAAACGACTGACCGGCGAGTATCGCGCCAAGGAACCGGCGTCCGTGACTTCCGCCAATAGAATTGGCGTGGTCCCGATTATGCTTCGCGCGAGTCGTGATCACGTAATTTCCGGATGTCAGCCATACTATCGAGCAAGATGTCGATCCCAGCGTGATATTGCCCGGCGCGTCAACCGCGGAAACCAGCGCAACCCCATCAAGGCTAGCGCGACCTTTCGTGAAGGAACTGCGGCGTACGCCTTCGCAAACGCCTTCTCGGCGCCTGTATAATCTCCCATCGCCAGCTGGTCGCGGCCTTGCTTCACTGATACTTTTGACTCAGCCAGAGCAATTTCTCTCCTGACAAGGACGGCCTCCCTGCCGGCTGGATCCAAAATCTCCAGGAGCCTCCGGAGCGCGTTTATCGCGTGAGGATAATAACATCCTGATTGTAGGTAAGGCTCTCCGAATGGACTCTCCGCTTGCCGAGGACCCGCCCGGATGTAGGCCATCTTGCCACCACCGTACAAAAACTTCAGCCAGTAATGATAGTCTTCGAGCAACCGTAAGGCTTCCTCAAAAAAACCTACTTTCAGAACCGTCTGTCTTCGCAAAAGGGAAAAAGAAGCAAAGGCTCCACCGTGGGTCGGCAGAACCTGGTCAAAGGTCACTGGATCTTCGATAGAATCCAGTGACTGCCACGACCTCCCCTCCAAATTCCGTGTTGCCAAAGTAAATGCAATCGGTGCACGCCATATCCAAAGACGGATTTTGCGCAAAGAATTTCAATTGTTCCGCCAAGAAGTCGGGAAGCCAAATGTCATCACTGTCGAGAAAAGCAAGGAATTCGCACCAGACCCCGGGTACGCTACCAGGAAGCGGTCGTCAGGTAATTTTGCAACGGTTCGACCGGCTATGTCGCGGCTCAAGACGT
>DATHOY010000011.1:0-6189 GCA_035484435.1 Vulcanimicrobiaceae bacterium | reverse complement strand
TGGTTTGGCATCCAGTCGTGGATTGGGGGCCAAGCGATTTATTCAATGCTCCGAATCGTGTGGCCCAGAGCCGGTGATTTTCCGGGGGCGCATTGGGTGTGCTTTTTCTTTTTCTGGGCCATCAATATGTTTGTGGTCTGGAAGGGAATCGAGACGATCAAGTTTCTCGAGGGGATCGGCGCGCCGTTCATGCTGATCGTCGGACTTCTGCTGCTCGGATGGATTACGCGGAAAGCCGGCGGATTTGGCCCGGTGCTCCATACGGAGAGCAAGTTTCGCTCGACCGGGGAGTTCATCCGGTTTTTTATTCCCGCGCTGACGGGCATGGTCGGATTCTGGTCCACGGTGGCGCTGAACATCCCTGATTTCACGCGTTATGCAAAATCGCAGAAGGCGCAAATGGTTGGGCAGGCGCTAGGATTGCCGACCGCGATGACGCTTTACGCATTTATCGGCGTGGCGGTGACTTCGGCGTCGGCGGTGCTGTTTGGCGCTCCGATTTGGGATCCTGTGGTGCTTCTTGGGAAATTTAATCAGCCACTGGTTGCGTTTGTGGCCTTGATTGCGCTGATGATTGCCACGCTGAATACGAATGTGGCTGCGAATGTGGTTTCGCCGTCGAATGACTTTTCCAATTTGCGGCCCAGCTTGATTTCGTTTCGCACCGGCGGGTTGATTACGGGCGTGATTGGGATCCTGATGATGCCGTGGAAACTGATGACCGATTTCAGCTCCTACATTTTTGTGTGGCTAGTGGGGTGTTCCGCTTTTCTGGGGCCGATCGCGGGGATCATGATCTTTGACTACTATCTGGTGCGGCGGCGGGAGCTTGTACTCGAAGACCTTTACAAGCGCCCGGGTGCCTATGAGTACAAGAACGGCTTCAACGGAAAGGCTTTGCTGTCGCTGGGCGTTGGCGTAGCGGTAGCGTTGGCGGGATTGCTGATTCCCGCGGTGCGCTGGTTGTATGATTATGCCTGGTTCGTGGGATTTATCGTTTCGGGGGGAATTTACTACCTCCTGATGCAGCCGGCCCCGGCGAACACGAGCAAATGACACAGCGGAAAAAAGAAGATTGAAACAATGCGGACGCGGTTTTAACCTTCCTTCATCCCGTTTTACATGAGCGAAGTGTGGATTTCATGAATCCTCGGGAGGGTGTCTTGAACGAAAAGGCTAGAGCGGCAGCGAGCCAGGAGGCGCTGGCGGAGGCGTTGCCGCCGCTGACGCGGCACGAAGCCTTGGTGGAATCGACGCGCTGCCTGATGTGCTACGACGCGCCCTGCACCCACGCCTGCCCGACGCATATCGATATACCAAAATTCATCAAGAAAATTAATACTGGGAATTTGAGGGGATCGGCGCGGACGATTCTGGAGTCGAACCTGTTGGGAGCCACTTGCGCGAGGGTTTGCCCGGTGCAGGAATTGTGCGAGGGCGCGTGCGTGCTCGGCGCGGAGCATAAGCCTATCGCGATCGGGCGGCTGCAACGGTACGCGATGGACTACGTCTACAACAAGGGTGTGGACATTTTTTTAACGGCGAAGACCAGCGGCAAAAAAATTGCTGTCGTTGGCGCCGGGCCCGCGGGGCTCTCTTGCTCAGGAGAGCTTGCGAGAAAAGGCCACGACGTAACGCTGTTTGAAAAACGAGACTTCGCCGGGGGCCTTTCCACGTTTGGGATTATCGGCTTGCGCGAACCTGTGGGGATTTCCCTGGCGGAAGTGGAGATGATCCAACGCCTGGGAGTCCGCATCGAGACTGGCCGGGAGATCGGAAAGGATTTGGCGCTGGCTGAAGTGCAGTCGAAATTTGAAGCAGTTTTTCTGAGCCTCGGGTTGGGCGCGACGCCAAATCTGGGAATTCCCGGCGAAGATCAGGTGATTGATGGCCTGGAATACATCGAGCATAGCAAGCTGAACGGCCACAATCTGAAGATCGGAAAGAATGTGGTGGTGATCGGGGCGGGGAACACGGCCATCGACTGCGCGACGATCGCGAAGCGCTGCGGCGGGGAGAATGTCACGATGCTGTATCGCCGGACCGCGAGTGAAATGACGGCCTATCCTCACGAATACGATTTCATCAAGAAAGAGGGGGTGCGATTTGAGTTTCTGGCGCAGCCGGTGCGGATCGTCGCAGAGAAGGGAAGCGTAATGGGCGTCGAATGCGTGCGGATGAGTTTGGGACAGAAGGATGCCTCGGGACGTCCCGCGCCGCGTCCGGTGGATGGATCGCATTTTGTGATTGCCGCTGACCAGGTGGTGAAAGCAATTGGGCAGGAAAAAGCTTCCCTGGCGGCCCGGCTGAACTTGAAAACTGTAAAAGGCTTCATCGAAGTGGATGATCGTTTTCAGACGAGCCTTCCCGGTGTTTATGCGGGGGGCGATTGCATCCGCGCTCGGGGAGCCGCGTCGACGGTGATGGCTGTTCAGGATGGAAAGATGGCGGCCCGGGCAATTCACGAAAGGCTGGTGGGGAATGGCTGATCTGCGGATCAATTTTGCGGGGATTCGCTCGCCGAATCCGTTCTGGCTGGCTTCCGCGCCGCCGGCGAACTCCGGCATGCAGGTGCATCGCGCGTTCGAAGCGGGCTGGGGCGGAGCGGTCTGGAAGACGATAGGCGCACCGGTGTTGAACGTTTCGAATCGTTATGGGGCTTGGCACTTTGGCGGGCAGAAAATGCTGGCGATTAATAACGTCGAGTTGATCTCCGATAGACCGTTGGAAGTGAACTTGCGCGAAATTGCAGAAGTGAAGCGGGCGTGGCCGGATCGCGCGGTGATCGTTTCGGCGATGGTGGAGTCGAAGCCGGAGGTCTGGCACGACATCATCAAGAAGATTCAGGATACAGGCGCCGACGGGATTGAGCTGAATTACGGCTGCCCGCACGGGATGAGCGAGCGCGGGATGGGCAGCGCGGTCGGGCAGGTGCCGGAATATTGCGAGCAGATCACCGGCTGGGTGATGCAGGTGGCGAAAATCCCGGTGATCGTGAAGCTGACTCCGAATATTTCGAATATCGTGATGCCGGCGCGTGCAGCGGTGGCGGCTGGAGCGGATGCGCTTTCGCTGATCAACACGATTAATTCCATCATCGGCGTGGATCTGGATACGTTTCAAATAACTCCCAACATCGGCGGAAAGGGCGGGCACGGAGGCTACGCCGGGCCCGCGGTGAAGCCGGTGGCGCTGAATATGCTTTCGGCGCTGGGAACAGACGCGGTGGTATCAGAATCGAAGCTGCCGATTTCGGGGATGGGCGGGATTTCGACCTGGTCGGATGCGGCGGAATTCCTGTTGTTGGGCGCGAGCAGTTTGCAGGTCTGCACCGCGGTGATGCATTACGGCTTCCGGATCATTGAAGATTTGTGCGACGGTCTTTCCAATTGGATGGACGAAAAAGGATTCAAGCGAGTATCCGACGTTGTGGGAAAAAGTGTCGAACACGTATCCGATTTCAAGAATTTTGACTTGTCGTTCAAGGCGATTGCCAGAATCGACCAGCAGAAATGCATTCGCTGCAATCTTTGTTATGTGGCGTGCAACGATACTGCGCACCAGTGCATTGACCTGGTCGCAAAGGATGGAAGCATCGTGCCGCCGGGCAGCTACGATGTGCGCTCGAATGGAAAAGAGGAGGCGGTGCACACTCGCCCGAGCGTCGTCGTGCGCGAAGAAGATTGTGTCGGCTGCCGATTGTGCTTCAACGTCTGCCCCGTGGACAGCTGCATCAGCATGGTGGAAGAGCCTTCAGGGCGTCCATCTGTGACGTGGGATGAAATCACGCAGAAGCAGCCCGAAGTAACAGAAGACTGGGAAAAGATGAAAGCGTACCGCGAGAAGATGGGCATCCACATTCACTGAGAGCGGGGAGCGATCGATGGCTTTGCTGATCAAGAACGGCGAAATCGTCACTGTCGGGGCGCGGGAGCGAGCCGACATTTTTGTGGAAGACGAGACGATTACCCGCATCGGCAGGAATCTGGAAGTTCCTCCGGGCACGGAGACGATTGATGCCAGCGGCAAGCTGGTTTTTCCGGGCTTTATTGATCCGCATGTGCACATCTACCTGCCGTTCATGTCGACGTTCGCCAAGGATACCCATGAAACGGGAAGCATCGCGGCCCTGATTGGCGGCACGACTACATTCATCGAGATGTGCTGCCCGAACCGCAACGACGACGCGTTGCAGGGCTACGAGCTTTGGAAATCGAAGGCCGAAGGGAAGAGCGCCTGCGATTACACTTTCCACATGTCGGTCACCAAATTTGTCAAAGAGACGCCCGGACAGTTGCGGCAGGTGGTGGCGGACGGGACTTCGTCCTTCAAGATTTTCCTTTCGTACAAGAATTTCTTTGGCGTGACGGATGAAGAGATGTACCAGACGATGCGATTGGCACGGCAACTGGGCGTGATTGTCACGGCGCACTGCGAAAACGCCGAGCTGGTGGCGCAATTGCAGCAGAAATTGTTGAGCGAAGGAAAGACCGGACCGGAGTGGCACGAGCCGAGCCGGCCGGAATCGGTGGAAGCGGAAGGAACGGGCCGGTTCGCCACTTTTCTGGAGAACACCAAGGCAACGGGCTATGTGGTCCATTTGTCATGTGAGCCGGCGCTGAAAGTGGCACTGGCAGCCAAGGAACGCGGCGTGAAGCTGTACATCGAATCGGTCATTCCTCATTTCTTACTGGACAAGACTTGCGCGGAGAAACACGGCGTGGAGGGGATGAAACACGTGATGTCCCCACCATTGCGGGCCAAGAAAAACCTCGGTGTTCTCTGGAGCGCATTGGACCGGGGATTAATCGATACGGTCGGAACGGATCATTGCCCATTCGACACAGAACAAAAACTTCTGGGCAAAGACGCGTTCACCAATATCCCCAACGGGATCCCCGGAATCGAAGATCGCGTCAATCTGCTCTACACTTACGGCGTGAAGCGCGGGCGGCTGGAGATCGAACGCTTTGTGGATGCCGCAAGCACGCGTCCCGCGAAATTGTTTGGATTGTTTCCACGCAAAGGAACAATCGCTATTGGCAGCGACGCCGACCTGGTGATCTACGATCCCGATTATCAGGGAGTGATTTCCGCGAAGGCACATCACGTCAATAACGATTACAGCGGGTTCGAGGGGATGGTGATCGAAGGGCGGCCTTCCGTTGTTACAGTGCGGGGCAAAGTGCAGGTGAAAGATGGAAAATTTGTGGGCGAACGCGGCCGCGGGCGTATGCTGAAACGGGAGCCGAGCTACTTCTAAGCGAGGCGCATCATGAGTCTGATCCCTCAACGAACTGTCACCGAACTGAAAGAGCTTCGCGAACTGACGTCCGACGAAAACGGAGCGCAGCGCGTGGCGTGGACCGACGTGTGGCAGAAAGCGCGCAAGTGGTTCGCCACGAAACTTGTGGGCTTGCCCATCGAACATCACTACGACGCCGCTGGAAATAACTGGGTCACTCTTCGCGGCACGTCCGAAAAAACCTTGCTCATCGGCGGCCATCTGGACTCGGTTCCGAACGGCGGCTGGCTGGATGGCAGCTTGAATGTGCTTGCCGGGCTCGAGGTGCTCCGGCGGTTCGCTGCAGAATTTAAGGGCAAGCCGCCGGTGACGATTCGGCTGGTGGACTGGGCGGATGAAGAAGGCGCGCGCTTCGGGCGTAGCCTGCTGGGTTCCTCTGCCTTTGCCGGGACGCACAGCATCGCCGCAGACCGCGTGCGAACCGATAAAGATGGCGTCACGATGGAAGACGCTTTGAAGCGTTGTGGCGTCCACATGGATCGGTTCCCGGAAGCGGAAAAAGAACGTGCCAACGCCGCGGCATACATTGAATTGCACATTGAGCAGGGGCCGGTGCTTGAAAAGCTGGGCTTGCCGCTGGGTGTGGTGCTGGGCACCAAGGGAGTGGAGCGGCACGCGATTACGTTTCACGGGCAGGAAGCGCACTCGGGCGCTACGCCCATGAAACAGCGTAAAGACGCCCTGGCTGCGGCTGCGAAACTGGCCCTGGACATTCGAAATATTGCGGGGAAGCATCCCGATGCGGTTTGCACCGTGGGCAGCCTGAAAACATTTCCGGGGATTGTGACTGCAGTTGTCGGCCGGTGCGAAGCCACGCTTGATCAGCGTGACCTGGACGCCAGAGTTTTGGCGCAGATGTATCGCGAGGCTCAGGAAGCCAGCAA
>DATHOY010000010.1:0-29164 GCA_035484435.1 Vulcanimicrobiaceae bacterium | reverse complement strand
TCCGAGTCCCAGCCCTCGCATCGCCACAAAAATATCCCTCTCTCCACGAAACTTTTTCCTTTTTCCTTCGTCTTCACTCATAACAGCCTGAAAGCGACGTGGTCTCAAATGCTCGCCGTGTGTTTGGCGTGCCAGGTCCGGACCGCGTGCGCTTTTCGTACCCACTGTGCATTCGTTCCTCTCCTGCAGCGCCCCACTCGGGGTGTGCTCACGTTCGCGCTATCGCTTGCCGTCGGTAATCAAGCGGCACAGGGATCGCAAGCTTCAGAATGGAGCATGCCGATGAGAGGATCAAAATGCATGCTCTCGCTCTTGCCTCCGATCGCATTTTCACGCTCCTTCTCGCCATTTGTTGCTCTTTGCTCGCTGTGCCGCCAGCTCTCTCTGCGCCTCTCCCGCAACCCGTCACCCTCCCCGTCTCTGTTATCTCCGAACTCACATCCCGCGCCGATTCCGGCGATCCTGCCGCTCGCCTCCAACTCAAAGAACTCCTCGTCTCGGCCGATCCCGCCTCCCCGGGCTACGATCAGGCGCTCTCCTGGCTTCAATCCAGCGCCTCCCAAAATAAGCCCGATGCCCAGTTCGTTCTGGGCTATCTCTACGAACACGGCAAAGCCCTCCCACTTGATTTCAGCAAAGCCGCCGAAAATTATCACCGCGCAGCGCTCGTGGGGTATTCTCCCGCCGAAACGAATCTTGGTGCTTTGTATCGCCGCGGAGATGGTGTCCCCCGGGACCCCGCGATTTCATTTCACTGGTATCAGCTGGCCGCCCAGCATGGCAATCGCGTGGCGCAACAAAACCTGGGCGCGTTCTACTATCTTGGCTACGCCACTCCAGTCGACTACGTCCAAGCCGCAAATTGGTTCCGCGCTTCCGCGGTACAGGGTTTCGCAGAGGCCCAGAACTGTCTCGCCTATTGTTATCTCAAGGGCATCGGAGTCCCGCACGACGATGAACAAGCCGCCCACTGGGCCCGCCTCGCCGCCGAGCAGGGCCATCCGCGCTCCGAAGCCCTCCTCGCCTATCTTTATGAACATGGCCAAGGCCTGCCTCTCGACTATGTCGCGGCCTACGCCTGGTACTCCCGCGCCTTCGCTGCCGGCGACCACTCCGACGTAGATCGCCTTAAAGCCCTCTCCGAACTCATGACCCGCAAACAACTCGACGAAGCCAAGTCGCTCATCTCTGCCCCAACCCTCGCCCTTCGACCAAGCCCCCCTACCTCCAGCTCCGCTGGCCACGCTCTTTCCATCAATCCCTAACACACCAAGCCCGCCGCATGGCAGTTCGCCAGCGGTGCCTTGACGTGAATATTCGTATGTTTGTGCTTTTCGTCTGCGGGCTAGCGGGATGCTTGCGTCAACTCTCTTGTAATCATCAGCTCTCTATCAACCTCGGATTTGGCTGCGTACAAATTAATCAATCGCTCCTGAAAATTTTGTGCCTTGGGCGCGGCCGCACAAATCCCAGTTTTCAGATTGCCGTTCAGCGTCCGGTACACCGATTTCAACTCTTCCGGAGCCTCCGTACTTCCTCCCCAGCTCAAACGCTCGCCAATTCTCAAAATAATCTGATTCGCTTGTAGCGCCGTCATTTCTTCCTGCAGACCCTGCTTCACCCATTCTTGAATTGCGCCCAGTTGCTGAACGACGGCATCCTTCTCCGAATCGCCCAGCGCCTCATTTCCGATGATCTCCAGTGTCGCTTGTTCCAGCGGTTTATCGAGGGCCTCTCCCACGTTGATTGTTGCTTTCGCTTCGGAAAGCACCGCTTCCAGCTTAAGCGTGTAGTCGCCGATTTTCTGGTGCATCACGGCCAGCTGCCCGCCGGCCGCTTGCGCTGCCTCTCGCGCGGACTTCCCCTGCTGCAGCGCCGTCCGATAAACCTCATAATCTCCAGCTGCTAAATTCCAGATGGCTTCGTCCACCATCGCCTTCGCTGGATTCCCAAACGTCAGATCGCGTGTACGAGATCTGGCGGATGCATCGGGTGTTACTCGTCCCGCCTTGGGCTCGACTGCATTCTGCACGCCTTCCGTCGATGGCGCGGCGTTCGGTTTTGCGGCTGTAATTTCCGCAGTCGGAGTTCGCTCCATGCGTACGATCGGCTTCTCCGTCTGTTCCGCTTCCGCCGTCGGGATCTGGGCCCCTGGGCCGCCCGCCGTTTGCGGCAAAGGCACGTCGTTCGGTTTTGCGACGGCAATCTCCAGAGTCGGAGTTCGCTCCTCGCGTTCGATCGGCTTCTTCCTCTGTTCCGCTTCCGTTGTCAGGATCCGAGCCTCTGGACTGTGCTCTCGCGACGGCCCTAGTTGTTTCGCGTGACTTTCACAAACGTAAATGGGCTCACTCCCGCCCTTTTCCCAGCAGGTTATAACTGCGGTTCCATAATCACAGTCCAGCCGGTAATTCGGAGAAAGAGCCTCCGCGGGTTTTCCAGTCTGAAGCTTCCACCCGGCCCGCTGTATGCAGTTCCTCTTTGGCACATGCCAATTTTAGCGAACCAGCAATTTTCTCCACAGAGAACCCGTCGGGCAAAGTGCCGGAACATGTAACCCCACTGGTCACTAGAACAGGTCAGGTTTCGTAACCTCGCCTGCCACAAGAATCACATGAGTCCCGCGAAACGCACCAACAGCACAACTCACGCCGCATCCCCAACCAACCCGCGGGAGCAGCAACGGGCCCGCGCAATCCGGGTCGCCGCAAACTTGTCTACCTGCACCCACTTTTCCGGAGAGCCCGACTTACCAGGAACGGAGCACAAGAGAGTTGAGGTGCTCCGGCCTAAAGCTCAGAACGTCCGTGCTATACTCGCCAGCCGCAGAACTTCCCTAGAGAGCTTCAAACTGAGATCGACGTGGAAAGGCGGCGAATTTCCATGGATCGCAAAATATTTTTCGCGTTCGTCTGCACGTTCGCCATTTACGCGGGATGCTACCACGGCGTTCCTCTTAAACCCATTCAAGGTCCCTCACCCAAACCGTACCCCATCATGGATCCTCGAGGCGCATTCAAGTCCGGGCCCTTCTATGTTGATCTCGACAACATTTCCAAGCCATTCCTGCATGAACAATGTGTCGGTCATTGGGACCCGCCAGCTCCTCCCAAGGGTGGCGGCAGCGGGCCCACATCCGGCGCAAGCGATCTGGCAGCGACGTGGGATATCGTGTACGGTGCGGGTTACTATGAAAAGACCGTCCTGAACGCGAAGCTTTGCGCGCGAGGTTCCGGCAAGAGCAAGCACGGAACAACGCTGGAAGCGGAGATGTGTCAATTCGAGGAGCAATTCAAGGGAAAGCTGCAAATCAAAAGACGAGGCGTGGCCAGGGACAATAACAATAACGTCTACCAAATTGAATGATTAATTTATCGGGATTTACGGTGACAATTCCGAGGCAAATGGCAGTATGTAGTCTTGTTAGGGGGACTCTCTGAAAATGAGAATCGACGAGAAGTTCCAATCGTATTCGCAAACGTCACGCTGCCACTTCCACAAAAGGCATCCCGCGGCACTGTTTCTGATGATCTGTCTTGCTTGCACCGTCTCCAATGCGGAGACCTCAAAGCTTTACCCACCCAGCAAGGACGAAGCGGGAACGTTGCGGCTCGCACAGGTTATGCAGACAGCGACCCGCGAGGAGATCCTCAAGCTCACGACCCAGCGGGAACATCTGCTTGCATCGGGATTGCAAGACTCTGACTTCAAGGACGGCAGCCTTGCTATAGGCCGCGTCTACTGCTGCCACCCTTCGACCGACGAAGGAACTGCCATGTGGTTCTATGTTCCACCCGACAAGCCAGTGAATCCGGGCGACATCGTAGAAATCCGAATGGGCCGTGCGTCTACCAAGAAGGACCCGGGTAAGGTAAACGTCCTAGTCGAAATTCGCCAGAAGAAGGACGCTCCCGAGTCGCACTGTTCATGGGATCCACCAAAGGAGTCTCTGTGGAGGAGGATTCTCTACTGCGACTGGATGCCGGCGGAAGGTTGGACCCTAAAGAACGGAGCTTACAACACTTGGTTAAAGAGGGCTCCCGACGCCACAGTTCAATAATGGTTCGCCGCACATCCGGTATTAATCGAATTGCCTGATTAACGTTTATCAGGACCCTGATAATCTCTGCTCCGACTACCTGAGGAAACTATTCTCCCCACAATGAATCCCGCTCTGCCAGTAATTGCAATTCGTCTCGCAATCAGCATGGTTGCGACCCCCGGAATAAGACTGAGTTTTCGAGATCTGGCAGAACTTGAGTCTTGGGGTTGCTGTTTCCCATTACTCTTGATGCATAGGTGCGGCGGTTCCGTCGGACCAATTTGCAACCGCGACCAGGAACACAAGAATCGGTGGCAGCCCCTTCCTTTGGGATTGTCCCTTCGGCGACATAAACCAATACGCCCTCATCGCGGGGGATCCTTTCGGCGCCGCTGCTCGCTTGCCTTCGCGATTTCGCTCATGTCCCCCGCTGGGCGAATTTCGAAAATGTTGCCGTACGTCATTGCCGGATGCTGCGCCATGAGCTGCACGGCATGATTCATGTCCCGTGCCTCAAGGATAAGAATGCCGCCGAGTTGTTCCTTGGTTTCCGCATAGGGACCATCGGTAGTTGCCACTTTGCCGTTC
This sequence comes from Vulcanimicrobiaceae bacterium, assembly GCA_035484435.1. Lineage (GTDB taxonomy): Bacteria > Acidobacteriota > Terriglobia > Acidiferrales > UBA7541 > Acidiferrum. Next base: position 24,537 of record DATHOY010000010.1, on the reverse strand, counting down.
TTCCAGTACAGGGTCAGGGCGGTTTCCGGGCCCTGAAGCGCTTCGCCACCACCCCAGTTCCCGCTGGCGCGAAGATGGTCGTCATATTCAAAGCATGTGTCGAACATGGCGTTCCGCTCGGCCTCACTCATGCCATCAAATTTGCCTTTGTCGTAGTACCCCAAACAAATGTATTTCATCGCTTCCTCCCTGTTTCCCCCGACTCAGTGCCGCAGCTCGTCGCCCCACTATCAGATAGTCGTTCGGGGAGACCAAAAATCGACAGCTATTCCATTTTGTTTTGGCCCTATGCCAGGAATTTGCGGGCCACGGATGCCCTCGAATGGCGGCCGGAAGTTGGGCTCGAAGGCGCCCTGTCCTTCCGTTTTTCGCAGGGGCGGGCATCGCAGCGGCCTTCGGCTCGGTTTCTGTGATTTTCAATTGCTCCAGTGGCTGACCAACGCCGACGCAATAGCCGTCGCTTCTTCCCTTCAAACGCAACTCCCGCATATTTGAAGTACTGTGGCCAATGTCCGGTGACAAATTAGGAGATAGCGCGATTCCGGCAAATGATCTCTGGTATTTTCATCCAAACTTCATCATTGCTTCAGGACATGATGCACCGTGTGGGCCGGGTAAAACAGTTCGTGTAACATCCCACACATGGGCGGGGGTGCATGCTCCCACACGGCTGATTCCACAGCAGTTATTTTATGGTGACGCACCTGCGTACATTCTGCCAGAGGTAATTCTGTGGCTAAGCGAACTTTGTTTCATTATGCAGAGAATGGGAGTTTCGGCCTTTATCTCGCTGCCTGCGCTCTCGCCTGTGTTCCTGCCTACGCTCAATTCGAGAGAGAACCAAATACCGAGAACGCCGAGGAAACCACACTGAGAGGGTGCCCGACAACTGGCTCGGATGCAGTCTATTTTACGGCCACGAACGGGGAAACCTACCGCCTGACTGGAGGCACATCCCTAGTAAAGGGATATGAGGACCAGGAAATGCTTTTACAGGGCACGGTCGAGGATTCTACCCAGCCGCACCCTTCTTTCCACGCAACGAAAATTAAAAAGGTCTTTGAAAAACCGAAGCCGAGACTAACTTCTGATTTTACGGATTCTTCGCACTGGGATTCCGGCTCCAACCTCAGCTATGGGGTGAGGTTTAGCTATCCCGGGAGCTTCTTGAGCCTCACGTCGGACGACTCGCCGAGACCTGCGAATTTTGTCTCGGCAAATGGCGTCGTCGCCCTTGCTGCTCTTCAGATGCCCAGGGAGCTATACCCAGGCACAAACTTCGTCGGGGGTCTCTTCGGGATCCAAGCGAACACAGTGATAACCAACGCGGAGAGTTGCAGTGAGTTTGGATTTTCTGAGCCTGAAAATCGTTCTAGTTTCACAGTTGGCGGCGTCAAATATTCCAGAACGAGAAGTGTAGATGGCGGCCTCGGAACTGGCGTGATTGACCATGAATTTCACACTTTTCAAAATGGACTTTGCTACGAAGTCTGGTTCGAGATGGCAGAGTCCTGGGCCTATCCTTTGTGCGGCATAGCTCAATTGGATGACGGAGATGAAATGAATCTGATTGAGCCCTTACTCTCCGGAATTACTTTTGTTTTGCCAATTGTCAAAGTTACCGCGGCCCTTCCTGAGACTCCTCCCGCTGTGACTTCCTTCACAGCCACGGCGCAAGTCGCGGACGCCACGAACGGCGGATCGATTTCTTTTTTGTGGACGACCGACGGAACCGACTATGTTGAACTCTCCTATCACTGCTCTCGTGCAGGCCTTGGCGTGTTGATTCATGAAGATAACGCCGAAGCAGGCTGCGAAAACGCCAGTGATCCGAACCGCGTGCCTATACTTGCCAACCGATCGTCGAGTTCTTCGCTGAAGGTCAATTTTAGCAATTACGTCGGTTATGGAGATGATGAGGACGTTCCGATGTCTGTCGTCGTTACGGTCACGCCGTTTTCTCACGGCAAGGAATACCCAAACTCCCGTAGATCAATAGCCATTGAGGTTGAACCGACGAGTCCCTTTCGACTGAATTACGGGGAAATAGACATCACGTTTCCCTTGAACACGGACCGAACCTCATATTATCAGCAAGGTTCGACTCTCACGCTTGAGTGGACGGACCCGACCACTCAGGACGAGTGTGTCGAACTATACCTCGTTCGGAATGAAGATAATGTTGGCAAGATCTTCCATGCACGGATCGTTGGTGGTTGTCTCAAACCGTCCAGCAGTGGCTCGTATACCTGGACCATACCGGAAAAATACTCGGGCTACGGCTACCGGATATTTGCCAGAGCACCTGGTGGTTCGAGTGGAGTGAGTGTACCTTTTACAATAGTCAAGAAGGACCATCACACGATGCCTGACTAACGCGGTGATAAAGAGAATGGGATTATTGACGCAGAGCGGCGCGAGTTTCGGCCAATTTCTTCTGTCACTCTTTCGAGTAATGAAGCCCAACGCATCCTGATTTGAAAAACTTTGACTCAACAAGTTTTAATTGCAATTTCTCCGGCAGGTTAACACCCTCCAGCAGCCGCCTCCCGGCTCCTGCAAGGATTGGCCCAACGACAAAATGATATTCATCCATCAGGCCAAGCTCCATAAGTTGTGAAGGAATATCCACACCACCGACCAAAATATGTTTGCCCTGTTCTTGCTTGAGTTTAAGTATTTCGTCGCGAAGATTCGTACGAACAATTCTCGCATTTTCATCTTCAGCGCTGGCCAACGATCGTGAAAAAACAATCTTCTTCTTGGAGACAAAGGTTTGCGCAAATTCGCGATCTGCTTTTGTCTCAGACGGGTTTTTGAGCACATCAGGCCAATAAGGAACCATCAATTGATAGGTTTTACGCCCAAAGACGAGCAAATCGGCATCTCGAAGGAGCAGCGCATGGTGTTCGAGTGCTTCTTCATCGACAAATTGTTTGGTGTGGTCGACGCAGCCATCCAGGGTCGTGTTGATTGCATAGACTAGCTTCCTCATTTGGTTACGCCGCTCCCCTTTCTGTGCTACTGACCTTTGCGAGCTACGAATGCCTTGCGCAGCGCAGACTTCCATCTCGCGCTGAATTGTTTGGAGGCTTCAGCGTCCGGCACAAGGAGGTCAAATCCGTGGAAGGCACCGCTCACGACCAGGAGTTCCGTTGCGACTCCGGCATGGACAAGCCGCCGCGCATACTCCATGTCTTCTTCGGCGAACAGGTCAATCGCCCCGACGCCGATCCACGCAGGCGGTAGTCCCGCAACGCTGGCAACCCGGGCGGGTACGGCAGCCGCCGGCACCTTGGACGAACCCGCTGGAACACCGAGCAGCGAGCTCCACGCAAGGCGATTGGCGCCTGCATTCCACATAAATTGGCCACTGCCGGGCGCCGCTTGCCGGGTGCTGCCTGTTCGGTCGTCCAGCGCGGGGTAGATGAGCAACTGGAAAACAATGGGGACTTCCTTGCGGTCGCGCGCGTGAATCGCCAGGCTCGCTGCGTAAGTGCCGCCGGCGCTCTCGCCGCCCACGGCAATTCTAGAGCGATCGATGCCGAGCTCCTCTGCATGGGCGTGAACCCATTTCAGCGCGGCGTAATTGTCCTCCAGCGCACCGGGATAGCGCGTCTCCGGAGCCAGCCGGTAATCGACCGAGACGACGACGCAATGGCAATCCGTTGCAATCCCCTGTAGGCTCGGCATCAAGAAGGGATCGGTCATCATGAACCCGCCGCCATGCATGTGAAGCAGCACCGGCTTGCCCTTCTCCGACGGCGCAGGATCAACGACCCACAGGCGAACCTCGGGTGCTCCTGGCGGCCCGGGAATGTGCCGCTCCACGGGCTGCGGCGCGGGAGCAGGTAACGGCGGCATGCCTGGCGTCTCCCGGAACTTGACCGCCATCTCCATCGTGAGGTCAAACGCTGGGAACTGCTTCAGCGCAGGAAGAAATTCCGGATCGACCAGGGAATATGGGTCCACAACCGCCGGCGAATTTGCCACACGGGAAGCCTGCTGAGCCTCCGCCAGCGTAGCCGCAGATGAGAGTCCCAAAGCCAGACCAAAGCCGGCGGTGCGGATTGCGAAGTCGCGACGAGTGAATTGATTGGTCATTGGAGTTGTCAGTCCGGCATCGCCATAAACGCGCGTACTTCAACCGGCGCCCGGCACGCGATGACAGCTTTGCGCCCCCACGCCAGTGCCTCGTCCATGTCGGCGGCTTCCAGTATCCAAAAACCGCCGATGTGTTCCTTGGTTTCCAGGTACGGCCCGTCGGTGACGACCACTTCACCCTTCGGCTGCCGCCGTAGCGACTTCGCGCTTCTGGCCGCGCTCAGTCCGCCGGCGAAAAACCTGGCGCCGGCAGCTGCCATCTCTTCGTTCAGCACGTCGATATCGCGCATCATCGCTTCGCTCTCGGTCGACGGGTCGTAGTTGTCCGGGTGGTGAATCGCAACCAAATACTGCGTCATGATTTCTCCTCTTTCTCTAGCGGTCTTTGAACCGGGCGATCAGCCCGTCATTACCATCGCCAGGTATTCGCTGGTGAGTCACAGCGAGTTACAGAGCCATTACTGGCGCATTTCGGCGGCAACGTCGTCGCCGAACCTCTTTTGGATCTCCTTCTGCGTTTCGGGATCGAAGTCGGTCAGGTCAAACATCCGGCGAACTTCGACCACCATTTCGTTATCCTTCGCGGGAATGCGGGAGGCCCATTCGAGCGCCTCTTCGCGCGAGTTCACCTTGATGATCCAGTAGCCGCCGATCACTTCCTTCGTTTCGGGAAACGGCCCGTCGGTGACTTTCGCCTTTCCGTCTTTAAAGGTAACGCGCGCGCTCATCGTCGCGGGCGGAGTCAGCCCGTCGAGCGCGAGCAGGACGCCGGCTTTCCCCAGTTCATCGTTGTACTTGCCCATTTCCTCCATCTCTTTGAAGTCCGGTACCCAGCCGGGTTTTGCGGTTTCGTATACTTTCGGATAGTGGATCATCATGAAGCGCATTGGGTTCTCCTTGAACTCTGGCCGGACGCCGTTTCAGCCCCGTTACCTTTATATAAGAGCTGCGACGCGTTGGGCACGGAATCTTGCGAGTGCCCAGTTGCGCGGAACCGCTCCACTTACGGGTCCTGCTATCCTGCCTTCACCATATAGTCGTTCGCCAAGTCAAAAATCGACAGCATGGCCGAATTTTTTATTCCGTGAAAGTAGGGAAGGTCTCGAGTGTTAAAATACGCCGTCGGCTTGGTCTTTCCTATTGGCTGTGCGGGGCAACTTGAATGCCATGATACAAAGAACTTCGCTAGCACTTTCCGTCGTTACGATCCTGGCCCTTGCGGCGTGTCAATCACCACAGTCCCGCACTGTAACGGAGTCATCCGCTTTGCAGCCTCGGTCTCTGAATTGCGCCCCGTTGTTGTTCCAATCCGATGTTGTTGCCAAATACCCACCGAATGCGAGACCGGGTTTCAATTCTCCCGAGGAAGTTACCGCTTTCTTAGAAAAACGGTGGCCGCTGGCAGACATCAGGAAGTACGCAATTCCTGAGCGGCGCCACAATGACGAATATCAGAATTTGGTTACGGCCGGCTTTCCGGAGGTATGGGCCGGTCGTCTGTATTGCGATAAAACGACAGGGTTCGATTCAATTGAATGGTATGCCACCATCGAAACCCGCCATACAAACGAACCTTCATTGAATGAATATTCGTTGGGGGCCATCCGAGGAAAGGATTTTTGGTTGTTGGAAATCGGAAGCCCAACTTCGGTCCAGCAACCTCCAAATATTGAGCCCGACTTCCGAAAGCCGTACTTTGTCGGGCACAAGTAGACCTGTTCCGGCTTCCGCTTCTTATTTCAACTGGCGGATCCGCTCCTGCAGGAATTGCCGCTCCGGTTCCTGTTGGGTCAGTGCAAGAGCTTTCTCATAAGAGGACCGAGCCTCCTCGGTCCTGCCCAGCCTGCGGCACATATCCGCGCGGGCGGAATGCGCCAGGTAGTAATTTGCCAATTCGCCCTGTTCCAGCACCGCGTCGATATGCGTCAGACCGGCCTCGGGACCATCGCGCATCGCAATCGCCACGGCACGATTTAGCTCCACTACCGGCGACGGCTGCATTCGCGCCAATTGATCGTAAATCACAACAATCTGCCCCCAGTCGGTCGCCGCGAACGATTCCGCCTCCGCATGAACGGCCGCAATCGCCGCCTGCAATGTGTAAGGTCCGAAGCGGCGGGACTTCAGCGCTTTCTCCAGCAACGCCACTCCCTCCGCGATCTGCTCCCGGTTCCACAGCGAGCGATCCTGGTTCTCCAGCAAAATCAACTCCCCGCTCGGCGAGGCTCTCGCCGCGTGACGCGATTCCTGCAGCAACATCAGGGCAAGCAGCCCGATGACTTCCGGCTCTGGCTGAAGTTCGGCCAGCAATCGGCCCAGCCGAATCGCCTCGCCGGTTAGCTCGGCGCGCGTTACCTGCGCTCCCGCCGCAGCCGAATAACCCTCATTGAAGACGAGATAGATGACCTGAAGCACCGCGCCCAGTCGCTCTGGCAATTCCTGCGGCGTCGGCACCTCGTACGGAATTCGTGTCTCCCGAATCTTTGCCTTGGCGCGGACAATGCGCTGCGCCAGCGTGCGCGGAGTAGTGAGGAAGGCCTTCGATATCTCCTCGGTTGTCAGGCCGCACACCTCACGCAACGTGAGCGCCACGCGCGCTTCCGGCGGCAGGGAAGGATGGCAGCAGGTAAAAATCAGGCGCAGCCGGTCATCTTCCAGGCTGTCCGCTTCATTGGACGTTTCCGCCGAACTCGATTGCGCTTCGAGATATCGCGCGAGTTCGCCTTGCGACCCATCGAATCTGGCCCGGCGTCGCAGCGTATCAATGGCTCTGAATCGCGCCGTCGAAATCAGCCATGGCCGCGGGTTATCGGGCACTCCACTCGCCGGCCACGCGCTCAGCGCCGTCGCAAACGCTTCGTGCATGGCCTCCTCGGCCAGATCAAAATCGCCAAGCAGGCGGATCAGAGTTGCCAGGATTCGTCCCGAATCCACGCGATAAAGGGAATCCAGCAATTCGCTTATCTGCTCGGTGGAACGCTCGGACATGACGACGACCTTAGCAAACCAGCTACCCCGAATCAATTTGGCAAACGGCGGATCGATGCTTACTGGCCTAACCTTCTCGTCCGAAACTACCCCTCGCCCTCGCATTTCACCTGATGTCTGAGATCCGATTTGCCCATTCCTAAGTTATTCATCCATAAGTGCTTAGCAAGATTTAAAGCAACTCTTCTCCCGCCCTCGGGTTACACACCTAAGGGGCCGCTCGCACTGTCCTCGAGGGGGTTGTTTGCCGATTTCTGTCTCCAATCGTCGTCGCTTCACCCTAGGCCATGCCCCGGATGCCTCCCCCAGTCGTGCGTCCTTGCTCCCACTGTTTCTCGTCACACTCCTGTTCGCCCTCGCGCCCTTCCGCGCCTCCGCCGACGTTGGCGTCATCCTCAACGAATCCCTTGACGAAAGCATGGACCGCATCACCGGCTCCGGCCACATGGCCGTCTACTTCTCCCGCATCTGCGCCGACACCCCCACCAAATTCCGCCTCTGCGCCCCCGGCGAATCCGGCTCCGTTATGAGCACCTACATCAACATCGGCGAAAACCACTCCTTCCAGTGGAACATCGTTCCCCTCAACGTCTATCTCTACGGCGTCGAGGATCCCGTCAACCGCCCGCTTTTCGCCTCCTATAAAATCAAGCACGCCCTCGAAGAGCGTTACCGCCAGAACTATCTCGCCGGTCTTTGCGACACCCCCGCCTGCCAGACCAGCAACAAATCCGAATGGCGCGAGATGGTCGCTTCGACTCTCATCCGCGGCATGTACCTCTTCATCGTGGACACCTCTGTTGAACAAGACCGCGCCCTCATCGTCGAGTTCAACAACGCGCCCAACGAAAACCATTTCAACGGCGCCACCAACAACTGCGCCGACTTCGTCCGCCGCATCGTCAACACCTATTTTCCCCACGCCGCCAGCCGCGACGTCCTCAACGATTTCGGTATGACCAGTCCCAAGGCCGTGGCCCGTACCTTCACCCACTACGCCCAGCGCCACCCCGAACTCAATCTCCGCGTCATGCACTTCGCGCAAGTTCCCGGCACCATCAAGCGCAGCAGGGATGTCCGCGCCGGCACCGAGCAACTCCTCCGCTCCAAGAAACTTCTCATTCCCATGGCCGTCTTCGCTTACGAGGCGCTGCCCGTCGTCGCTGCTTCCTACGTAATCACCGGTCGCTTCAACCCCGAAAAAGAGTTCGAGAAGCACCCGGCCACCAATCTCGCGCCGGAAAACCTCGCATCCTCTCCTCACTTGCAGTCTGTCGCGCTCCAGGATCAGCGCACACAAATCGTCGGTGCGTCCGCCGAGTGGAATAACTACCGCAAGGCCTTCGACACGGAAATCGAGGAGAACCGGGATTCTCCCGAAGCCCTCGACCGTTCTCACTTCTTCAAACTTCTAGATGAAAAGGGAACTGCCTCCGTCGGCAGCGACGGCTCCGCCTGGATGCAGCTATCTGAAAATGGAGGATCTGTCAGCGTCGGCGTAAGCGCCAGCAACGTTCTCGCGCAAGAGTCCGACCCGCAACTCGCCTACTCTTTGCTGCTCGCTCGCACGTCCGCTCTTTTAAAAAGTCCTAAACATCGCCGCGAAACAATGCTCGAATTCCACCAGGAATGGGCCAACCTTCAACGCGCTTCTGCCGCCGCCGCCTCCGCCCGGAATCCTGCACCTTCAAAACTCGCGCGCCTCATTCCAATCGAAGCCAGCGCCACCTTCTGAAATCACAAGTTATTTGAGTTAGCGTATGGATGGTTTTCAGGAGGTCGGGGCTTCAGCCCCTGAAGAGTGTTCGCAAGAATCCTCATTGCGGTAGTCTTCCTTCTGGAGCGTGTCCCAAACTTTCTTCCTGCCCCGCTCGCTGTGTTCCCACAATCGGCAGTTTCGATCGTATCAGCGCCTCCACCTGCTTCCACACCGCCGGATCGCACTCAATCGACGTGTGGTACTTCATAAACACGCGGTCGTACCACGGATAGTTCTCGCACTTCAGCGTCTTCTCTCCATACGCAATCCGGAAATTCCCCAGAATCTTTGTGCTCGCCCCCTGCGCCGCACGAATCGCCGTCTGCCCGTGCAGCAATCCCTCCGCCTGATAAAAATTCGCAGCCTCTGCCACATTCGCAGGGATCACCGCATCGTTCTCACCCAGCTTCGTCACGCTGTCCACCTGGATTGTCAAAAGCACCGGAATTTTTTGTTCGCCCAGTTCCCGCGCCAGCGCCACGGTTTCCGACCCACCCCAGCTCATTCCGTAAATAATGATCTGCGCCCCGCGCTTTTCTTCCTCGGACAACTTCCCGTCGTGGTCCGCGTCCAGCAGTTTCAGAATCTCCTGGTAAGCCTGTTCTCGCTTCCTGTTCTCATACACTTCCACCTGCACCCCCGAGGGATAACCTCCGCGGATCCGCGCCCCCAACTGCACCGGGCTGTGCATCGCATTGTCATGCCGCACAAACCCACCCACAAATCCCACCACGATCACCGGCGCCTTCGCCGCAATCGCATTCTCCCTCAGTTCATCTACGGAAAGGGAATTCACCGCCGCGTTCGGCCCGCTCGCGGCGATAGCTCCAGCAATAATTCCAAGTATCACCAGTCTGAAAACGCTTGCGCCGTCCACCGTCCACCTGATTGCAAAGAATTTATCCTGCCCTTACTCCCACAGGGTACACCCACTCGCAAGCGGTCCGCGACTTCACCCGCCTTCTCGAATCTTTGCCGGCGCAAAAGAAAAAAGGGTTTCTCCAGGTGGAATTCACCCGGAGAAACCCCGTGCAATTCACATCCATTCAAAATCAATCGTCACGAAACGCGCACGCTGATCGCCACCAACTTCCCGTTATCCTCGCGATACGTTACGTCCGCGTTTGCTCCCACCTGCAACTTCCCGTCGACCGTCGTATTTTTGTCGATCTGGAAAGTCATCGTCTTCTGCGCTGGCTCTTGCGATTCCTGGCTCATATTAGACACCGTGTGGCTTGGTCCAATGCTCAGGGTGAATGAGGTCTTCTGAACCTCGGCGATTTTTCCGCTCACCGATTGCGCCGCCGCCGCGGTCTGCGCGTGCGTCGTGGTTGTGTTCGGATGTGTGGCTGGCATCGCGCAAAGCGCCGCGACTATGACCAGACTCGTCATGGCAGACAAAATGAGTTTCAGTTCTTTTTTCACTTTACAGCCTCCTGAAGGTTTTTTGACTGGTACTCCAAGGACTGCAGCCAGAACTCCACCTCGCTCGGAAAAGCAAAAATATCTGCTATCTTCTCTCGTTTATGCATTTTGCGGAGGGAGCCCGGCATTCGATCACGCGAACCTGATCAGTACCGGGACTGGAAATCTCTTCACGCTCAAACACTTATCTTCCCGCTGCCGAACGGTAAAATGTGCAGGCCAATACTTTTTACACAGCCTTCCCGTTTGGCTTATTTATCAGGGAATCAGAAGGAGTCTCGCGGGTTCAATCGTGCGGCGAGGAAGGTAAATTGGCCCCGCTGGCCTCGTTCGCCTTCCGATCCACCGGTTCTTCGGGTTTCGAAGCCGCCGGTGTCGGCGCCCCGGCATCAACAAACGAAGGATTCAACGATGCTGTCAAATCATAGGTCTTCGCGTGGTCCATAACGCTCGTAACCAACAGTTCATACCGAAAACCTTCCGGATGGTTCCTGCTGCGAAGCAACACCAATATCCCCCGCACTTCCGAATCCGCATGCACGATTACTTTGCTGCCGGCGTAAACCGGCTCCACCACTTCGCCATGAAAAACGCTTCCATCCCGGTCCAGGCCGGAATCCACGCCGCTCAGCATCTTCACCCGGATCTCAGTCCCGCGCGGCAGCTCGTCCATTTCGTTTGGATCCGCGGGTTTCATGCGTGTCTGCAAATGAAACGTCAGGACCGTCCCCAGCGGAGCACGAACCGCTTCGATCTTCGCATCTTGCCCCCGTGCCGCAACCGTGAACACACCCACGGTGCACAAAAATACCGCCGCAAAACGATGCATGGGCTGGGACCTTTCCGCTTCCAAAAAATAACTTCACCCAAACTCAGTCTAAGTTTGCAAAAGTTCTCGGTCAACGCAAACATAAGCTTCGATGCACGAAAGCTAACGTCAGCCGCCCAAAAAAGTAAGATGTAATTTTTATAGGACCCAGCGATGGAAAACTCGGCCGCAGCAGGGAAGGATGAAATTTCTACAACGATCGCCTGGCAGCAATCACTTGTTCTAAATGGGGCATCCGTCAACAGGCGGATGCCCCGTTCTTCCTTCACTCACCGTTCGGTGGGTGAGCGGGTTTATTTTCATTCCCGCGTGGCGGAGACGGCTGTTGCTTCTGTTGCATCTGCTGCGTCTGCTGGGCGTGCTTCTGCTGCAGTTGCTGTGTCTGTTGCTGGTGCCGCTGTTCCAGTTGTTGTTGTTTCGCCTGGTTGGCCTGCTGTTTGGCCATTTGCTGATGCTCCTGCTCCTGCCTCTGCTGGAGCTTTTGCAGGTCCTGTTGCTGCTTTGCCTGCAGCTTTTCCTGCTGCTGTTGGTATTTCTGATCCGTCTTTGCGTTTCCCGTATTTGACGGGGCAGGGCGGTCTATACGCGGCAGGTCATTCGGATGGATCGCCGGTCGCGAAGCATTATTCTCCGGCCGGGGAGCGTTGTTTTCGGGCCGCGAAGGATTATTCTCCGGTCGGGGAGCGTTGTTTTCGGGTCGCGGAGCATTGTTCTCCGGTCGCGGCCCCGGTTTATACGGCCCGCCAGCTTCCCTGGTCGTCACCGCGCCGCTGTCTCTAAATCCTCCCGGTTTGGGAGTGGCGGCCACCGCCGGCGCCCCGTGATTGACGGACGCCAATTGTTGCCTATCCGTACGGGCCGTCCTCTCGTGTTGCGTCTGAGCACTCACCGGCGCAATGTGTCTCTCTCTAGCCGCGGCCTCTTCTTGGGAGCTCGGGCGCGCGTTGATGCCGCCGTTTCCTCCGTTATAGCTGACCCGGTTAACCGTGGTCTCCGTCACCCGCGTGTTGTAAACGTTGTGGATCACCTCCACGTTCACGCGGTTGACCGTCGTGTTGTAGTAAAAGTGTCCACGATCCCATCGGCCGCCTTCGTAGCCATGCCCGAAGTAGCCGAAGCCGTAGTTAATTCCGCCGTAAAACCCTACGACGGGGCCCCAGTAGCCCGCGGTGAAGACAAATCCGCTTCCTCCCCAGGCCCAGTAACCCGGCGTCCATAGGTACCCGACTTCTGGAGCCTCCACCCATGTGCCCGGCACCCAGTAATAATCGGCGTCGTCATCGTCATAAGCCCAATACCCCGGTGTCCAGATGTACCCATCTCCCGGGCAAATAGGCTGTTCGTAGACCGGTATCGGAGGTGGCGCGATAGCAATCGCCACGCCCACACGAACCTGGCCGGCTGCTGTCCCGCTCATAGCCAGCAGCAGGATTGTGAGTAGCAATGAAAAAACAACGCTTCTGTTCCGCATGATTCTCATCCTTTCTGGCGCGGGCTGGGCCTTCTCGTGCCTCCTTGCGCGCGGCCGGTCGCCACACCGGCCGCTCCTTCAGGCACAAATTGTTTCCCGGATAACAAACGTCCGGGCCCATGCAACTTGTCGGTTAGTGCTTCAGTTGCGGTGAGGACACCTGGAGTGCCCCAATCAGGTCATTCGCCGCGGACGGCGCGATCGTGTCGGGTTCGGTGATGATCTCCGCCGCGGTTGTGGATTTGCCGTAGAGTTTCCGGTTCGCCTCGCCATCAGGCCGCAACGTCGAACCTTCCAGCGACACGCCCGCAAACACGCCTCTTGCGCGCGAGTAGCTTAGAATTTCCGCTCTCATGTAAGCGTCCGTGTCCGCCGACGCCGAGCGTCCCTTCGGCCCGGCCGCTGCGGATACGTCCGCTCCAAGCCGGACCTTCGAATGCAGCAGGCTCGTCGCGGCGCGATCGTTCATCAGCAGAAATACAAAGTCGGTGGCTTCACCGCCAATCTGTAATCCGACGCTGCCACCCTCCAGTGCGTACATTGCCGGCGCCCCCCATGGTCCGCGGAAGTCTTTGCCGCCTCGGCACACCATCGTCCCTCGGCCGTAACTCCCGCCCACAACCAACGCGGCCTTCAACACGGATGGCATCACCACCACGCACCGCGCCTTGTCCAACAACTCCTGCGGAATGTCATCGGGCACATGCAGGATTTCCTGCATCACTTTTCCCGAATTCTGCAGGCGCTCCTGTTCCGCCTTTGCTTCGCTCGGACGTTTTGCGGACAAGCATGGCCCGAACGCAAGCAGCCCGGTCATTGTGACAACCAAACTCTTCATCCCTCTCATAGTCGAAGCCTCCTCGCACGATTTTTTTCGTCTTCTTGGAACCGCATTTTGTTTTGGGGTGGGCGGGTCCCTGGCGCTCCGGGGCCCACTATGCAAAAGGCAGGTTTGGCACCAGACTCGGAAATAATTTTGGGTTGGCCTGAAATTTCAATGACTTACCACCAAGAATCGGGCGCTTCTCAAATTGACAACTGCTTGGATCCTGGCTTGGAGGCGCGTAATTTTTTCAGTCTCTGGTCAAAAGCACTCATCTCCCTGTACTAGAACCTTCCATCGCCCGGCACACTCACTTCCGTATTTTCCGCGCTCAAGACTTTTTCTTCTCGCTCTAGCACTTACTCTCAATTTCACGTACTTCGCATTCCTGTTAAACTATCCTTTCATGTCCGCCTCTCCCACACATCGCGTCTCTTCCGGCGAACGCATCAACTCCGCCGAATCCACTGGCCACCTCCAGAAAACCCTCCGCGAAAAGGGAATTCGCCTCACCCGCCAGCGCCGCGTCATCCTCGAAGTCATGGACACCGCCGAGCAGCATCTCGACGTCGACCAGATCCTCGCTCGCGCCCAGAAAATGGATCCCGCCGTCCACCTCGTCACCGTCTACCGCACCATCGACCTCCTCAAAAAAGAAGGCCTCATCGACGAACTCGACCTACTCCACCTCCGCGGCGACCGCCACTACTACGAAACTCACGGCCCCCGTGATCACATCCACGTCGCCTGTCTCCGCTGCGGCAAAGTCCGCGAATTCGAATCCCGTCTCTACGAACAACTCAAAGAACAGATCGCCCGCGACTTCGAAATGCAAGTAACTGTCTCCCGCACCGAAGTAGGCGGCATCTGCAACGACTGCCTCGCCCTCGAAAAAAAATCCCCCCGCCATGAGTTCTAGTTGTTAGGTCGCTAATCAACTGAGCCTGAGGGTGCCCCATCCTTCGCGCTTTTGGCGAAGGGTGGGCTCTCACGATCTAATGCCAAAACACTTCCGCTCTTTGCCCTCTTCTATGCCGTCTTTCTCTTTTCGACACCCTATCATTTACATTACGGCCACTTGCCCAACATTCGATAAAATGCTCTTGAAGAACTGTCATGCTCACATCTTTCCTTTTTACCTATCTCGCCGGTCCCCTGGCCGCACTCTTGCCTGCTCGATGGCGCAAAGCCTTACCCTTCGCGGGACTCATTCAATGGAACCGCGCCGCCACGCTCAGTGGCATCCTCCAAATCGCAGCCGCCATTCTCGCCCTCGCCAATTGGTACCAACACGTCATGTTCCCCATCGTGGATCGCGGCGTGGATTTGGCGTTAAAGGGTAAGCTGCCCGGGGAAGTCACCGACCAGCAAATAGCTGGCGCGGCGTACATGGTCTTTCTGTTTCATCCGCTAACCTGGCTGCTGATCTATTTCTTTCTTGAAGGCGCGGTGCGTCTCTGTGGAGCGGCTTTTTCGGAGAATGTACTGGGCACTCTGCCTCTCGGATTGATCGATCGTGCGCTATCCCTCGTCACAGGTCGAACCCCTTCGAAGCCGGAATATCCTGTCGAGCGAAACTTCCAGTCTTTTGCCAGCGCCGTTCGCGAACGCGCAATACTCTCGCACCTTAAGCAGGTTCCGGACGAACTCCATTTCGCAACCGACCAAACAGAAGAGTTGCTCGAAATCTGGGCAAGCCGCCGCAAGGACGACTGGGTCGCCCCCAAAGTCGTCCGCGTGGACGACCTCTACTATCGCCTGGAAGAAAACTCCGTCGAGAACGGCCCGCGCCCGTTTCGCTATCGCTTGCGCCGCCTGGAACGCGGCGTCCCCGGTCGCACTGTCCTCCTCTACAAGACCGAAGACGCAGTCCTAAAGCAGTGATCTCGCTTCCTCAGGTAGCATAGGCTTTAGCCTGTGTTCTTGGGTTCTCTCCTCTGCGCAATCTCTGTGCCCTCTGTGCTCTTCCTCTGTGCATTCTGTGTTAAATGTTTTCCTCCTCTCTGCGAAATCTCTGCGTACTCCGTTTGCCCTGAGCAATTTATGCGAAGGGCGCCTCTGCGTTATCCTTCTTTCCTCTTTCTTCCCCCGACCCAAATCTCATCGTAAAATGTTCCTCGAAGGAGACCCGCATCCCGTTATCTGCTATCTGATCGCTGTTATCCTCTTTCCATCCCCATGCTCACCCGCCTCCAAAAAATCCTCGCTTCCGCCGGCATCGCCTCCCGTCGCAAAGCCGAAGAAATCATCACCTCCGGCCGCGTAACCCTCAACGGCCAGATTGTCACCGAACTCGGCACCAAAGCCGATCCCGACACCGACAACATCCTAGTCGACAACAAACCCATCAAATCCGCTCAACGCCCGATCTACCTCATGCTCCACAAACCCAAAGGCTACGTCACCACCGTCAGCGACCCCGAAGGCCGCCCTACCGTAATGCAACTCCTCGGTCCACTCCCCGAACGCGTCTACCCGGTCGGCCGCCTCGACTACGCCAGCGAAGGCCTCCTTCTCCTCACCAACGACGGCGCCCTCGCCCAAAAACTCACCAAAGCCGGCTCGCACGTCCCCAAAAAATACCTCGTCAAAATCAGCGGCCGCCCCGACGAAAAATCCCTCGCCCGCCTCCGCGCCGGAGTCCACATCACCCTCGACGACGACCGCCGCGTAAAAACCTCACCCGCCAAAATCCATCTCCACGAAGACGCTCCCAACCCCTGGTACGAAGTCACCTTAATCGAAGGCCGCAACCGGCAAATCCGCCGCATGTTCCAATCCGTCGGCTACCTCGTCGAAAAAATCAAACGCGTCCAACTCGGTCCCCTCGTCCTCGACGTCCCCCCCGGCAAATTCCGCTCCCTAACCATCCGCGAAGTAGCCCAACTAAAACACCTCTCTCCAAAAAACTAATGGCCGATCCCCATCGATCGGCCATCCTCTCTTCCTCTGTGCTCTCTGTGTTCTGCTCTCAGTGTCCTCTGTGCTAATTCCGAAGATTTGATCTATCGCGCTCTAAAATCGCCAGTCACTTTCCCAAAATCTCCCGCGCAATAATCGTCCGCTGCATCTCGCTCGTCCCCTCGTAAATCGTCAACACCCGCGCATCCCGGTATATCCGCTCCACATCCGACTCCCGCGAATAACCCTGGCTCCCATGAATCTGCACCGCCTTCGCCGCCACCCGGTTCGCCATCTCGCTCGCATACAATTTTGCCCGCGAAGCCGCCGATCCCATCCTCGCACCCGTATCCTTCAAAGAAGTCGCCTGGTAAACCAGCACGCGCGCCGCCTCCAGCTCCATGCTCATGTCCGCCAGCATCCACTGAATCGCCTGAAACTCCCCAATCGACTTCCCAAACGCTTTCCGCGCTTTCGCAAACTTCACCGACTCGTCCAGCGCCCCCTGCGCCAACCCCACCGCCAGCGCCGCAATCCCAATTCGCCCGCCATCCAGCGCGCTCAAAGCAATCTTCAGTCCCTGCCCCTCTTCTCCCAACCGCCCCGCCACCGGCACCACGCAATCGTTAAACAGCAACTCCACCGACGGCGACGACCTCTGCCCCATCTTGTCCTCGTGCCGCCCGACCTTGAATCCCGGATATTCCGGCTCCACAAGAAACGCCGTTATCCCTTTTCCCCCAGCCGCCGGGTCCGTCTTCGCAAACACAATAAATACGCCCGCCGCCGAACCGTTCGTCACCCAAGTCTTCGTCCCATTAATCCGGTAATTCTCCCCGTCCCGCACCGCCGTAGCCTGAATCCCCGCCGCATCCGACCCCGCCGCCGGCTCCGTCAAACAAAACGCCCCCAGAATCTCTCCCGCCGCCAACGGCTTCAAATACCGATTCTTCTGCTCGTTATTCCCAAACGCCAGCAAAGGCAGCTGCACCGCCGAATTCGTCACCGAAAGCGCCGTCGCCATCGCCGCATGCACGCGCGCCACTTCCTCAATCATCAGCACATACGAAATCGTATCCAGCCCCGCTCCGCCCCACTCCTCCGGCACCAGCATCCCGCAGCAACCCAGCAACGCCAGTTTCTCAATCGCCTCCAGCGGGAACTCTTCCGTCCGCTCCCACTCCTTCACATGCGGACGCACCTCCACATCCATAAACGACCGCACCGTCTCCCGTATCAACCTCTGATGATCGCTAAGTCCAAAATCCATCTCTCTGACGCTTTCCTCTCTCTGTGAACTCCGTGTTCTTCCTCTGTGCCCTCTGTGTTAAAACTCTTCCTCTTCGCCTTTTCCCAATCTGTCATCCCGACCGGAGCGGCCCGATTTTTTCTTCGCGCCGGTTTGTGGTGCGTCGGGCCGCGCAGTGGAGGGACCGAGGCAACATCCCAACCTCTTCCCACCATTTTCTATTTTCTCTTTTCAAATTTCCTTTTCTTTTCCCCAACCTTCCCCGTCTTCAACTCCTCCGCCTCCCGCTCATCCAACAACCGATATCTTCCCCGCGGAATCCCCTCCACGGTCAGCGTCCCCAATCCCACCCGCATTACCTTCTCCACCGGATGGTGTTCCCGAAACATCAAATTCCGCAGCTTCTCCAATTTCGCGCCCTTAGCCCGCACCTCATACCAGTAATTCGCCACATGCCCGCGGCTGGCATCCGGCTGCCGCAACGTCTGCATCTTCACCCCAATCTCTTTTCCCAGCCGCTCCAAATCCGTCAGCGTCAGCATCCCCTTCAGCTTCACATGGTAAATCTGCTCCAGCGAATTCCATTGCTTCAACATCTTCGCTGCCAGATCCCCATCATTCGTCAAAAACACCAACCCGGTAGCCGCATACTCCAGATTTCCCACCGGATAAACGCGCTCCGGAAATCCGCGCAACAAATTCCGCAAATTTTTCCGCCCCTCCGGATCCGCCAGCGAAGAAACCACCTCCGCCGGTTTGTGCATCAGCATATAAACCGCGCGGCGCTTCTCATCCTTAATCGTCCGCCCCGCCGCCTCAATCCTGTCCTTCTCCGGGTCCGCCTTGCTCCCCAATTCCGTAACAACTCTTCCGTTCACCGAAACCTGCCCCGACAATATCAACTGCTCCGCATGCCTCCTCGAAGCAATCCCCGCCCGCGCAATAATCTTCTGCAATCGTTCCATCATAATTTTATGTAGGGGCGGCTTTACGCCGCCTTCCGTTCCCGGTAGCACAGGCTTCAGCCTGTGTCTCCGCTTCCTTTCTGTCATCCCGACCGGAGCGGCCCGATTTTTCTTCCGCGCTGTTTTTGGGCGCGTCGGGCCGCGTAGTGGAGGGACCGTGGCACCATCTCAAGAATCGGTACCGTGTTGTCCGTGAGAGCTCTGGCTTAGTTGTCCTAAGAGGGTTTTCTCGGTCTTATTCCCCAGCCGCGGTCGTCTTCGCATTAGGCGGTGGCGGATCCTCATCCAACTGTCCCGACGGCATCCCCTCCGCCGTAGCCAGCGCCTCATGCTCCCGAAACTCTTCCGCCTCGCTCAATTCCTCCGAAACATGCGCAATCGCATCCGCCGTCGTCGCGTGAGCATGCGCCACATCCACTTCCGGATGCAACTCCCCAACTTGCTCCTCCGTCACATCTCCCGGCGCAATCCCCTCATCCGTCCCCAGCGCCTCGCGCGCCAAAGCCTCAAACTCCTTCAGACTCGGCAACTCCTCCAGATCGCTCAACCCAAACCGCATCAAAAATTCTTTCGAAGTCTTGTAAAGAATCGGCCGCCCCATCACCTCTTTACGCCCCGCCGTCGTAATCAATTTCTTATCCAGCAAAGTCGAAATCACGCCCGAAGTATTCACGCTCCGGATATCCGAAATCTCCGGCGCCGTCACCGGCTGCTTGTAAGCAATCACCGCCAGTGTCTCCAACGCCGGCATCGAAAGCCGCAACGGAGGCCGCAGCGACTTGATGAACCTCCGCACCACATCATGATGCTGCGGCTTCGTGTACATCTTGTACCCGCCCGCCACCGCGCGAATCTCCACCCCGCGCTCTTCCACCGCGTATCCGGCCACCAGTTCATCCAGCGCCGCTTGCACCGCCAGCTTCTCTTCCCCCAGCGCCGCACTCAGTTGGTCAATCGTAGCGGGCTCATCCGCGGCATAAATAATCGCTTCCAACGCAGCTTTTCGTTCTTCATTAGTCATTTAAGCGCTCACCCACAGCAGGCGGGGACATCAAATGATACACCATCCTTTTGAGTGCGGCAGCGAAGCTGCCGCTTTTACAAACCAAACCCCACTATCCAAATCCAAGTGTGGAATCTCAGGATTTGTAGGGGCCGGGCTCGTTTACCCTGAGCTTGCCGAAGGGCCCGGCCCTCTTGGGTTCTCCTATCCTTTGTAGCGGCCGCCTTCTGAGGCGGGCGCCTTAGCTCACCCGATTTTTCACCTCCGCCCCATCCGGTCCCAATCCGATCTACCTCCCCGCCGTCCCCGCCAGCAACTGCATCAACTCCTTCACAAACTTCTCATTATCCAATTCCGTCTGCACATGCACCAACGCCTCCCCCATCCCCGGCCGCTCCTCCTCCGTCCAAACCAACGTATTCCCATACCCCGCCGTATGCGAAATATCCATGTCCATATACAGCGTCACTTCCTTCGTAATCACACTCGGATCCAGCCAAGCCACCGCCGCCAGCTCATCCCACAAATACTCCTCATCCGAATATTTTCCGATGTACGCGGCCGAAGGCGTCCCAGCCGCAGCAATCTTCTGAATCATTTCATTCGTCATCCGGGTCTTCACCGAAATATCCACGGTTGTCACCGTGATCTTCTTCCACGGAGCCCGCAACACAATGTGCACCGCCTCCGGATCCCACCAGAAATTAAACTCCCGCCGATTCTCCGTCTTCCACGCCAGCGGCACTTCCGGAGCAATGCTTCCGCCCATCACCACCAACTCCTGCGCGAGTTCCGCCACTTTCGGATCCAGCATCAGCGCCAACGCAATGTTCGTCAGCGGCCCGCCCGCATAAATCGTCACCTCGTGCGGATACTTGTGCACCATCCGAACAATGAAGTGCGCCGCATCCTCTTCCTCCGCCTTCCGCGCAGGATTTCCCTCCGGCAAATCCGGCACCTCGTAAGGCCCATGCACCTCGCGCACAAACTTTCCAGTCCCGTTCTTCGTCCACGCCCCCTGGTAACGCACCTTTCCGTACAAGCGCGACCATCGCGCAATCTCCTCCTTGCTGTTGATCAGGGGAAAAATCGCACCGGGATAAACCTTGATTTCCGGATGGTTCGTCAGTTCCAGCATCCGCAGAGTGTGCGCCACCTCCTCATCCCGCCACTGGTCGCCGCTCACGATCGTCAGCCCCAGCACCTCCGCCTGCGGCGCCTGAATCAGCGCCAGCATCGACTGCTGATCCGTCGTAGCCGGCCCCCGCGCATCCTGGTCCACAATCACTTTCCGCTTCCCCTGCCCGTGCACCGAACCCGTTCCGGCCAAAAGTAAGAAGCAAAACATCACAACCGCGCGCCGTATCATTTCGTATCCCCCAATAAAAAAGTGTGGTAGCTGAATCCCCTAAGGTCGAAAGAACAATGAGGAAAAAGAAGAACGGGAGGCTGCTGAATTCCGACCTGAACCTGACCACCGAACCCACGCAGCTTACTGTTTCTCGTCCCGCCCCTACAAGCGGAATCCAACATCCACCCGTTAGGTCGAAATTCCCACAGTCCCCACCAAGAAATCCTCTTGTATTCAATCGGTTTAATGTAAGCTAGGGGCGTCCGCGCTTCCATCCGCGGCTACCTTACGGACCACGAGGCCTGCCTATGTCCCGGTTTCGATCTGTTCTCTTGTTTTCATCCATCCTCGTCTTCGGTTCTATACTCGCCGCAAGAACTTATGGCGATGATTCTCCCACTTCCCCCGTTTTCCTCCACAGCAACTGGCGCCTCGAATCGTCCTGCAAAGTCACCGCCAAGGCCGAATCCATTTCAATCCCCGGCTTCGACGACTCCAAGTGGCACCCTGCCATTGTCCCAGGCACCGTCGTCGGCGCTCTCGTCGCCGACAAAACCCTCCCCGAACCCAACTACGGCAAGAATCTCAATTCCTTCCCCGGCGCCTTCACCGACAACAAACGCCAAGCCGCCAACCTCGACATGCCCCCGGATAGCCCGTTCCGCTGCTCCCACTGGTTCCGTACCGAGTTCGCCGTTCCCGTCCGCAAATTCAATACGTTTGCCTACGCCAATCACTGGCTCCATTTTCTCGGCATCAACTATCGCGCCAACATTTGGCTCAACGGCAAACAGATCGCTGGCCGAGCCGACGTCGCTGGCGCCTACCGCGCCTACGAATTTTCCATCGGCGACCTCCTGCACGGGGAAGGGAAGAATGCCCTCGCCGTCGAAATCTTCGCCCCCGAAAAAAATGATCTCGGCCTCACCTGGGTCGACTGGAATCCCACTCCCCCCGACAAAGACACGGGCATCTGGCGCGAAGTCTTCCTCACTTCCAGCGGCGATGTCACGCTACGCCATCCCTTCGCCAACGCCAAGCTCGACTCGGCCTACAAATCTGCCGTCCTCACTCTCTCCGCTGAGCTTCGCAACACGTCCGACCACGCCGTTAAAGCCACCTTCATCGCCGAGGCCGCCGATACACACCTGACTCAGCCCGTAGAACTCGCCCCGAAAGAATCAAAAATTATTCGCTTTTCCCCGGATCAATTCTCCCAGCTCAAACTCGCAAACCCCCACCTCTGGTGGCCCTACCAGATGGGCGAGCCCTATCTCTACACCGCCAAATTCCGCGTCGAAATTTCTGATGCCACCTCCGACTCTGCCTCTGTCCCCTTCGGAATCCGCGAAGTCACCTCCGAACTCACCGAAACTGGCGGCCGCCTCTTCAAAGTAAACGGCAAACGCGTCCTCATCCGCGGCGCCGCCTGGACTTCCGACATGCTCCTGCGCTGGGACTCCCACAAACTCGACGCCGACCTCGCCTACGTCAAGGACATGGGTCTCAACACCATCCGCCTGGAAGGCAACAAGCCCGACCGCGACGAGTTCTTCTACGACACCGACAAACTCGGCATCCTGGTCATGACCGGCTGGATCTGCTGCGACGCATGGGAACACTGGAACAAGTGGACGCCCGAAACCAAAAAAATCGCCGCCGCTTCGATGATCGACCAAGCCTCCCGTCTCCGCAATCATCCCAGCGTTTTCGTCTGGCTCTACGGCAGCGATGGCCCCCCGCCCGCCGATATCGAAAACATGTATCTCGACATCTTGAAAAATCTCGAGTGGCCGAATCCTACGGTCTCTTCCGCTTCCGAAACTCCCACCAAAGTCACCGGCAAATCCGGCGTCAAAATGACCGGCCCCTACGAATACGTTCCGCCGGTCTATTGGTTCACTGATACGAAGGCCGGCGGCGCCTACGGCTACAACACCGAAACCAGTCCCGGCCCCGCCATCCCCACCAAAGAAAGCCTCGCGAAATTTATTCCCAAGGAACATCTCTGGCCCATCGACGATTACTGGAACTTCCATGCCGGCGGCGAGCGCTTCACCACCATCGACGTCTTCCGCGACGCCCTCGAAAAGCGCTATGGCGCTCCCACGTCTCTCGACGACTTCGAGCGCAAGTCCCAGGCCATGACCTACGACAACCAGCGCTCCATGTACGAAGCCTACGCCCGCAACAAATACGTCTCCACCGGCGTCATCCAGTGGATGCTCAACAACGCCTGGCCCTCGCTAATCTGGCACCTCTACGACTACTATCTAGTCCCCGCCGGCGGCTACTTCGGCACAAAGAAAGCCACCGAAATCGTCCACGTCCAATACGATTGGGACACCAACTCCGTCTCCGTCATCAATGGCAAATACGAAGCCCTAAAGGGCTACAAAGTCACCGCCAAGCTATACAACATCGACGCCAAGGAAGCCGGCTCGCGCGACGCCACAATCGATCTCGCTGCCGACGCCGCCACCAAAGCCTTCGATCTTCCAGCGCCAACAAATCTCTCCACCACTTATTTCCTCAAACTTCAACTCCACGACGCCTCCGGCAATCCAGTCAGCGACAATTTCTACTGGCTCTCCACCAAACCCGACACCATGGACTGGAAGCACAAAAAAGACACCGTCTACACCCCCCAAAAAGACTTCGCCGACCTCACCGCCCTAAACTCCTTGCCGCAAGTCAAACTCGACGTAGCCCCTGGCTTTGTCGAAGCCAGTCAAGCGGCTTTCAGTCAGGTGCGCATCAAAAACCCAAGCAATAGCATCGCCTTCATGATTCACGTCCGTCTTTTTCAGAGTGAGAACGGGGACGACGTGACTCCGGTATTTTGGACTGACAATTACTTCTCACTCTTACCGGGCGAAGAAAAAAGCGTTTCAGGCCACTTCAATCTCGATAGCGCCCGGGGAAACCACGTCGGCGTCCAAATCGACGGCTACAACATAGTCCCGCAAACGTTTTAGGGTAGCGGCCACCTTCAGAGCTTGCCCTGAGGAAGGAAGGGTGGTCCTGCATTTTTCTTTACCCGACATTTCCGGCCACTAAGACCGCTTCCCGTACCTCGCAAACAGCGCCAGAGCGCGGCACAATCTAGCCCAGCCCGTAAGGCTGGGAACCATCTCCCCATCAGGTCGAGCACCGTAGGTGCGATACACTCTTGGCTTCAACGCAAAAAAATTAACGCGGTCATTCTGCGGAGACCCGACGAGGTCCGGTTTGTGGACTCCGGTGGTGTTTACCGGAGATGCCCGAAGAATCTCGACCTAACCGACTCTCAAATTTTCAATGGGAACTCCGCAAGCTGTCGGCTAAAGGCTGTAGACTGTGGGCTTTCCGCGCCGCCGTTACCTTTTGGCTACCACCACACCCACATTCCCCCTTGCTACCTCTACTGTTAGCGACTAAGCTACCATTTCGATTGGAGAAAACCGTGCCTAAAGAGAAACCACAAGTCAACATCGGCGAAGTCATCAAAACCTACCGCAGCCAACGCGGCCTTTCGCAAGGCGACATTGAGCGCCGCACCGGCCTCCTCCGCTGCTACCTCTCGCGCGTAGAAAACGGCCACACCGTTCCCTCGCTCGAAACTCTCGCGAAGATCGCCGAAGCCATGGAAATTTCCCTCGCCGACTTTTTCCCCGGCACCGAAACTCC
>DATHOY010000009.1:0-3042 GCA_035484435.1 Vulcanimicrobiaceae bacterium | reverse complement strand
ACGAAATTTTTCGAGTTATCGGCGGGATCGCCTTTGCCGGTGCCAAATTCGTAGTAGTTGTTGTAGTGAGTGGTTTTCTCGAGCGGCGTCTGCTCTTCCGAAGTGCTGCCCGGCCACTTCGTGAAGCCGGTCAATTTCACTGGGGCATTTCCAGCCGCAGATGCGGACGGAAGATGAGAGAGCTCTTTGTAGCCTTCGACTACCCCAGCCGTGGCGACCAACCCCAGCAAGAAATTGCGGCGCCCCATGTAGACGCCTTTCGGCGTGACGTCGGCGTAAGTCAAATCTGGAGCTTTCTTAATCAACATACGAGATTCCCGAATCGCATTTTATACACAGTCCCTGTAAGTACGCATCCGCTACAAGGTTGGATGCTGAATCGCAGTAATTGGAACCGTGGGCACCTGCTTGCAAGGCGATGCCTGCGTGGGACTTACAGCGGCGCCGGCGTGACCGCGCAACTTTACAGGCAGGGCGGTGTTTCATCGGCAGACGGCCTTTGTGGTGGATGCAAGAGGCCAAACGGAAATAAAACGCATTTATACACGGGGAGGATGAGATGAAAGCAATGAATGCAGTTTTAACCGGTGCAGCGCTCTTCGTTCTGGCGGCGCCAGCCATTTTCGCGCAATCGGCAACGACGAACGATCCGCCGCAAACAATTCAACAGCGCAAGGAAAACCAGCAGGATCGAATCGGGCAGGGCGTGCAGAGCGGGCAGCTGACGGCCGGCGAGACGAAGAACCTGGAAACCAAGGAAGCCGGGTTGAACAAGGAAGAGCGCACGATGCGCTCGGAAGACGACGGTCATTTGACTTCGGCTGACCGCGCGAAACTGAACAACCAGCAGAATCGCCTGTCGAACCAGATCTACGACGACAAGCACAATGGCGCGGTGCAGCACGATGGGCCGGGAGAAGTGGGCCAGCGCAAGGAAAATCAGCAGGACCGCATCGCACAGGGAGTGAAGAGCGGCCAGTTGACGCCGGGCGAAACCGCCAAGCTCGAGAAGCAGCAACAGGGCATCAACCGTGAAGAGGCGGGAATGCGCGAGGCCAACGGTGGCAAGCTGACGGGCGCGGACAAGAAGGCGTTGAACCAGCAGCAGAATCGAGCGTCACGCAACATCTACAACAAGAAGCACAACGGACGCCGGCAGTAAGCGGCCTTTGCAGCAAGAAAGCAAAAAGCCCCGGCTTCACGCCGGGGCTTTTTTATTCTCCGAAACGATCTATCGATTGCCCGCGGCCGCTATGTTTTTATTCGCGGAGATCGCAAAATTAACTTCAGCGGTTTCTCCTGGTTTCACGTTGACCTTTTTCGCCCATGTTTCCGGCGGACTATAGATGGGCCGTTTCACTCTCACCTGAGCAGCAACATCGAGAACCGATTCTTCCGACATGTTCTGCCAACCTTCATGCCAGGCTTCGATTTCATACTCACCCGGTGGTACGCCGGTTAGTTTGAAAGAACCGTGCTCATCGGTGACGGCATAGTAGGGATGGCTCACGATAAGGATTTCTGCGTTCATCCAGACGTGCCCGGCATTGCACTTCAGTTCCACGACTCCAGCGCGCGGCAGGCTGATCGGTATCATCTGATTTTGCATCGGAAATGGAATGTTGTTGGAAGCGGCGCCCGTCATGTGAACCGTGTGCAGCACCGGATCGCTGCTTTTGGCATCTAGATTTCCGCCTTGCGGAATGAGCATGATGTGCGGGACGTAGCGGCAATTCTTCTGATCGAGATGCTCGCGTGCTTCGGGAAGGTCCATGGCCTTTCCCCTGGTGATGTCCTTCAGAAACACAACTGTATTCGCGACGCCACTATCGGAGCCGATTTCCAGCCGCTCGAGGTCGCGAACCTTGTGCGATTCGGGATCGCAAACACTCGCGTCCTTGGTGATGGGAAGCTTCGGAACCTTCGGGGTGGGGCCGGACCATTTAACCGTTCCGGTGATGGTTCCGCCGTTCTCGACCGTTATCGCGGTGTAGTCGGACTGCGCGGACGCGCGAACAGCGCCGAAGATGAAGAGGGATGCGGCGGCTAGAAGTCTTACGCAGAAAAGATGCTTTGCAATTTTCATGACGCCTCACAGCCATTGAACGAAAAAGCGTTGGTGAACTCTTGGTGGAACTCAGACTCGGCAGTTCACGCGCCCATTCGTGAAATGCGAAATTGTGGTTAAAGTGCGATGAGGTCGAGCGCTTGGTAATTCGCCTTTTTTCGGCGATTCATCGGGCCGAGCCGTGCCCCAGTTCAAAGATACTCTCGCCAACTATCGCGGGGACGAACTTTGAAAACGAATTGTCCTATTAGTATATTGAGGCGGCAAAATCGGAAATGGCACTACCTGCTGCTGGCGAGTGATTTGTAGCCGTGAGGAAATTTCTTCCGCCAATCCCACGCCGATTGGATGATCGCGGATAAATCGGACATCGTGGGAGCCCATCCGAGCACGGATTTGGCGCGCGACGGATCGGCGACCAGGCGCGGCGGATCGCCTGCGCGCGGAGCTTCGATTCGAACGCGGATCGGGCAACCTGTGACGCGGCGAGCGGTTTCAATCACTTCGAGAACGGAGTAACCGTGACCTGTGCCGAGATTGAGCGCGCGAGATTCTGCGCGGCGGCGAAGATGATCGAGCGCGCCAATGTGGGCATCGGCGAGATCGGCCACGTGAATGTAGTCGCGAATGGGAGTGCCGTCGGGCGTTGGATATTGATTGCCGAATACTCGCACTTCTTTGTGGGGATCGGCGGCAGCGGCGAGCACGTTGGGGATCAGGTGGGTTTCAGGATCATGATCTTCGCCGCAGCGCTCGGTGGCGCCGGAGGCGTTGAAATAGCGCAGGCAAATTGATTTCAAGCCGTAGGCTGCGTCGTAGGTTTCGAGAAGGCGCTCGAGAGTGAACTTCGTCCAGCCATAGGGATTTTTCGGCCACTGCGGGCAATCTTCGCCGATGGGAGTTTTTTCGGGTTCGCCGTAGACGGCCGCTGTGGACGATAAGACAAAACGGCGGACGCCGGCGTGCAGCAAAGC
>DATHOY010000008.1:0-8419 GCA_035484435.1 Vulcanimicrobiaceae bacterium | reverse complement strand
GTGGAAGGCCCCGCGATCACCATCTTGTCGAAGCAACCCGCAGTGTAAGTCAACGTGATGAAAATGCCCTTCCCGATGTTGCTCCCAGGTCCGAGTCCAAACACTTCCATCAAACCTAGCGCGACGGACGCCATGATTACGACGCACGCGATCCCCGATGGCACCAGAAAGGTCAGCAGAAAAGACGACAGAATGATTCCCAGAAGCAGCCGCGAATAGCTTGCACCCACCCGCTGAATCACCATGTACGCCAGCCTGCGCGCCAAGCCGGTTTTAGTGGCCATCATGCCAAACAGGCCCGCTCCAAACAGAAACCACGGGGTTTGGTCGGCAAAACCGCTGAACGCAACTTCGAACTTCACGACCCCTAGCACCCAAAACAGATAGCAGCCGACTAGTCCCGTAAGGGCATGCGGAATCGGCTCGGTGATCCACGCGACGATCATGAAAGCGGCAACGGCGAGTGCGTGTTTGGAAGTCGAATCGAAATTAAGCGGAGCGAACCAGAGAACGACCGGCACTGCAACCGTCAAAATGCTGCCGAGAATTTTTGGCGTCGAAAGTCTGGACACGTCGGCTCCGTCAAACTGCGCGACGGATCGCGCGACTGTTGTCATCAGCGTTCTCCTTGTGGCGCGGTTTCCTTTACCGCAAGACGTACTCGGCTCGGAGGACCAGTGGGCTCGCGTGAGGCTATGTCATGACCATTCGTTGTCGGCTCGGCGAGGATCCTGCCCCACTTCGCTTCCGCAGCCCGCCGGATGTCGGGACTTGATTCCGCGACGGGAGGAAAGTCTTTCATCCATTCGTACGGCCTGCAGGCATCGATGACTGCGCGCGAACTATGCCCGCGTTCCGCCATGGGAATGATTGGGTCGAGCGATCCGCTCCAACTGCGGCGGATGATTTCGATATCGACCTCGGGATTGGAACGGGTGCTGAGCGCCCAAAGAACGTCGTTGGTGTTGGTGACGTCGATGTCGTCGTCCACGACAATCGTGTAGCGCCCCAGGTAGGCGCCGGCGTGACAGTACGCGGCGATCATCCCGGCTTGCCTCGCGTGGCCGGGATAACGTTGCTTGATGGAAACGATGTTCAGCAGGCGGCTGCCTCCGGCTTCGTGACACCAGACGCCGGTCACATCCGGAACGCCGGCCTTTTCTAACTCCTGCCAAATTAAGGCGGAGCGCATAAAGCAACGCATGTAGTTAAATTCGCAAGGGGGTCGCGTGGGCGGCGCTCCGAGAATGATCGGGTTATTGCGGTGGTAAAGCCGCTTCACCTTCATGGTCGGCTCCGGGCGCATGTTGCTGGCGTAGTAGCCGGTCCACTCGCCGAATGGGCCTTCGTTGTGGTCTTGTCCCGGAATCGCTTCGCACTCGACGACGATTTCCGAGCGCGCCGGAATGGGCAGGCCGGTGTATTCGCCTTTGATCACCTGCACAGGATGGCCCTGAAGTCCGCCCACCCACTCGTACTCAGACACGCCGTACGGCACTTCCATGCCACCAGCGAGATAGAGCAGAGGATCGTGCCCGAAAGAAACCGCCAACTTGCAGGATTGGCCGCGCGCGAAATATTTTTCGCGCATAATGCGCCCTTGCTTCCCCGGCGAAATGAAAAATCCCAGCGTATCGCGATCGTGCACCATCACGCGATAAGTTCCCAGGTTGACCCAGCCCTCGTCGGGATCCCGCGTGATGTCCACCGAGCCAGTGCCGATGTAGCGCCCCCCATCGAGCTCATGCCACTTCGGACTGGGGAATTTAAACATGTCAATGTCTTTCCCCTCGATCACGTTCTCCATGACCGGGCCATTCTTGACCACTTCGGGTTTGATATATTCCAGGTCGGTAATGTGTTTCTTGATGTCTTTCACGAACTGCAGCCGCGTGTAGTTCGTATCCATGTGCAGTGTCATCGCCAGACGTTTCGTCGTGTTGAGGGTGTTGGACAGCACCCGGTAACCCTCCGGATAGCCCTTGATGTGATCGAAAAGCAGAGCGTGACTTTGCTCGCCACGGTGGTGACCGAGCTCCGTTACCGCACCGATCTCAACATCCCAATCTGCGCCATCGATTTTCTTTAGTTCAGCTAACGCTGTTGCTTCTTGAATCCAGCCTCGCAAATCTCTGCTTTCCATGTCTTACTCCTTAGTGATTGCTGCTTAGGGTCTGATCTTTCTGTTCGAAAAAATCAGGTACGAGAAAACTAAGAATGCCGTTTCTCACGCTGTCTGAAACGTAAATTTCTCCATCCGCTGGGTTCAGGGCCAGGCCCACCGGATGTAAGAGTCCGCTAAAAGGACCGCGAATCATGGCGCGTGGCGGGACATCGCCGTGATCGGTAATGTCCCAGACAGCGACAAACCCGAGCGTAGGATTCAGCCACGGATCGTCCGGAACCGCTTTGGAGGATTCCTTTAAGGTCACGCCCGAATACAAATTGACGTGAAGATGGTTCGATGCGGCCAGAAAAATCTTTCCTTTGAAAAACTGCATCTGCCACGGTTCATCAGTGATTCCAGTCTCGGGACCAGCGATGCGAGCGCGAGGAGCGACGTTTCCGTCGGCTAATCGGTCGAAGACCAGGATTTCCTCCGAGTTCGCGACCGCCATCAAATTCCTGTCCGGATCAACCGCGATGCCGACCAGGTGACCGAGTTCGGTTTGCGCGCCGGTAATCAGGCGGACGGGCGCAACATCTCCATTCGCGTTCCAGCGGAATACATTTATCCTCTTCCCCGTAAGACTGGCGACGAGAATCTCGCCGTGATCAAGATCCAAGCTCACGGAGTGCGGCGTTATGAGCTTTGTCGAGGGCCCCTGAATGACTCGGATCGGCGGTTCGTCTCCACTGGCGCTCCCGCGAAAAACTAAAATCGCGTCAGCCAAGGCGTTCGGGACCACGATTTCATCATGCACCGGATCGTATGCCAGTCCGTGAATAGTCCGGCCGAGCTTGGAACCTTGCCCAGTAATCACGCGGGCCGGCGCCATATTTCCATTTGCCAGCCTGGCAAATGCCGCCACTCGCGGCTGACTCACTCAATTTGGCACCAGGATTTCATCGCGCTTGGTGTCGTATGCCAGCGCCATGGGATTTCCAAATCCGGGCGTGGGCGTGCCTGCCGGGGTGCTCCGCAGAGTGCGTTTCGGCGCGACGTTGCCGTCAGCTCCACTGTCAAACGCCAGAGCACTATGGTCGCCGTAATTCGAAATCCAAATTTCACCATTTTGGGAGTCCACTGCAAGCCCCATGGGACGATTGATGCCCGTGCGATCTCCATGGATGACGCGCACCGGAGCCACATTTCCTGCCCGCTTGCGATCGAAGATCAAAATGGAATTGTTGCCGTTGTTGGCTACCGCGATGGTGTTGTGCCTGGAATCTTCGGCAATGCCCATGGGCCAATCGAGTTTTGTGGAATCTCCTTCGATGATGCGCAGCGGCGCCTCATCGTCTTTGGCTTTCGCAGAGAATATCGCGATGGAGGGCGGGCGAAACTCTCCGCTTTCCTCTGCCGTTTCGGCATTACTCGGCGCCGGAGAACATCCACTCCCTGTGTTTCGCAGGACGCCGCGGAAATTTCCGTGGCTGGCGACCCCGATTTCGCCATTCGCGTCGTCCCAATAGATGCCGTGCGGATCGGCCAAACGCGTTTTGGGTCCACGAATGACCCGCACCGGGGCCTCGACCCCTGTCGCTTCCCTTCGATAGAAAACTATTGCGTTGAATATTTCCGCCGTCACCGCGAGCTCATCACTGGAACGACCGAGCGCCAAGCCCCACGCTTGATGTGGGACCGACAGAACGCGCGCGGGCTTCGCGTTGCCCTTGGCCGCGTACGGCATCACGACCACGGTATCCTCGATGTCATTATTCGCCGTGTATATCTCTTGTCGTTGCGAATCCACAACCACCGACGCCACCATCCCGATATACGTTGCGGGGCCGATAATCTGGCGCAGGGGCACGGTCAGCGCGTATTCGTCGTTGTTGCGAGCGCGGTCGTACTGAAGCAGGCTTTTCCGGTTGGGATCGCTGGCGACCACAATATTGTGTTCGGGATCAACCGCGATTCCATTGAAAGCCGGATATGGATCGACGACCATTCGTGCTGCCGGAATGTCCTCCGGAAAGGGTTGCGAGCGACGGCCTTCTGAACTCGAGCCAGCCAGCGCGGCGCATGCCACTACTCCCGTCAGGGCAAACGCCCAACTGCCGGCTCTCTTCGTAATGGACCGCGCACTGGTCAAAATAGGAACTTCACACCTAACTGAATTTGCCGGGAAGTAGTTAAAGTGGGCTGCTGCAAGACGCCGGCGGAGGCCAAGGGCACGCCGCTGCCATTGAACACAGCGGTCGTCTGAACTCCGAAATTTGTATGGTTCAAACTGTTGAAGGCTTCGGCTCGGAACTGCAGCTTATATCGATCCTGCAGGAAGGTAATGTTCTTGAACAGCGAAAAATCGAGATCCGCGAAAGCGGGACCGCGCAGAGTATTGCGGCCGAGATCCCCGAGCACGCCGGGAGCCGGGTACGAAAAACAGTTCACCTTAATATAGTTAAATGGCTGTCCGGGATTAATCGCATCCGGCGAACAACCGGGACCCGGGTTGAAATTCGGGCGTTGGCCCCCGGCAGTGGTGTTAACCCGACTGTTTCCGGTAAACGCCTCATCCGATGTCAACTTGACTGTGAACGGAACTCCAGAGTGGGCGGTAAATATGCTGCCCAGTTCCCAGCCTCCCAGAATCGCGCGTGACGCTCCCTGAAGTGTCTGCGGGATGGGAATGTTCCACGATCCATTCAGCACGAAATTTTGCGTGATATTAAAGTCGGAGACCGCTTTCTGCAGCGCCAGATCAAAGGCATAGGAAGGTCCTGCCGTGTTCAGATATTCATTGTCGCTGAAAGTGGACGAGCCCTCGTCAATACTCTTGGAATAGGTATAGGAGCCCTGGAAGGAGAATCCGTGGCTCATCTTCTGGCTGACGTTCACCAGCAGACCGTCGTATTTCGAATAGTCTTGCCACAAAGTGCCAACGATCCGCCCGAAGTTTGGATTGATCCTCTGAATATTTTTAACCTGTTGTTTAAAGCTGTTTCCCGCAGGAATGGGAAACTGTAGCTGTCCGTTCGGCAAAAACGCAACTTGGGAAAGTGGAACTTGATCCATATCCTCAATGCCTAGCGGAACGTGCACTGCATGCGACCCGACATAGCCAACGGTCAAACCAGTGCTGGACGTGATCTGCCGCTGAATGGAAAGGTTCCACTGCTGGTTGTAGGCACGGGCCGGATTAGCCTGAACATAGGCCACGCGGGCGGTATTCGGAGTGAGCAGACCGAGTCCCTGATTGGGGAAGTCGTTGGGCGATGGCGCCTGCGCCGTACCTTGCAAGAAAAACGGTGCGCTGTGGGTGCGATTGATGAACAGGTAAGGCAACGGGAGTATGTCGTAAATGCCGAATGACGCCCGAACTGAAGTTTTTCCGTCTCCCATCGGATCCCAGACAACACCGATCCTCGGTGCGAAATTTCGCTTGGTGGGATTATTAAAAAAGGCGCCGCCGGTTCTGGGGGCCGCATCGGTCAGGTTAACCAGCGTCGCAACTTTGCCATTCTGCTCCGACACCGGAGTGGACGTTTCATAGCGCAGGCCGAGTGTAACCGTCAGGTTTCTTCGCAAGCGGATGGCGTCCTGCCCATAGGCGCCAAAAATGTCGCTACGCAAGCCGCGGGCGCCATTGGTCCCAGGAAAATCTGAAGTAAAATCCGCAGGATTGTTGGTCAACAGATCCTGCACCGAATTGTAATCCCACTCTCCCAATGGAATATTGGCGGAATTGAAATTGTCATCGATCCTGTCGAACAGGAAACCAAATTGAAGAGTGTGCCGGCCGCGGATGCTGCTGAGGTCGTCCGACGCCTGGTACGACGTGAAGTGAAAGTTATCGGAGCCCGACGCGCCCAAGCCTCCGGCAGTCGCCAAGTTGCCCGCGGTAAGAATTCCTACCGGCAGATTCGGCAAAAAACCCAGGCTCTTGTTCGTATCCAGCGGAGAGATTGCCGAAACATCCTGGGAATCCGCGGCAAAGGTGCGGCTGACTCCAATGCGAGCAGTATTCACCATGGTTGGCGTGAAATTGTGTTGCAAAGACGCCGTGAAGTTGTAGTGATTGGATGGAGAACCGAGCAGTTTTTGATTGAAAAGGTCCGGTTGCTGAAGGGCATCCTTGTCCCACTGAAAGCTGGCAGACAGGCGCGTCGCATCCGAAAAATTATGATCAACCTTTCCCACCGCATAATACTCGCTTCCCGTTTCGGCTCCGGGAAACACAAAGAACGCCGTCCCATCGCCGTTATCCGGCCCGTTGGCAACCGGGAAAAGCGCCAAATAGGGCGCGGTGGCAGCCGAGACTGGAACGGTGATGTTGCCCGGACCATTGGGATTGGGAACAACCCCATTGCGCGCAGCGTTGGAGAGCGTCAGCGATTTCTCCGAGATGCTCAGGTCCTGGTTGAGTCCCTCGAAGCTGCCAAAGAAAAATGTTTTATCTTTCACGATGGGCCCGCCAACGGCCCCGCCGTACTGATTGCGATGAAAAGCCGGAACGCCGCCGGTGGGATCGAAAAAATTCCGGGCGTCGAGCGCGCTGTTCCGGAAAAAGCCGAAGGCATCGCCGTGGATCTGGTTCGTGCCTGACTTAAAAATCGCGTTCACCACGCCGCCGGAAGTTATACCGTACTGGGCGCCATAGTCGCTGGTCAGAACAGCAAACTCACGCACCGCGTCGACTCCCAGGTTGACATTCAATCCGCTTCCCGGGCTGCCGTTCGCGTAGTCGTTCACGATCAGGCCATCAACCAGGTACACGTTTTCGGTAGGACGGTTCCCCGAAATGTAAAGATTCTCTCCGTTGCCGCGTGCGGCTCGAGAATTGGTAGAGACTGCGCTGGATTGCTGTTCCAGCCCTCCGATCACCCCGGCCTGGAGAGTTGCCAATTGCAGCCAGTCGCGGCCATTAAGAGGCAGTTCACGAATCGTGGTTTCGCTCACAACGCCGCTGATAGTGGAACTCGCCGTTTCCACTTGCCCCACATCATCGGTGACCACGATCGTTTCCATCACTTTGCCGACGGACAGCGAAAAATTCACGCTGATGGTTGCGCCAACCGTCAACACAATTCCCTTCCGCAATTGGGTTTCAAAACCATTGAGACTAGCCTCGGCCTGGTACGCGCCGGCCGGCAGGCTGAGAAATTCGTATGCACCGTCGCCATCGGTGGTCACGCTTCGAGAAGCACCTGTTTCAATGCTCTTCAGGGAAACGTTGACGCCGCTGATTGGCGCCCCGCTGGAATCGTGAACGGTACCTTGAATCATTCCGTTTGTGGTTTGAGCACTCAAGGGCCCCTGCACCATGTGCACAAAGAGCATGAGCAGCATCAGGGATAGAACGACTCGTAGACACACACTAGCGGACTTCATACAGTAGCCTCCACCTGTAGCCTCCACATCCGTTTGAAATGCTGAAAATAGCGGGCCGTCTACCTATGAAACTCAACCATCGGATCATCGACCCGCCGGTTGTCCCTGCGTCACTGCAGACTTCTCATGAAAAAATTCCGGGACTGAATACGTGAACATTCCATTTCGAACGCTATCGATTGTGTAAATCTCCTGTTGCCGCGGGTTGAGTGCCAGACCGGCAGGCCAGACGATTCCGCTGGCGGGCCCTTTGATCACCGCACGCGGAGAAACGTCGCCACTGTCGGAAATACTCCAGACACCGATGAAACCGAGTTCCCGGGGATCCCACGGAGACGGGGACGCTGCGTCCCAGCGATACGATTCGGTGTTGTTTTTGACGGCCACGAAAATCTTTCCTTGATCGGGATCCACTTCGACTTGCCGAATTCTCACGATGCCGGTCTTTGGGCCGGCGATAATGGCTCGCGGCGCCACGTCGCCCGCGTCGGTCCTGTTGAAAATGAACAATCCGGTAGTTCCCTTGCGGCTGTAGCTTGAGACCACGATCAAATTGCGCACTGGATCAACGGCCACTCCACGGACCTCGTCCAAGCCGGTCTTCGCCCCGCGAATAACGCGGAGAGGTTCGGCATCACCCTGGGCGTCCCGTCGAAACACGAGGATGTCTTTGCCGCCGTCTTCGCCGACAATAATCTCGTTATGCGGCACGTCCACAGTCACCGTTTCCGGACGAAGTATCTGCGTATGCGGCCCTTGAATCATTCGAGTGGGACTCTGCTCCCCTTTCGCGTCGCCCCGGAACACCAAAACGGCCCCCGCAAGATGTACCGGCACGATAATTTCATCGTGTACAGCGTCGTAGGCGATTCCATGCATCGTGCGGCTCAGGTGCGTTCCTTGTCCTTCGATGATTCTCAC
>DATHOY010000007.1:0-4134 GCA_035484435.1 Vulcanimicrobiaceae bacterium | reverse complement strand
ATTGATCATCGGCTGGTGCGTCGGCGCCGTCGCCGGCTACTTCGGCGGCTGGCGTGACGACGTCCTTATGCGCCTCGCCGAACTTTTCCTCGCCCTCCCGTGGCTCTATCTATTGTTCGCCATCCGCGCGTTTCTCCCGCTGACCGTAAACCCTCTCCACGCTTTCTTCCTAATCGTCGCCGTCCTCGCCGGCGTCGGTTGGGCTCGCCCAGCGCGTCTCGTTCGCGGCATCGTCCTCAGCGCCAGGGAGCGCGACTTCGTCCGCGCCGCCCGCGGCTTCGGCGCTTCCAACTTCTACCTCCGCCGCCGCCATATTCTCCCCGAAGCCTCCAGCGTCCTGCTCACTCAGGCCGCCATCCTCATTCCACAATTCGTCCTCGCCGAAATGACGCTTTCGTTCCTCGGCCTCGGCGTCCCCGAGCCCGTCCCCAGTTGGGGAAATCTGCTATCCAATCTCCAGCAATACAGCGTTCTCGTCTCTTACTGGTGGATGTACCTGCCCGCCTTGGCCATGGTGCCGTTCTTCCTTGGATACCTCGGTTTAGCGAGCGCGTTGCAGGAACGCGCCGACCCGTACAAGATAGAAAGGAGGAGCCTTGGGAGCTTAGCGTGAGAGACCGCCCCGCTATGTTCGCGCGCCACCGGATTCTTGTCCGGTTGCTCCTGGCTTTTTCTGCGCTCGGTTTTCTCCCGGCTTTTATCCATGCGCAAAATAATTCGAAAGAGGAGCCGCTCACCCTCCCCGGTGAAATCGGCCGTTCCGGCGGACGCCTGGTCGTTTCTCTCCGCGGCGAACCCAAGACGCTTAATCCGCTGATCGCCGCCGACGCCCGCTCCCGCGAAGTCATCGGCGTCATGCAGGCCGACCTCATCCACATCAATCGCGCCACGCAACTCACCGAACCCGCGCTTGCCAAGTCCTGGAAAGTTTCACCCGACGGTCTCACTTACACCTTGGTTCTCCGCAAGGGCCTGAAATTTTCCGACGGCCAACCGATGGACGCCGACGACGTCCTCTTCTCCTTCCGCGTCTATCTCGACGAAAACACCCACGCGCCGCAGCGCGATCTCCTCATCGTCGGCGACAAGCCAATCGCTGTCCGGAAGCTCGACGCGCAAACAGTCGTCTTTCAAATGTCCAAACCGTACGGCGTCGGCGAACGCCTGTTCGACGGTCTCGCCATTCTTCCGCGCCATCTACTCGAAAAGCCTTTCCAGGAAGGCAAGCTAGGCCAGATCGGTTCGCTTGGCACCGCCGCAAATCAATGGGCCGGCCTCGGGCCGTTCCGTTTGAAGGAATACGTCGCGGGGCAGCGCCTGGTCCTCGAACGCAATCCGTACTACTGGAAGTCGGACAGCAAAGGCAATCGCCTGCCTTACCTTGCCGAGCTGGTTTTCCTTTTTGTTCCCAACGCCGACGCGCAAGTCTTGAAATTCCAGTCCGGCGAAACCGACATGATCAGCCAGTTGGGCGCCGAAAACTTTTCCGTGCTCTCTCGCCAACAGAATGGCTATACGGTCACCGACGCCGGCCCCGGCCTCGAATATAATTTTCTCTTTTTCAATTTGAACGACCTGGGCGAAAAAGCTTCGCCGGAAATGCAGCGCAAACAAAAATGGTTCCGCGAGGTAAAATTTCGCCAAGCCGTTTCCGCCGCCGCCGATCGCGAAGCCATCGTCCGCCTCGTTTACCAGGGCCGCGGCGCCGCCATCTGGGGCCTGGTAACCCCGGGCAATAAGCGCTGGAACGACGCCGACCTCCCGCGCCCGCGCCGCTCACTCGATCATGCTCGCGCGCTTCTCAAAGAAGCCGGTTTTTCCTGGACCACGGGATCAAACGGCGAATCCACGCTTCAGGATTCCGACGGAAAACCGGTTGAGTTCAGCATCCTCACCAGCTCTTCCAACGCCGACCGCTCCAAAATGGCCGCGCTCCTCCAGGACGACCTGAAGCAGCTCGGCATGCGTGTGCAAGTCGTTCCCCTCGAATTCCGCTCCCTCCTCGACCGCGTCACGCAAAGCAGGGACTACGACGCCTGCGTCATGGGCGTCGCCAGCTACGACGCCGATCCCAACTCCGACATCAACGTCTGGCTCTCCAGCGGCGGCACGCACCTCTGGAATCCCTCGCAGGCGCACCCGGCAACTCCGTGGGAAACGGAAATCGACCATCTGATCGAAGAGCAACTATCAGCGCGCACATTCGACCAGCGAAAAAAACTCTACGATCGCGCGCAGGAGATACTCGCCGAATATCAGCCCATGATTTTCCTCGCCAGCCCGGACATCCTCGCCGGCGCCAAAAATTCCGTCGGCAACTTCCATCCCGCCGTCCTCGAACCGTATATTTTGTGGAACGTCGAGCAGCTCTTCCTGAAAAATGGCGGGGAGAACACCCCTCGATGACTCCGGCCCGCAGCAAAGCACCACCCAAAGCGGCAGCCAAGCCGGCACCCCAATGGAACGACACGCGCCTCGTGAAAGAGTGCCTCTCCGGCAACGAATCCGCCTGGTCGCAGCTCATCGACAAATACAAAGCGCTCATCTACTCCATCCCCATCAAATACAATCTCCCTCCGCAGGAGGCTGCCGACGTATTCCAGGCCACCTGCGTCGAACTTCTCGTGCGCTTGCCGGAATTGCGCGAACCGCGCGCGCTCCCCAAGTGGCTCATGCAAGTCGCCCATCACGAGTGCTACCGTGTGAAGCGTCTCGGCCAGCGAGTCGTTAGCCGCGATAGTGAAGAAGACACGCCGGAACCCGAAACACCTCCCATCGCGGACACTCTCGTCCAGCAAACGCAAGAAGAGCAAATGCTCCGCAAAGCCATGGCCGCGCTCACGCCGCAATGCCGCCGACTGGTGGAACTGCTCTTCTTCGAATCGCCGTCACGCCCTTACACGGAAGTGGCCGCCGAACTCGGCCTCGCCCTCGGCTCTATCGGCTTCACCCGCCAGAAATGCATCGAGCGGCTCCGGCGCCAGCTCGAGGACTTGGGTTTTTCCTGATGTCCCCCACCCGCTCCAAAATCTCAAGCGAAGAACTGATCGCGCAACTAGGCGAGTTCTCCACCGACGCCGCCCGCCGAAAATTTCTCGCGAAATACAAAAAACTGGTTCGCCAATCCACGATCGAACAGCTCGCCCAACTCGTCGTTCAGCGCGTCCGCGTCAGCACCACTGAAGCGCTCCATCTCGCCGAGGCCGCCCTCCTCATCGCCAAGCGCCTCCGCCGCAAGGAAGCCCATGCCCTGGCCCTCCGCGCCATGGCCAACGCGCTTTATTCCACCGGCAATCATCGCGCGGCCATCGAGCATCACCAGCGCGCCACCCAGATCTACGAATCCTTGCGTGCCTGGAAGGAAATGGCCCGCACCCTTAGTAGTTCGATTCAACCCATGATCCTTGTTGGTGAATACGATCAGGCGTTTCAAGCCGTAGAGCGCGCTCGCGAAATTTTTACGCGCCTCGACGATCGCTGGCGCCTGGCCCGCCTCGAAATCAACGTCGGCAACATTTACCACCGCCAGGATCGCTTCGAAGAATCCATCGCCCACTACGAAAACGCGTACCGCGAATTGATGCCGTACAAAGATTCGGAAGGCATCGCCGTCGTCCTCAGCAACATGGCCGTCTGCCTCATCAGCCTCAACGATTTTCCCCGCGCCCTCGCCACCTACCAGCGCGCCCGCGCCTTTTGCCACGAATACAACATGCCGCTGCTTGTGGCCCAGGCGGATTACAACATCGCCTATCTCTACTACCTTCGCGGCGAATACAGCCACGCCATCGAAGCCCTTTACGCCGCCCGCCGCGCGTGTGAAGCCACCGGCGACGCCTATCACTTCGCCCTTTGCCACCTTGACCTCTCCGATATTTATCTGGAGCTGAACCTCAGCGAAGAAGCCCGCGAAATTTCCACGCGCCTCGATGATCGCTGGCGCCTCGCCCGCCTGGAAATCAACGTCGGCAACATTTATCACCGCCAGGATCGCTTCGAAGAATCCATTGCCCACTACGAAAACGCGTACCGCGAACTGATGCCGTACAAAGATTCGGAAGGCATCGCCGTCGTCCTCAGCAACATGGCCGTCTGCCTCATCAGCCTCAACGATTTTCCCCGCGCCCTCGCCAC
>DATHOY010000006.1:0-8270 GCA_035484435.1 Vulcanimicrobiaceae bacterium | reverse complement strand
TGATGCAGCAGTTGACGATTTTGGCTGTGGCTATTTTGACGTCGAAAGGCGCGAGCGGCGTGCAAGGCGCCTCGTTCATCGCGCTGGTGGGAACGCTGATGGTGATCCCGACAATTCCGGTGGCGGGGATGGCGTTGATATTGGGGATCGACCGGTTTATGAGCATGTGCCGGGCGACGGTGAACATGATTGGGAATGGCGTGGCGACGGTGGTGGTGTCACGGTGGGAGAAGGAAGTGGATGCGGCTACGTTGCAGAAGAATTTGGCGGTGGAGTAGGCTTCCCGAAATCCGGACGAAGAGAAATCCAGGGAAGAGTTAGTCTCGAGAGCGAAAAGCAGATCCCTCACCCGCAAAAAACGCGGGATTCGGGATGACAATGTTGAGGAACATTGATTGGCGGTGGAGTGAGGCTGGTCCACCCATTCCTTCGTCAGGGCAAGCCTGAAGGTGGACGCTACGGGGTTTGATGGCGGAACGGTTTGACATTGTGGTGGCGGGGGCCGGGCACAACAGCCTGATTACGGCGGCGTATCTGGCTAAGGCTGGGTATCGGTGTTTGGTTCTGGAGGGGCGGCCGATTGTTGGCGGAGGAGTGAAGTCGGCTCACTTGACGCTGGAAGGATTTGTGCACGATGTTTGTTCCTCCGCGCACAACGGGATTCATGGGAATCCGCTGATTCGAAACGACGAGCTGAAGCTGGGCGAGTACGGCCTGGAATACATTTATCCCGATCCGGTGTTTCACATGCCGTTTCCCGACGGCAGTTATCTGACGCAGTGGCGCGACCTAGACCGCACTTGCGGGGAGTTCGCGAAATTTTCCAAAAAAGATGGCGAGGCTTACCGGCGGATGATCACGGAGTATGAAACCGTGAAGCCGCTGCTGAATGCGGTGACGTTTTCGCCGGTGGGATTTGGAAAATCTCTGAACGAGCTTTTGGCTGCGCATCCGCAGGGAAAAATCTGGCAGCGGCGGCTGGCGATGTCTGCGTGGGAGATTCTCAAAGAGACGTTTGAGGACGACCATTGCCGGGCGTTCATGATGGGGTGCCCGTACTCGCTGCAGCCAGTGCTCGATCCGGCGACGGCGCGGGCGGCGTATATCCCGCTGCACCAGCAGAGGGAGAGCCGGCCCTTGCCAAAGGGCGGTTCGGGCGCGCTGACGGCGGCGCTGGCGCGATTGATTGAGGCGCATCAGGGAACGATTCTAACCAACAAGTGGATCAAGACTTTGATCATTGAAAATGGGAAATGTGTTGGCGTGGAGTGTGGTGACGGGAGTTCGTACCGCGCGGAGAAGGCCGTGGTTTCCACCATTCACATCAAGCACCTGGTGGATATGGCGCCGAAGGAGTTGTGGGGCGAGGATTTTCTGGAAGGCGTGGAGACGTGGGAGGCGGGGCTGACGCTGTTTGCTACGAATTATGCGACGACGGAGCCGCCGAAGTATTCAACTAAGTATGGCGTGCTTTCGCCGGTGCATTCAGGCTTCATGATCAGCTCGGAACGGGCGATGCAGATGAGCCTCGACTACAAATCCGGCTCGGTAAACTTTGAAAATCCTTCGCTGCATGTGATCTGCTGCAGCCTTGCCGATGCTTCGCGGGCGCCCGCGGGGATGCATACGGTGAAGATCGTGGCTTACCAGCCGTATCAATTGAAGGAAGGGCCGGAACATTGGGACGCGATCCGGCAGCAGGTTTCGGATGCGAATCTGAAGTTCTTGCGGAAGTTTTCGCCTAATCTCACGGAGGATAAGATTTTGGCGCGGACGATTGAGAGTCCATTGGATCTGGAGCGCATGAATCCTCACAACTGGCATGGAAGTTGCCATGCGGGAGGGTCGGGGCCGGCGCAATCGGGGACGATGCGGCCGATGCCGGGGTATGCGCAGCATCGGATGCCGATTGCGGGGTTGTATCAGACGGGGGCGACTACTCATCCCGGTGGATCGGTTACGGGCGGGCCGGGGAGGAATGCGGCGGTGGTGATGTTGAAGGATTTTGGGACGAGTATTGAGGAAGTGGTGAAGGCGAAGGCATGAAAGCGAAGAGACGTGAAGAGAAGACATGATTTGGATGGCGACTGCAAGCGCCTGCTGGACTACTGCTTGAAAAGCGGTTCCCGGACATGCGGGCACTAGTATCGAGATGTGCGCTAACCCGACTTATCAGGAGCTGAGCCGCCGCGTGATATAAATGCCGTAAGTTCCCTGAGCCGGAATTGACTTGGGTGGTCAAAACATGTTCTTACGATTACAACGCTGCCTGCTCCTGCTAACGCTGTTTGCAGGGGCATTATTCCAAATAGGCCTACCTGCGGAACGACAGAACAGAGACGCCCCACCTCAATCCGGTGCGGCTCCGAAGCATCCCATCGTTGCAGCTTCGCTCGACATGATGTCGGATAAAGCTGGCGTTGATTTCAATCCGTATCTTCGGGAAGTCTACTTTTCAGTGAAAAAGAGTTGGCTCGGCTACAACCTGCCACCATCGATCGAGAAGGGGCTGCAGGGGAAAAACACAGTAGAGTTCCGCATACTGCAAGATGGAAGTATCCCGAAAGACTCCCTGAAAATGATAGCGAGTTCGGAAAAAAGTGAGCTAGATGCGGCTAGTCTGGCAGCTGTGCGGGAGGCGGCCCCGTTCAGCCATCTACCAGAGAAATTTTCGGAACCGTTCATCGTGTTGCGAATGACTTTCTATTACAACGTCACTCCTCAAAAACCCCAGTGACGGCATCTAACCTCTCTCCGAGATGGCCAAGGCCTAGTTAACGCGCTTACTGGAGAAGAGGATACTGGAGCCGAATTTGGGAGAGATTCAGTGTCCGACCCATGCAGTGCAAGTAAGAATTGCCGCGCTTGAGGGTGTTATTCGACCCAGGTTTGCTGGCCGAAGGCGATTTGCCAGTGGTTGTTGTGTTTTTCGAAGAGGCGGGTTACGTGGAGGACTTTGCCGCGGAGGGGCTTGTGTTCGGAGCGCATGACGGCGGCGTCTCCGAGGACCCAGACTTTCATGGAGGTTACTTCGGCGGGGATCAGTGTGGTGTTGGTGCGGCGGAGTTCGGTGATCATGGTTACGCGATCGGCTTTGTTGAGCGGGGCGCCGCCGTCGGGAGTTACGAAAATAAAATCGTCGGTGAAGTTGGGAGTCCAGGCTTCGACGTCGTTGGTGAGGACGGTGCGCTCGACCGCCTGCCACATGGAGACTACTTCCTGTTCGGCGGCGGTGTCTGGTTTGTAAGGCACGGTCTTGCAGGGATTTTCGCAGGCGACGGGCTGGCCGTTGCTGGGAGCGCCGAAGCCGCTGCGTTTCTCGGGATTCTTTTCGGCTTTGTTGGTTTCCTGATAGACGAGGAGTTGCCAGGCTTGCGCGCGCTTGACCCAGACCCTGATGAATCGCACAGAAGCGTTTGGCGAAGGGATGCGGTGGTTGCCGTGGATGAGGACCACCTGGCCGGCGTTGATGATTTTTACGTCGGCGTCGGATTCGGACGCGAGAGAAGCCAGGGCCGGAAGAATCTCGGATTTTGAGCGGGTCTTGCCCGTGCGGTCTGTCCAGGTGAATTCCGGATCGAGCAGTTTTTCAACGCTGGACTGGTCGGCTTTGTTGATGGCCGCGGTCAGCGAGTGGTCGGCGGCGAGAACACCATCCT
This sequence comes from Vulcanimicrobiaceae bacterium, assembly GCA_035484435.1. Lineage (GTDB taxonomy): Bacteria > Acidobacteriota > Terriglobia > Acidiferrales > UBA7541 > Acidiferrum. The sequence goes on along the minus strand of DATHOY010000006.1, from coordinate 4,611 downwards.
GCGGCGAGGCGGGGGTCGGCGAGGCGAGGGCGAGCACCGCCAGGAGCAAAATGACTGTATTAAGGTTGCGTGGCGCCGAGCGCATGAGGTGCCTCCAGGAACGTGGGTGAGAGTGGTCTAACCGCTAAACCACACGGAAGATGTAGCGAGCAGTATCATAGATTTAAATGGGTTACAACGAAGAAACGCTTGACGATGCAAATGTATGGTGGCACAGTAACCAGACCAATCGGTTGAGTTCTTGAGCGGCTGATGCCGGACCAATTCGACATTGTCGTCGCGGGAGCGGGGCACAACAGCCTGATCGCGGCGGCGTATCTGGCCAAAGCCGGGTATCGTTGCCTGGTGCTGGAGAGCCGCGCGCTGGTCGGCGGGGGAGTGAAGACGACGCAGCTTACTCTGCGCGGATTTAGGCATGACGTCTGTTCTTCGGCGCATGTTTTGATTCAGGACAGTCCGATCCTGCGCGACGACGAACTTGGGCTTGGCCAGTACGGGCTGGAGTATCTCTTCCCCGATCCGGTTGTTCACCTTCCCTTCCCCGACGGCAGCTACATCACGCAGTGGCGCGACATGGAGCGCACGTGCGAGGAGTTCGCGAAGTTTTCAAGGAAGGATGCGGCGGCTTATCGGCGAATGATGACGGAGTATGAAGAAATGAAGCCGCTCTTCGCGGAGGCTTCGTACACACCCGTGGGTTTTGGAAAGGCCCTGAACGAGCGGCTGGCGGAACATCCTAAGGGAAAGATCTGGCAGCGGCGGCTGGCGATGTCCGCATGGGAAATTATCCGAGACAACTTTGAGGACGAGCACTGCCGGGCGTTCATGGTGTGGATGGCGTATCAGACTGTGGAGCCACCGGAAGCGGCGGCAACGGGGCGGCTGGCTTATGCGATTTGCGCGGGGCGGCAGCGGTGGAGCTGGACGACGCCGAAGGGCGGCTCTGGGACACTGACGCTGGCGCTAGCGCGGCTGATCGAAGCGCACGGCGGGACGATTGTGACAAATAAGACGATCGCGCGGCTGATTGTTGAAAATGGAAAGTGTACGGGAGTCGAGTGCACGGACGGAAGTTCATACAAAGCGGAGAAAGCGGTGCTTTCGACGATCCATATCAAGCACCTGGTGGACATGGCGCCGAAGGAAGCGTTTGGCGAGGATTTTCTTTCTGGCGTTGAAACGTGGAAGGCGGGAATTACGCTTTTTGCGACGCATTACGCTACGACGGAGCCGCCGAAGTTTCCGGTGAAGCGTGGAACGATTTCGCCCGTAGCTGCAGGCACGATGGCGACGCCGGAGCGGGGATTGCGAGTTGGGTATGATTTTGCGATGCGCAATGTGAATGTGGAAGATCCGCCGCTGCTGGTTGTTTGCAGCACGGTGGCGGATCCTTCGCGAGCGCCGGCGGGAATGCATACGATTAAAGTTATTGGGAACCAGCCGTATGAGTTGAAGGAAGGGCCGGAACACTGGGACAAGATCAAGAATGAAGTTTCGGACGCGAATCTGAAGTATCTGAGGAAGTTTGCGCCGAATTTGACGGACGATAAGATTCTGGCGCGGATTGTGGAAAGTCCGCTCGACCTGGAACGGATGAATGCGCACAATTGGCATGGAACCTGCCATGGCGGGGCGCAGAATGCGGCGCAGTCTGGCGGGTTGCGGCCGGTGCCCGGTTGGGCGCAGCATCGAATGCCGATTGCGGGGTTGTATCAGACGGGGGCGACGACTTATCCGGGGGGATCGGTTTCGGGCGGGCCAGGGAGAAATGCGGCGGCGGTGATGTTGAAGGATTTTGGAACGAGTATTGAGGCAGTGGTGAAGGCGAAGGGGTAGAGGGAATGACGAAGTTTACGCGACGACGGTTTGTGAAGGGTGCGGCGATTGCGCCGTTGGCTGTGAAGCACATGGCGCTGCAGCAGGTGACGGGGCCGTCGGATCGCTACGACATCGTGGTTGCGGGGGCTGGACACAACAGCCTGATTACGGCGGCGTATCTGGCGAAGGCGGGTTACCGCTGCCTGGTGCTGGAGGGGCGGCCGAAGATTGGCGGCGGAGTGAAGACGGCGGAACTGACGCTGAAAGGTTTTCATGACGATTGCTGCTCGACGGCGCACGTTTTTATTCAGGACAATCCTCTGATCAAGAATGACGAGTTGAAACTGGGCGAGTATGGGTTGGAGTACATCGATCCGGACCCGATGTTTCACGTGCCGTTTCCGGATGGAAGCTACATCACGCAGTGGAGGGATGTGGACCGGACTTGCGCGGAGTTCGCAAAGTTTTCGAAGAAGGATGCAGCGGCTTACCGGAAGATGCTGGCGGACCTGGACGCGATTCGTCCTTTGCTTGCGGCGGGATCGTTTACCCCGATTGGATTTGGGAAGCCGCTGAACGATCAACTGGCGCAGGTGCCGCATGGGAAGTTGTGGCAGAGGCGGCTGGCGATGTCGGCGTGGGACGTGATTCACGACACATTCGAGGACGATCACTGCAGGACGTTTATGTTGTACATGTCGCATCTGGCGGCAGAACCGCCGGATGCGCCGGTCACTGGCAGGTTGGCGTACGGAGCGCCGCGGCAACAGCATAGCGGGCGGCCACTGCCGAAAGGCGGATCGGGAGCGTTGACGGAGGCGCTGGGTAAGTTTATTGAGGCGCACGGCGGGACGATTCTGGTGAACAAGTGGGTGAAGAGCCTGATCGTGGAGGACAAGAAGTGCGTGGGAGTGGAGTGCAGCGACGGGAGCGCTTATCGGGCTTCGAAGGCCGTGGTATCGACGATTCACATCAAGCACCTGGTGGACATGGCGCCGAAGGAAATGTGGGCCGAGGATTTTCTGTACGGCGTGGAAACGTGGCAGGCGGAAAATGCGATGTTCGTGACGCATTACGCGACGAGCGAGCCGCCGATTTATAAAGTGGATGGTGGAACGCTTTCGCCGGTGGAGTCGGGAGTGCTGGCGTCTCCTTATCGCGCGTTGCGGTTTGGATATGACGACACGCGGGGCGCGATCAATCTGGATGAGCCGCCGCTGCAGGTGATCTGCTGCAGCGTAGCGGATGCGACGCGCGCGCCCAAGGGGATGCACACGCTGAAGGTGCTTGGCTGGCAGCCGTACATGCTGAAAGAGGGGCCGGAGCACTGGGACAAGATCAAGTATGACGTGTCGGATGCCAACCTGAAATATCTGCGACGGTTCGCGCCAAACTTGACGGACGACAAGATTTTGGCGCGGTTTGTGGAGAGTCCGCTGGATTTGGAGCGGATGAATCCGCATTTCTGGCATGGCAGCGCGCACGCGGGGGCGCAGAGCGCGGCGCAGACGGGGCCGCTGCGGCCGATGGCGGGGTGGGCGCAGCATCGGATGCCGATTGCGGGGTTGTATCAGACGGGTGCGACGACGCATCCGGGCGGATCGGTTACCGGCGGGCCGGGGAGGAATGCGGCGACGGTGATGCTGAAGGATTTCGGAACTTCGATTGAGGAAGTGGTGGGAAAGAAAGCCTGAGCTGCGGGATCGATGCGAAATTTATTTTTGGCGCGAGGAGAGGCGATGATGCGGAGCGCGAGGAACGGGACGTTGAGGTCGGCGGTGCAGGCTCTGGCTTTGCTTCTTTGTCTGGGGGGAATGGCAAGTGCGCAGAAGACGGCGAAGAAAATGGTGCCGGACAATCCGAGTCCGCACCCGGCGCCGGAGCAGCCGATTCCCTACAGCCACAAGCAGCATCTGGCGTTCAGCCTGCCGTGCGCGAAGTGCCATACGAATCCCGAGCCGGGGAAGCTGATGACATTCCCAGAGACGGCGACTTGCATGCAGTGCCATGTGACGATTGCGAAGGATAAGCCGGGGATTCAGAAGCTGGCGACGTATGCGGGTTCGAAGGAGCCGATTCCGTGGGTGCGCGTATATAAGGTATTGCCGGGGATTGCGTGGTCGCATCGCGCGCACCTGGCGGCGGGAGTAAAATGTGAGACGTGCCATGGGGCGGTGGCGGAGATGGCCACGATGTCGGAAGTGACCAGCGTGACGACGATGTACAGCTGCCTGAACTGCCACGAGATGAATCACGCGAAGGCTTCGTGCGACACCTGCCACAAGCACTGATTACCGCCGCGCGTGTTTTGAGGGGACCTGGTATGGCAACCGGCTTGGAACTGGAAATCAACGGGAAGAAATATTCGGTTGCGTATCCGCCGGATACGCCGCTGCTGTACGTTTTGAGGGACGAGCTTGGGCTGACCGGGACGAAGTACGGTTGTGGCGAGGGGATGTGCGGGGCTTGCACGGTTCTGCTTGCGGGGACGGCGCGGCGGTCGTGCCAGATTCCGGTGAGCGCCGCGGTTTCGAAACCCATTACAACAATTGAAGGGCTGGAAAAGAATGGCGCGTTGCATCCGGTGCAGCAGGCGTTCCTGGATGCCGGGGCGTTTCAGTGCGCGTACTGCACTTCGGGGATGATTATGAGCAGTGTTTCGCTGCTGCAGGCGAATCCGCGGCCGAGCACGGAGCAGATTGTGCAATCTCTGCAGGGGAACATCTGCCGCTGCGGGACGCATCCGCGAATTCTGGAGGCGGTGCAGCGGGCGGCGGAGACGATGCAGGGGCG
>DATHOY010000005.1:0-6043 GCA_035484435.1 Vulcanimicrobiaceae bacterium | reverse complement strand
GGTGGACAACCTGGAATTGCGGGCGCGGCGAGCGGATGCTTCGCTGGGGCATTTTTCAATCAGCTTGAGCCCGATGCGCGATGAAGCGAACCAGGTGAACAACGTGGTGGTGGTGATGACGGACATCACGGATGCGGCGCTGCTGCAGGCGAAACTGGCGCACGCGGAAAAGATGGCGACCATCGGGCGGTTGGTTTCCGGCGTGGCGCACGAGGTGAACAATCCGCTAGCGGCGATCCTGGGCTTCACTGACCTGTTGCTGGAAAATCCGGATATGCCAATCGCGGCGCGCGAGGATTTACAAATTATCCTGCAGGAAACGCAGCGGACGAAGGAAATCGTGCAGGATTTGCTCAGCTTTGCGCGGCAGCGGCCGACGCAGAAGGAACCGGTGAACGTCAACGCGGTGCTGCGGCAGACCATCAAGCTGCGGAGCTACGATTTTTCGAGCCACGGCGTGGAAGTGAGCGAGGACTTCGAAGCGAATTTGAGCCCGACGTTGGGTGACGCGCAACAACTGCAGCAGGTCTTCCTGAACATTCTGAACAATGCGTATGACGCAATTCAGGAGTCCGGGAACCACGGGCGGATCCGGATTCGCACGCGGCGGGCGGAAGACGATATTGAAGTGGCGTTCATGGACAACGGGACGGGAGTGGTGGACCCGGAGCGGATATTCGATCCGTTTTTTACCACAAAGCAGGCCGGGAAAGGCACTGGGCTGGGGCTGAGCATCTGTTACGGGATTGTGCGCGCGCACGGCGGAGAGATTCTTTGCTGGAACAACGAGGGCGAAAGTGGGAGCACGTTCGTTGTGCGGCTGCCGGCAGCCACGGAGACCACGATGGCGGCGGCTGTAAAAGAGGCGGGGCGATGACCGCGACGACGATGCCCCGGACGGCGACTGCGATCCTGGTGATCGAGGATGAGCCTTCGGTGAGCGCATTCGTGCGCGCGGCGCTGGAGCGGCGCGGATATAAGGTGGTGCAGGCGTCATCAGGAGCGGCGGGATTGCAGCAACTGGAGGAAAGAACATTTGCGGGTGTGATTTCGGACATCCGCATGCCCGGAAGCATCAACGGAGCGGACGTACATGAATGGATCCGCAAGAACCGGCCGCATATGGCGGGCAAGATTATTTTGATCAGCGGGGACACGGCGAACAACGAGACGCAGCATTTGCTGGCAACCAGCCAGACTCCCTGCCTGGAAAAGCCTTTTCGGGTGCAAAAACTGATTTCGATGGTGGAGAAAACCTTCGGGAAACCATGAGCGACGATCTGAAAATTAAAATATTGGTAGTTGACGACGAGCAGAGCATTCGCAAACTGTGCATGACAATCGGCGGATCGCTGGGATTTTTGTGCCAAGAGGCGGAGAGCGCCGAAGCCGCTGCGACTCGGTTGGAGACGGATCCGCCGGACCTGGTACTGACGGATCTGAAGCTGCCGAATTTGACCGGCGTGGAGTTGCTGAAGCAGATCAAGGCGCAGCTGCCGCGGACGGAAGTGGCGATCATGACGGGGCACGGTTCGATTGAATCCGCGGTGGACGCGATGAAACTGGGCGCGTACGACTATATTGAGAAGCCTTTCCGCGTGGAGAAGATGCGGCTGCTACTGCAGCGGATGGCTGACAAGGTCCGGTTGGTCAATGAAAATGCATTCCTGCGCGAACGCGTGAACACGGAAGAGAATCTGGACGGAATCATCGGGAGTTCGGCAGGGATGCAGGACGTGCTGCGGATGATTTCGCGGCTGAAGGATACGCGGACGCCGGTGCTGATTTCCGGCGAAAGCGGCACAGGGAAGGAACTGGTGGCACGGGCAATTCATTTCCGGGGAGCGCTGGCGCAGATGCCGTTCGTGGCGGTCGATTGCGGCGCCCTGGTGCCAACGCTGATGGAAAGCGAAATGTTCGGGTACGAGAAAGGCGCGTTTACGGGCGCGACGAAGACGAAGGCGGGCCTGTTTCAGGCCGCGAATGGCGGAACAATTTTCCTGGATGAAATCGGCGAATTACCGCTGGAAATGCAGGCCAAGCTGCTGCGCGTGCTGCAGGAGAAAGAAGTGCGGCCGGTGGGCAGCAATGACAAGATTAACGTGGACGTGCGCGTGATGGCGGCGACCAACCGCGACCTGGAGTCGGCCTACCGGGCGGGAACTTTCCGGAAGGACCTTTATTTTCGATTGAACGTGGTAACGGTGCACATTCCTCCCCTGCGCGAGCGACGCTCGGACATTCCGATGCTGGTGCACCATTTCCTGAATCGCTACGCGCCCAACGGACATTTACAGGTGACGGCGGCGGCGATGAAGAGCTTGCTGCAATACGACTGGCCCGGAAACGTGCGCGAACTGGAAAACTGTATCGCGCGCGCGGTGACACTGGGCGATCACGAAACGATGGATGTGAAGGACCTGCCACCCGCAATTCGAACGGAGCAACCGATTACCGGCGACGCGGTGGCAGGCGCGGATGCCGCCTCGCTCTCGACAACAGCCCTGGCCGAAATGGAACGCATGACGATTTTGCGCGTCTTCGAGCAAGCGCACGGCGACAAGGCGCTGGCGGGCAAGATGCTTGGAATCAGCCGGGCCACGCTCTACCGCAAGCTGAAGCGCTACAACATTGGATTGCGCGGGGACGAAAAAGAGGAAGAAATGGGCGCTGCCGCGGGAGAAATGTAGGGTGTGAAGTCTCATGGGGAGGCTTGGGTCGATACGAAAAGCTGAGACGATAACGTTTCAGCGTGAGACATCGCGTTGACGGATAGGAACCGGGAAAATCTTAAGCCTTCTCCTTTCTTGAAGTTGCAAATCAGAAAAGCCTAAATGTTTTTGGCGCTCAGCGTGCAATTCCCTGCTTGGGACATTGTGCCCGGGTTCGCCTCATACGTGTATCTGCGCACGAGGAGAACACGGGTAGGAATGCGACTGTGTCAAAAGTACGGGGCAAAACCAAGCAATGACGCTGATTACGGACGAACTGGGATGTGCGGAGCAGTTGGCACGCTTTTTTCCAGGCCTTCCTGGAGTGCGCATTCCGGTACGGGTTGCTCCTCTTAGGGCCGGGAGTTCCGCGGTGAGGGCGCAAGAGTCCGCGGTGGTGGAATACGGCTCGGAAGAGTTCGCCATTTTCTTGAGCACGTTGCCGCTGGAATTCGCGGATCGGGTTCGTATCTCGGATAACGGAGGGGGACATTCGGCAGAAGCCACCGTGATTGCGCTGCAATATCACGAAGGGCGCAAAGCCGTTGCGGTGCGGTTTGCGGAAGGCCGCTGCGAATGGATGAGGCAATCGTGAACAAAACGATAACGACATTGAATTTGCCGGCTCCGTCGAAAGCTGACGGGTCAAAGCAGGCCCAGTGGGAGGAATTGCGCTCGGTCTTCCCGATTTACGTGGCGCTTGCCAAGCAACTGCAACTGGAAATCCCTATCGCCCAGAACAAACGGATTTTGCCGGAGAAGCTTGATCCTGACCTTTTCAGCCAGATCCAGAAGTGGCTGGACGTGATGGATCAGCAGGTGATGGTGCACCAACTGCGCCACTTGCTCCAGATGACCACGTTGAACGCCAGTGAAAGCGGCCTTCGCGCGCTGATCATGCGGCACCTGCGGAAGCCTTCGAAGACGACCATCGATCGCGACAAAGCCGACTTCCTGCTGGTGCAATATTTCGCGCTTACGGCGCCACCGAAGATTTATCACAAGCAGATCGAACTTGGCGACGTGGCGAACGTGCTGCGGCCGGTATTCGGCGAAGTGGATTCGACACCGCTGCCGTGGTGCGAGCCGCTGGAGAACATGATCCTTGCTCTGCGTGGGTTCAAGAGCCTGCGCGACATGCTGCAGACCAACTTCATCGAGCAGGGCCGCCGGGTGAAAGAGACAGCCGGCGGGATGTTCTACGATCCTTCGGCGATGCTGGCGTTTATTCGTTTCAATTTCCTGATGCGCCGGACACTGATTGAGCTGATGCACGCGGACCTGATTTTCATTCGAGGCGGGCTGAGCAGTCTGCAGAACGCAGGTGCGAAAACGATTGATTGCAACAGCGTAGGCCTGGGAAAAGCGGAGCCCATCGAAAAGCTGCAGCAGATGACAGACGAGTGGAAGCAGCCGTTCCAGAAGGAATACACGGAACGCACGGTAAATCAGGCGTTTGAGAAGCTTTTGGGACTGCGCGCGGACGTGGAGCGCGCGGTTGAGAAAGTGATGGGAAAAGCGCCCACGCCACCCCTGATTCCAGAGCCGGAGGCAGCGAGCAAAAAGAATCTGCCCAGTGCTGCGCCGACGGCACCTGCGGCGAAGGTGAAAGAGAAGCCCGAGACTGCGGCAGCCAAACATGCAGACGCGGGTGGAACTGCCTTGGACTTTGAGACGTGCATGGAGCAGATCTGGGAGCAGCTGATTTCTGCGCCGCCCTCCCGCGGTCGTTCGATGACCACGGTGAAGCTGGGCGCCGTGCGACTGCTGATGTCTTCGTGGGAAGTGGCGGCGTTTGTGAGCGAGGACGGGCCGGCGGCGGAAGATTTGCGGCGCGCGGTGGTGGCGCGGGCGCTGCTCAGTTCAAACCTGGAGAGCGCGAAGGAAACGGGAAATGCGACGGGGCTCGACCGGGCGCTAACGATTGCGCGCGTGGAAGTGTCACGGCTGCAGGAACGCGTGGAAGCGGCGAAGCAGGCGAAGGACACGGAAGCGGCCGTAAATCTGGGAATCAGCACGAAACGGCTGCTTTCAGCGTTGGACGAAGCCGAAAAACTTTAGTTTGCAATTACGAGGCGTGGCAAGCGCGAAAACGGGTCAGGGAGCAGGGTTCTTGCGAAATACAAACGTATTGATTCTGACGGACGACGCGGAATTCGCCCGGTTACTGACGGCCTGTTGGCAGGTGGAGCGGCAGCTTCCGGGAATTTGCGTGGTGACGAGCGAGTTCTGGAAGGAAGGGGATACGTCTTCGCCGGACCTGATCGTGGTTGGGCCATTGAAAGACGGAAGACTGGCGGATGTGTTGCGCTCGATGGAATCGAATACGGCACTGATATTGTGCGCGCCTTCGGAAGCGAAAGAGTTGGCGCTGCTGAGGAAAAAATACCCAAAGCTTCTGCATGTACCGCTGCGCGAGGATTGGACACAGGTGGTGCTGCTGCTGGCGGGCGAATCACTGCGGCGCACCGAGGCGCTGAAGCTGGCGCGGAAGGCAGAGCGCCACGCGGCGCAGTACGCTAACGAGGCCACGCTGGGCCGCTACATGTACGACATGAAGCACAACATGAACAACGCGCTGACTTCGCTGCTCGGAAATGCCGAGCTGCTTTTGCTGGAGCCAGGAGGTCTTTCGGCGCAGTCGCTGGCGCAGATCAAGACGATTCATACCATGGCCCTGAGGATCAATGAGGTCATGCAGCGATTCTCATCCCTGGCGAGCGAATTGAGAGAGGGTGAGACGCAATCGCAAGTTGAGACGGAAGAAGTGAATTCGACTCCGAATGCCCGCCGATAGCAGTTCCCGCAATCCCGTTAAGATATTTACTTTCAGCTAGATAGAAAAACCGAGCACGGCCCACAAGAAGCCCCCAAAGGTGGCCGCCGACGTGCAATTTTCCGTCGTGGAGAACTGTGCGGAACAAATGCGTGTGCAGAAAAAAGTTCTGATTGTCGACGACTCGCCGGCCCAGGTGAAGCTGATCCAGGGTCTGCTGGAGCCGGAGGGCTATTGGCCCGTGGGCTTGAACGACCCGCGACGCGTGGAAGAGGCCATTGCCATGGAACGGCCGAGCGTGATTCTGCTCGACGTCGTGATGCCAGAGCGCAACGGTTTTCAGGTTTGCCGGGAGTTGAAGAGCAACACGGAGTTCAATTCGATTCCGGTGATTTTGGTGACGTCGAAGGATACTGCCAGCGATCGGTATTGGGGCCAGCAGCAAGGCGCGGACGGCTATGTAACGAAGCCGTTCACGCGGGAAGAGCTTTTGCGAGCCGTACGCCGGTTCGCCTAGGGGAGATTCGAAGAGCAGAGGCATGAGCGAAGAATTCCA
>DATHOY010000004.1:0-25974 GCA_035484435.1 Vulcanimicrobiaceae bacterium | reverse complement strand
GCTGCGACGCCGCCAGATTGATCAGATAATTCGCGTGAATCACCAGCGGCCCTAGCCCCAATTCTTCGCGCCGCGCGCGGAACGCCGCCACATCCGAAGCCGGAATTCGTACGTTCGCCGTCTGCCACATCCGCGGGCTCGCCGAAAAGATCTGCAGTGCGTTCGCCCCCAGTTTTTTCGCCGATTCCAACGCGTTCAAGTAACTCCCCGAAATCGACGTGTGAATGCCGATCCGCAGGCTCCCATCCATCCACGCAGGCGGGCCCGCCTCCACCACCGGCTGCGGGATATACTCGTCATCCGCCTCAAACACCGTATTTTCAATAATTGGATATTCCGCCATCCCAGCCACAACTTTCTCCGTAGGGGCGGCTTTACGCCGCCTTCTTGCTAGTGTGTTTAAACCTCCATTCTACCACACCGCCGAATCCTGCATTTTGTGGCACAGCCATTCCTGGCTGTGCTCTTGGGTTTGCGATTTAACCTGACCACCCAATGTTATGGTGTTACAACAGGGATGCCCTTCACACGCTCCAAAAGCTGTTCGGGCAAGGAATCGAAGTTTTCTGCAATCGCGGGTGACGGGTGCCGTACCCTGCGATTTTCAGGGTGCGGGGTTTCTCCTCTTTTCTCAGCGCGCTCAGCGCCTCTGCGTTATTTTTTTCTTCTTACGCCAGAAACTTCGCCAATGGCTCCCAATAGTTGATTCTCCACCCTTCCGCCAGATGCTCTGCCTGTCCCTTTGGAAAGCCGGTGTGATCAAATACAATCTTCGTCCCGCCTCCCGATTCTACTAATACGAACCGAACAATCGAGTACGATCCGGGATCCCAACTCCCCGCCCGCCACACCTGCACGATCCGCTCATTCGGCACCAACTCCACCTGCCGCCCGGTGATATATCCCCCGAACGCCGAAAACGTCCCGCCCGCTTCCCGGCTGATCGTCACCGGCGCGGCCCCCGTCTTCATTCCGCCGGACTGCATGGCAGCGCTCAACTGCACCACCTTCCCAAATTGATTCGCAGCCGTCAGGGCGTCGTACACGCGCTGACGGCTCGACTTAAATACCGGCTCCTGATGGATCGCTTCCTCCGCGCGTAATATCCCGTCATCCACCGCGGCTAACGCCATGCCGGCCCCGATTGCAAGGAACCCCAAAGCCGCCACACTTCCAGAAATCACCTGCCGTCGCGTGGCCATTTTCGCCGGTAGATACACGTTCAGTTCGTCGCTCATCATCCCCTCCGATTCTCTTTGTAGCGCAGCCATTCCTCGCTGTGCCGGGTGCCGCACCTTTAGTCCTGAGCGGAGTCGAAGGCCCTCCGTCTTTTGAGGGTGCGGTTTTTCTCTCTCTTCTCTGCGCCCTCCGCGTCTCCGCGTTCAGATCTTCTTCGCCTTTCCCTTGCTTCCTTACCTCTTTACTTCATTACTTCTCTCTCCTCACTTCCTCCACGCCATCCCGTCCGGATCCTTCCCCGTCGTAAACGTCGTCGTCACTTCCAGCGTCTTCAAATCCACCACCGCCACCTTGTCGTCTCCGCTTACTGCCACAAACGCCCGCGCACCATCCGGCTGCACCAGAATCCCCTCCGTGCTCTTCCCCAGGTTCAGCCGTTTCACTTCCTTCCGCGAAGCCGCATCCACCACCACCAGTTCCCCGCTGCCCAAATCCGAAATCAGCACCAGCTTCCCGTCCGGCGTAAACTTCAGCCTATTGGAGTGCTTCGTCTTCACATCCACCGTCGCCGTCACCTTCTTCGAAGCCAAATCAATAATCGACACCGTCCCATCGCCCGAATTCGCCGCCCACACTTCCTTCTCATCCGGTGAAATATCAATTCCCTCCGGCCCCTTGCCCACCTTCACGTTCGTCCCGGTCCAGTCGGTAATCTTTTTCTTCATCTCTTCCACCGACACGGTGTTCGACTCAACATTGCTCACGCACATCGTCCGCCCGTCCTTCGTCAACACCAGCATATGCGGCCGCTTCTGCCCCAGCACCAGGTGCAGATCGATGTTGTTCGCCACAAAATCAAACACCCCCACCGACTTATCTCCCTCCACCGTGAAATAAGCCTTGTCCCCCAGAATCACAATTCCATGCGGTCCCACCAACCCGGGAAACGTCACCTTCCCCACTTCTGTCCGCGACACCAGATCAATCTCCGACATCGTCGTCCCCGCATGATCATTCCCATAATTCGTAACAATCGCAATCTTCCCATCCGCGCTCGTCGCCACCTCATGTGGATGCGCCCCCGTATCCACCTTCCCCACCACCTTCAGCGTCGCCGGATCCACAATCGCCAAAAAGCTCTCTTCCTTGCTCAACACCAGCAGCGCCGGACTAGGCGTCTTCCCCTGCCCCCACGTCCCAGTGCACAAACTCAACACTCCCACCGCCGCCAAAATAAATTTCACGCCCACCCTCCCACCGAATTTCATCAACATTCCCCATTCTCCTTTGAATCCCGCGCGCCAAATCCAACCGCGACATTCTACACCGCCTGTTGAGTGCGGAAGCAAAGCTTCCGCTTTTACAACCGAAACCCAACCTCCCAACCAAACGACAAAGCCCTATGACTGATTACCGACCACTGTTCTCCACCCACTCCCCGCCTCCTGTTCACTGCTATCTGCTCGCTGTTATCCCTCCAATCCAATTTGCCCGGCCCCATTTCGCTTTAGTACACTGATCATTCCGCGCTCCAAAAGGACAAACCGATGCTAGTAGTCATGCAATCCCACGCCACCGACGAACAAGTCCGCTCCGTCTGCGACAAAATCGAATCCCTCGGCCTGAAAGCCCATCCCATCCCCGGCGCCGGCCGCACCGCCATCGGCATCACCGGCAACAACGGAGCCATCGACCTCGGCATCCTCGAATCCCTTCCCGGCGTAGTCGAATGCATCCCCGTCACCAAGCCCTACAAACTCGTCTCCCTCGACGTAAAATCCGACCCCACCATCGTTCGCATCCCCACTCCCATGGGTGACGTCCTAGTCGGCGGCGAACATCTCGCCATGACCGCCGGCCCCTGCGCCGTCGAAACCGAAGAGCAATGCCTCGCCATCGCCGAGCAATTAAAGCCCTCCGGCGTCCGCCTTTTCCGCGGCGGCGCGTACAAACCCCGCACCTCGCCCTACAGCTTCCAGGGACTCGGCCTCCCCGGCCTGAAAATTCTCGCCCAAGTCCGCAAACACTACGGCTTCGGCATCGTCACCGAAGCCATCGACAACGAATCTCTCGATTTAGTGGAAGAGTGGGCCGACGTGATCCAGATCGGCGCCCGCAACATGCAGAATTTCTCGTTACTCAAGCGCGCCGGCCGCGCCAAAAAACCTGTGCTCCTCAAGCGCGGCATGTCCGCGACGCTCGACGAATTCCTGATGGCCGCCGAATATGTGATGAGCGAAGGCAACTACAGCGTCATGCTCTGCGAACGCGGTGTCCGCACCTTCTCCGATTTTTCCCGCAACACCCTCGACCTTGCCGTCGTGCCCGCCGTAAAAAAACGCAGCCACCTGCCCATCCTCGTCGATCCCAGCCACGGCACCGGCAAACGCCACAAAGTTCTTCCGCTCTCCCGCGCCGCCGTAGCCGTCGGCTGTGACGGCCTCCTCGTCGAAGTCCATCACCAACCCGAAAAAGCCCTCTCCGACGGCATGCAATCCATCCTCCCCGCCGAATTCGCCGAACTCCAATCCGAAATCCGCCAAATCGCCCAGGTCCTCCACCGCCACGTCAACTAGCTCGCCTTCTTGCCGTGTGTAGTGGCCAGTCTTTAGACTGGCCCTCCGGCGGCAAGCCGTCATTTCTCCTTTGAATCATTGACTTCTATTGACATCATCATTAATACTACCTATTGGTTACATTCCCGTTGCATGCCCGTCAATCGCAAATCCGCTCGCCTGAATGCGATCACCTACTTCGGTCAGAAGGCGCACTTTGTAACCATCTGCTGTGACCAGCGCAGACCACATCTTGCGAACCCAGCCACCGCGGAACGTGTACTTTCTGTCCTTCGCCAGTGCGCTGGAAAAAGCGCATTTCTTTTGCACGCTTATTGCGCTATGCCGAATCACCTGCATATCCTCGTGCATGGCATGCAACCCGCTGTTAATCTGCTCGGATTCGTTCGAGTTTTCAAATCGCGTACCGCCTTCGAATTCAAAAAAACGGGTGGCCGGAGGCTTTGGGAAATGAGCTACTACGATCACATCCTACGCAAGAGCGATGATCTGGGAGGCGTAGCTTGCTATATCTGGGCCAACCCAGTCCGCGCCGGCCTTTGTGCCAATACGAAAGAGTATCTTTTTTCAGGCTCCGCCATTGTCGACTGGATGAACGCGAAGAAACCCGATGCCGAGTTCATGCCACCTTGGAAACAACCCAGGCCAGTCTAAAGACTGGCCACTACACAACCACCCTCCTTGTCGGGGTCATCTACAGAGTGCCGGGTGCCGCACCTGCGGCTTCCAGGGTGCGGGTTTTCCCATGTGGCACAGGCACTCCTGTCTGCGCTCCTTAATCGCTCGAGCACCATTCAACGATTGAACATGTCTGCATTAAGCTCTTCTGCTGATTACTGATTCCTCGCCTCAGCTTTCGTTCGCTTCCAGAACATTTCTTGCCGCATGCTACGATTCGCTCATGTCCCTGTCACAAATTTCTCCAGAACCCGATACACTCGACCTTTCTCGGTACCCACGCACGTATCAATCCTCTTTGGGCTACCGGTTGGCATTTGTCTTTCTTGGTCTCATACTTGGCGCCCCCAGCCTCTTTGGCATCTGGTTTTTCGCAACAGGCCGCGGTGAAACGGCTCCCCGGGCCTCAATTCTTTTGGTCGCTCTATGTCTCGTTTTCCTTCTGCTCGGCGCCTACCTGATCCTGGCCATGCTCAAGTCCAAGATTATTCTCACCACCGACGCCATTGAACTCCACGACCCTTTCACCACAAAGCACATGCTCCGCAGTCAGATCGCCGGCTGGCGTGTCCTTCCAACGCAATATATTTCAACGCTTGAGCTGCTCCCCCGCGATCCGCACGCGAAGAAAATCAAATTCGCTCTCACCATCAAACTCGACGAACAATTCCAGGCATGGCTCGCAACCCTGCCCAATCTTGACGAGCAGGAGCGCTCCGAATCCTTCGCGCACCTCGAAGCCCAACTGGATCCCAGCCTAACGAACGACCAGCGCGAAGAACTCCTCGTGAACGCAGTAAAATTCTCGAAGTTTCTCACCTGGGCAACCTGGTTGGCCGCCCTGTGGGGATGGTTTTACCCGCGCCCGTATTCACTCGTCATCCTGATACTCTCCGCAGTACCTCCAATTGCGATTTACGCCGGCTTGCGCGCCAAGGGCGTCTACCAATTTGACGGCAAGCGGAATGACGTACGCCCCAGCCTCGCTGTCCCGGTCATTACGCCAGGATTGGTCTTAGGCCTGCGCGCGATTTCCGACCTTTCATTTCTTCACTGGCAACAATTGCTCTCACCCATCGCGGTCGTCACCCTTGTGATGACCGTTCTGATCACGACTGCCGACCCCAAGTCAGGTAAGCAGCGCTGGCTAATTCTGGCCACTTTGTTGCTAGCAGTTGCGTACGGCGGCGGAGTCACCGCCATGGCAGACACGCTCCTGGACCGCTCCGCCCCTCAGGTCTTTCAAGCCGAAGTCCTTCACAAACATATTTCCAGTGGGCGTAGCACCACCTGGTATTTGCGCCTTGCGCCCTGGGGACCGCAGGATCAAGCCGCGGATGTCTCCGTGTCGCGTTCCCTCTATTCGTCCGTGCAACCCGGTCAGATTGTTTGCTCCTATCTCTATCCCGGCACTCTCAAAATCCCCTGGTTCCATGTCGCTCGTTGCCCCAACCTACCCTCTGCGCCTCCGCGCTAACAAAAATCTTGCCGGGTGCCGCACCCCGCGGTTTTCAGGGTGCGGGTTTTCTCCTGTCTTCTCTGTGAACTCTGCGGCTCCTCTGCGCCCTCTGTGGTAAATCTTTTTTCTGCTCTTAAACCCGGACAAAAAAGGTCCCACATCTCGACGTTTCCACATCGTCCCTCTGGCCTCCTGCTATCTGATCGCTGCTATCTGTTATCCTCCTTCCAAGCCAAAAAAAAGCGCTAAGGTATAATCGCGGCGGAAACTGGAGGCGAGGTCTTGTGCCGGAGGTGAAGCAGGTCGGGAGGGAGGGGCGGTGTTCGCAATGGAGAATGACGAGCGTGAAGAAGCTCCACGAGCGATCTGTCAAAAGTGGAGTGGATAGTCCTTTTGCTGTGGGTTATTGGGATAGTCTAGGCCGCGGATTGGATAGTTCTTGGCTCCGGGAGCCGACCGGGAATTTAGAAGCGGCCTCTTGAGAAAGGTAATTTCCAATAATTTCGGCGTGGCCGTATTCGGTATTAATCCACAAAAATTATTGCCGTGAACATGCGTGACCTCAAAATCTTCATTGAGCTTGCTCATCAGTTCCGCGAAATTCGCCCAGAGTATGTCAAGGTCATGAAACTCAACGACCAAGCCGGCCACATAATCTCGAAATTTCAAGAGGTCCGGCAAGACCCGGAATTCTGATTGTTCAATATCCATTTTTATGAACACAGAGTTCTCGGTGAGGTTGCCCTGTGGAATCAGATGAAAAACATCACTCATGGTAAGAAACGACCCACTTGTCTCGCTTGAAATGCCTTTGGCAACAAACCGCACATTAGCTAGGGCGAAAAATTGGCAAAAATCGGAATACACCCTTCGTCCCCGCTTAAAATTGGAAATCTTGTTCCAGGCGCCACGGAAATTTAGCGATAACAGCCCTAGGATAAATCTAGCGCTCAGAATTTGGTTCAGAGAATCGACAATCTTATCTCTGAACGCACTCTTCGATACTGAGTTATCAAAACAAAAAATGTTTATGTCGGGGTTCCGATGAAGGAAATCCGCCTCAAATGACCAATCATCATTCACCCCAAAGCTCAACAGATACTTAGCCTGACGAAGTGCCGCCTCATTTATTACGTAGCCCCCATCAAAAACGCGCCCTACTCGGATCATGTCGTCCGAGGCCTTAGGCTTGTAAGCCTCAAGCGAATACGGCACACGCCTGTTGTTCAAAGAACTCGGGTCTAACCTATTGCCCACTGCCATCTCGACTCCAGTTGGCGAGAGGATAGCATTCCAAAACTCCGCACAACGACCATAACACACCTATGAACTCTGTAGCCCTCTGGGTCTCTGAATCAAAATTTTCCCAATCTCTCTGCCACTCGGCCGAAGATATCTCCACAATTAAGTCGTAGCCAGGCCTTTCTCATGCTTTCTACTATCTGCTCGCTGCTATCTGTTATCCTCTTTCAAACTTCAAACTAAAAACTGTAAACTATTCATTCTCCTCATGCCCCATCGCAAAAACTTCCGCGTCTACTTCGTCCTAGTTCTGCTCCTCATCCTAGCTCTCGTAATTCTTCTCCGCGAACATCGCCCCAGCATCCTCCGCCCCGATCTTCACCTCAACGCTTACATTTCCACCTCCGACGGCTCTCTCACCGTCGTCGATCTCGCCTCTCTCCGCGTCATCAACAAAATTCCCGTCGGCCCGGCCATCTCCGACCTCCGCGAACACGCCAAACGCCCGGAAATCTGGGGCGTCAGCAGCGCCGGCGGCTACGTCTTCGTCCTTAACACGCGCACCTCGCAGATCATCGCCAAAATTCCAGTCGGCCCGTCGCCGCTCTCGCTCGACTTTTCCGCCACCGGCAGCCGCGTCTACACCACCTCCGCCAACTCCGACCAACTCATCGCCATCGACACCGCCTCGCACTCCATCCTGGGCCGCGCCCGCACCGCCTCCGAGCCCGTGCAAGCCCGCATCACGCCCGACCAGAAATCCATCCTCGTCGTCAACCGCCGCTCGTCTTCCCTCACCATCCACGACGCCGCCACGCTCCAGCCGCGCATCGTCGTCGAAGTCATCCCGCAGCCCGACGAAGTCGCCATCGCCCCCGACAGTTCCATCGCCTTCGTCATGAGCCGCTCCGAGAGCCGCCTCTCGGTTGTCGACCTCCGCCGCGGCGTTCTGCTCACCAATCTCCAACTCGCCGGCCGCCCCACGCAAATGCTAATGAAACCCGACGGCGGCGAACTCTACGTCATCTCTCCCGAAGCCCACGTCCTCGAAGCCATCAACACCTGGACCCACGAAGTCGGCGACACCATGCTCCTCGGCTCTGCCCCCACCAGCGCCATCCTCACCGAAGACGCAGGCGAAATGTACGTCGCCGACCGCGCCGCAGGCCGCATCTTCCACGTGGACATCTACAACCGCCGCATCCTAGGCAGACCCATCAACGCAGGCGCCGCCCCCAACGCCATGCGCTTCGATTTCGTCGATCCGGGCGACAAGCCCACCATGCTCCTCGTCGTCAACGAATCTTCCGGCGACCTCGCCGTCCTCCGCCTCCGCACCGACTCCCTAATCACCCTAATTCCTGTAGGCAACACGCCTCAGCGCCTCGCCGTGAAGCTTTTCTAGCTAAAATATCTTGGTACAATCTCGACCCAGTTCAGTCGTACCTTCTTCCGCAACCCGGAAATGAACTAGGAGTGGGAGAGGACCCTCTGCGAATTAAAATAGCTCTCGTCTCTGAGGGCTCCCCACATGCTGATGATGGTCTTGGGCATAGCTTTCCTGGCGGCAGCGGGTGCTATGGATCTGGTATTTCGCCTTCGCATGAAGCACCTGGGGCACAAGTGGATGCTTCTTCGCGGAGGGACCTTCAATTACAGGGAATATCACCAGGTGCGAAGAGCGAACGGTTGGCCAGCCTGGCCGGTGTACGTTATGTGGGCCGCTTACGGGTGCGGAATCGCTTTGCTGATCGCGGGATTCTTCATCGAATTCGGCACTCATCCCCCGGGCCGCTAGTTGTAGCGGACGCCTTCTAAGACGGGCGCCTTTGTTCTCCCGGAAGCCTCGCCGACTTCTTTTCCCCTCCGATGACGCCGCCAAGGTAGCGCCGGCATCCTGCCGGCCCGCGCTCTTCTCTGTGCCCTCTGCGTCTCCTCTCCGTCTTCCGCGTAATTCTTCTGCGCTCCCCAATTCCCCTGCCCGGCGAACCGAGTCCTCAATCTCCTAGTAACCTTCGGGTATATCCTTGTTCACATTTCCTTTGTGTGCCGCCCACGGGAGAGCAATACTCAAGTACGGAAATTCCCTCACGGTTTAATCAATTGCAAGGCAAGCAGCGAAACGCGCCGAAAAGCGCGGGATCCTCTTGACGGGAGAGTGCGCATGAGCGACCAGTTGAAATCCGGGCCCAGGAAAAGCGAGAAAAACCACGCCGCGTCCGGCCGCCGGCGCTTCCTGCAAGACTCCGCCGCAACCGCGGTGGTGGCGGCCGTTGCGCCGCATTCTCTGTTCGGGAAATCCGCTCGTGGCGCAAGCCGCACGCTCAAGATCGGCTTCATCGGTCCGCGCACCGGCGCCCTGGCCCGCTTCGGCGAAGGCAACGACTTCGTCCTCGCCGGAATCCGCAAAGCCATCGCCGGCGGCATCGCAATCAACGGCGCAACGCTTCCCGTCGAAATCCTCGAAAAAGATTCCCAGTCCGATCAGAAACACGCTTCCGCAATCGCCGCCGATCTGATCAAATCCGATCACGTTGATCTGATGGTCGCCTCCAGCACCGGCGCAACCGTCAATCCCGTCAGCGACCAGTGTGAAAAGAACGGCGTTCCCTGTATCACCACCGACGCCCCATGGCAATCCTGGTTTTTCGGCCGCGGCGGCACACCAGAGAAGGCCTTCGACTGGACTTATCACTTTTTCTGGGGACTCGAGGACCTGATCGCCGTCTTCACCGCCATGTGGGCTTCCATTCCCACCAACAAAGTCGTCGGCGCGCTCTGGCCCAACGATCCCGAAGGCATCGCCTACTCCGACGCCAAGTTCGGCTTTCCCCCTGCCCTTCAAGCCAAGGGCTTCAATCTTGTCGACCCCGGCCGCTTCGAAACTTCCGCCACCGATTATTCCGCGCACATCGCGGCATTCAAAAAAGCCAATGTCGAAATTCTCTCCGGAGTGCTTCCTCCGCCGGCCTTCGCCACATTCTGGAAACAAGCGGGCGAGCAAGGCTTCAAGCCGAAAATCGCCAGCGTCGCCAAGGGAATTCTCTTCCCCACCGCGGTCGAAGCCTTAGGCGATCGAGGTGCCGGACTATCCACCGAAGTCTGGTGGTCCCCCAGTTTTCCGTTCAGCTCCGGACTCACCGGAAAAAATTCCGCCGAACTCTGTGCCGCCTACGAAGACGAAACCAAAAAGCAATGGACCCAGCCCCTCGGCTACCTCCACGCCCTCTTCGAAGTCGCGCTCGATGTCCTGAAACGCGCAAAAGACGTCAACTCCCCCGCCGCCATTCGCGATTCCATCATCGCCACCAACTACAACTCCATCGTCGGCCCCATCGCCTGGCACGGCCAACCCGTCAAAAACGTCATCAAAACTCCCCTCGTCGGCGGCCAGTGGATCCCCGGCTCCCAATTCAAAGGCAGCGGCGGCCAGCATTTCAAAAACGACCTGGTAATCGTCAACAACGAACACGACCCAACCATCGGCCTTCAACGCAAACTAGAACCTCTAACGTAGCGGCCGCCTTCAGTACTTGCCCTGACGAAGGAATGCGTGGCCCCGTTCTTCGTTCTCCCGTCTTTCCGAATCGGGCCGCCGTTCTCTTCTCTGCGAATCTCTGCGTGCTCAGCGCCTCTGCGTTATCCTTTCTTTTTTCTGTTGGTGTTTTTTCGCAAGCAGTTCTATTTACTTCTTCAATTTCCTTCGCTAGCCTGTCCACTCCGGCGCACTCCTTCCCAGCCTAGTGCAACAACCCGGCAAGGAGCCAACCATGTCCACGCATCCCGTCCGCAAGACCAATCAGTCTTCCGCAAAATCGCAAACGAAATCCCCCATCCGTATCGTCCCGCTGCATCCTCACGTCCGCGATGCCGCCGCCCCCGCTCCCCATCTCACTTATCGCAACGGCCCTCTCCTCACCAACGTCGAAGTCTTCACCCTTTTCTGGGGCGCGGCCTGGCAGGAAGCCGCCAACGCGCAGCTCAGCCAGCAGATGAACTCCTTCTTCGATTTCATCCTCACCAGCCCCCTGCTCGATCAGCTCTCCGAATACAGCGTCCCCGGAAAAAGCATCGGCCCCGGCAAACGCATCGGCACAAAACTTCTCACCTCTCCCGAGCCCGGCAAAACCGTTCAGGATTCCGCCATCCAGGCTCTACTCAAATCCGAATTGGCCAACGGCACTCTGCCACCTTCCAACACCAATTCCCTCTACTTCGTCTTTCTCCCACCCGGCACCACGGTGGAACAGGGCGGCTCCGCAAGCTGCAAAGTTTTTTGCGGCTATCACGACGTTACGCCCGACGGCATTTTTTATGCCGCCATGCCGTTTCCCGGCTGTCCTGGCTGCACCGGCGGACTCGCGATCTTGCCCGCGCTGACGTCCACCAGTTCACACGAACTCTGCGAAGCCATCACCGACCCCATCCCCGGCCAGGGCTGGTACGACGACAACAACGGCGAAATCGGCGACATCTGTGCCTGGAAAACCAAGCAGCTCGGCGCCTTCACCGTCCAACTCGAATGGTCCAACACCGCCGGCTCCTGCATCTAGCCGCATTGAGCCGAGCACTTCACCCGCAAATCACCCAGACGTGTCATCCCGCCCGCCCTGAGCAAGGTCGAAGGGGCTGTGCTCTTGTGGTTCTCCGCCTCCCGTAGGGCCCGTCCGTCTGCGGCGGGCCGCTTCCCTTTTGAGTGCGAATGCGAAGCTTTCGCTTTTACGAGTTCAACCCAACCACCTAAATTATCCTTCTATCTCTCCCCCTCCCAACTTCCCTTTGCCCCAGCAAAAACTCCCGGTGTATCATCTCCCCACCTCCCGCACCGGGAAGCCGCTCTCAACATTCGCTCCATCGAAACAGGAGACACCATGAAAATCTCGCGAGCAATAATCGCCGCAACTCTTCTAACCGCCTCCGCCGTCTACGCCGCCACGCGCCCCGCTCCCTCCCAGGACGTCATCAAAGTCGCCGGCGACAGCCACACGGTCATCTTCGAAAACGAGCACGTTCGCGTTCTCGCCGTACACTTCAAGCCCGGCCAGGTCGCGCCGATGCATTCGCATCCCGCCAATGTCTCTTATTTTCTGACCGATGGAAAATTGAAAATCACTTTGCCGGACGGCAAAGTGATCGAACGCAGTCCCAAAGCCGGCACCGCGGCCTGGAGCGACCCAGTCACCCACGCCGCCGAAAATGTCGGCACCGCCGACTTCCAGCAAGTGCAGGTAGAGCTAAAGCCCCCGGTGGCAAGAGTAGTCCCCACAAACTAGACTAATGCCGGTCAGCACATCCATCGAACGGCGGAGGCCAACCGCCTGGGCAGGTGCGGCCCGAACTTCGACATAAAATACCGTGCGGCACGCCACGCCAATGTCGGTACATCCAACCTTACCCCGATCGTGGGAGGGTAGGATACATACCGGGACAGTGGCGGTCCGGTGTCTCCCCAGATCACCAGTTCCTTCAGCCGCTGCTGAATCAGCTGCTCGATGAGATAAGCACGCAGCACCGTGGAGAGCGAATCACCATCAAAGTCGCAATCGTAATTGCATTGGAAGCACAAGACTGCTCCGCCGGGCCGGTACCATCCTCCGAGGACGCTCAGCCATCGTCCGTCGTGGTGCTTCAATCCGATCGCAAGTGGCCGGTGTGTGGCAGCCACCATACTTAAGTTTCTTTCAAATTCCGCCAATTTCGAGTCTGCGGTAAATTTGGATTTCAGGCGCAATTCGAGCGCCGCGTCACGCAATTCGTCCATCGACAAGCACTCGACGACCTTATGCCCCGCTGCCTCGAATCGCCGCCGGTAATAACGGAAATTGTGCCGCGTTGTGCTTCCCAGGCCCCCCAGAAAATGTTCATACGTATCCGCCAGCGTCAAATGAGCGTGAAATTTCCAAAGCGGGGAAGCATTGTGCTCCATGGGGAAAGACTGACCATCCATCGACCTGGAGGCGATCAACTGCCGGACAGCGTCGTTTTCGCCCCAAGACCGCAGGATTCGCAGCCGCGCGCCGCGTATTCCTGGCGACGCCAGCAACGCTCCCATCGCAACATGGAAAGCCTTCTGCTGATTCTCGCGTTTCGAGACCAGAATGCCGCCCAGGCTGCCGTCGCCGTATACAATTCCGGTGGGAATGCCGCCGATAACCCTCTCTTTTGTATACATCATCCCCACAACGGCGCCCGCACTGTAAACGGCCACGACTCTGGGCCGCCAACCTTTGGACATTTTGGGAAGGAAGAACTCCGGGTCAACAATTGCCTCATTTTCATGACCCAGCGGCCCCGCAGCCTCTCGTAATCGGCGAATGTCCGCGTGGGATGAAAACACAACTGCTGAAAAGTTGTCCCGAGATGAACTCCTGGAGGAATCCGTGGATACCCCAGCAGACGAGGTTTTCATGATTTGGACACCAGTATTTCCACTTAACCTTGGCTGGTAGTCATGAAGCTACACCTCGTTACGCCTTCAGTGCTGTTCTATTCGAGACACACGGCAATGCCGCCGCCCCTGCAGTTACACCCCTACTCTCCGTATCTGCATCAATTCGGTGAATTTATTTAGCGGAAAAGAAGAGGGAAAGGATCGCTCTACGGGTCAAACCAGAACTTGATCGTCACCGTCACCTTCGACGCCACCGGCTTCCCGCCCTGCGTCGCCGGCGTATACTCATACTGCTTCAGCGCGTCCATCGCCACCTGGCGAAACTGCCTTGGTCCCAGCAAAACCTTCATTGCGCCGATCTGCCCTCGCTTGTCCACTTCGGCTTCGATGCGCACGTCGCCTGTGATGTAATTCCGCATCGCATCAGGCGGATAGATGGGCTGCACCGAATGCAGCAATTTCGCAGGCACGATCGGCTGATCGGAAACGGAAACCTCCGGCGCCACCGGCACCGGCGCCGATTCGCCGCTGGTCTTGGCCCTCCCGCGATTCTTGGAAGTTTTCTCCGCGCCCGGGCTTCCCGCGCCGCTCTTTGCCGGAGCAACCACCCGCATCCCGCCTTTTTCCGCCAGCGCCGCACGTTCCGCGGGAGATTCGGCCGGAGGCGTCACCACTGGCCCAACCGGCGGCGCGGCCGCTGCAGCCGTCGCAGTACTCGTTGGCCCCACAGTGAAATTGTTCACCTGCTCGCCAGGGCCAGTTGCCGCTGCCGGGGCAGTCGCAACACTCTTCGGCGCCAGATCCGCAGCACTCGTCACGCTCGGGGCGCCCTCCGGCTTGGAAGGAGCGCTCTCGACCGCCGCCACACTCGCCTTCGGCGCCCGATGCAGAAACGGCAGCTTATTTTTGTACCAGGCACCGGCTCCGGCAAGAATCACCACTGCCAGCACCGTTCCGCCAACTACGAATTCCTTCTTTCCGGGCCCCTGCCGTTCCGGCCGGTAAATATTAAACGGATCGTTCAGATCCACATGCTTCGGCACATGCGAAAAATCCAGTGCCGGCTTCGGCAGCAAATCCTCCAGTGGGTCTATTTCTTCTTTAGCCTCCGGTATAGCCGTTTGCGGCGTCCCCGGCGCGGGAGCTGCTGGCGCCGGTTCGCCCACTCCCATCACCGGCAGCCGCATCCCGATCGTCGCCGGTGCCCTGCTACCCTCCGGCTTCTGATTCGCCACAATTTCGGTCGTAGGAGCGTTTCCGCCCTCAGCCTTCGCGCGCTCCGCCTTCTTGCGCGCTTCCTCTTCCGCCTTCTGTTTTGCTTCGGTTTCGGCCGCGGCACGCGCTGCCAATTCCGCTTCCGCTAGCCTCTTCGCCTGCGCGTCCTTGTCCTCCGACGTTGGCTTTACCCGCAATTCCTCCAACTGCTTCTTCAGCGCGGCCACTTCATCCTTCAACTGCGCCACATCTTCGCTCTTCGGCGCGGCCACCGGCTCGCTGCGGTCGTCTTCCGTCGCCTCTTCCGCTTCCACAGCTTCTGCTGCGGGAGGCACGCTCGCCGTATCCACTTGCGCGGGAAACGAAACTCCCCAGAAATTCTCTTCCGGCTCTGTGAACTCCAACTCCACGAAGCACGACGTGGGCCGGTGGCTGCGCTTGTGCACCACCTGGCAAACCACTTCTTTCTTCGATTTCTTTTCTGTCAGGAACAGCAGTTGTCCAACGGTCACCGCAGCGGAAAGCTGGATCACCGCTCCGTCTTTAAACACCAGCACGGTGGTAGTTTCTTCGGTGAAAAGTTCGCGCTTGTCTTTCGACGCAATCGGGCGCGCCCCGGCCACGCTCACCGGCACTTCCAGCGCCACAGGATTCGCCCGCATCGTTCTCGGCGGCACTTCCCCGTCCGCCTTCTTCACTTCGTTCGCGTTAACGTCCGTCGCGGATGACACTCATTCATCCCCTGCTCGCGCTTCCGTCAATCACCGCCCGCCGCGCAAGCGTACTCATTCTACACACGTAACTTTTCCCCTCCGCCAAACAGATTGCTCCGTCTGCGCCGGGGTCCACGCCTTTTCAGTTTTTCAGGGGAATCCGTCTTGCGCCATAGTACCTGTGCCCTGTCCGTGCCCAATCAGTAGTGTCTCCGTCTAGACACTTTTCCGCCCTGGCAACTGCATGCCTACGGGTCCACCGGCCACGCCGAGTGCTCTTCCCCCAACTGCACGTCGAAGAATCCCTCCGCCGGCAGCACGTCGATCGGCAGCCCGCCGTGCCACAGCGCCACGCCCACCGTGAACCTCGTCATGCCCTTCAACTCCAGCAAATCGCGGCTCACCGCCACTTCCAGGTGCCGCTGGTACGCCGCCTCCACCACCTCTTTCGGATTCATCAGGCACACTTTGCCCTGTTCCACCGAATATTCCCGTGTCCGCCCGCGGTCCGTGTGGATCACCACCGCCAATTCCTCTTTTGCTCCGAAAACGATCCGGAACTCGGCATTTTCCAGTTCGGCGATATTTTCCGGGAAGACGTCTACGCGCAAGACAAAGCGCTCTTCTTCAAATCCGTAACGCAACTCTTTCAGGAAAATCACCCGCCCGTGCATTGAGCCGTCTCGCCGCTCCGGCGAATAGACGCCCGCGCCCAGCCACTCGAAATAACTCGAATCGATGCCGTCCACTTTCACCTTCAGGAACGTCGATGGATACAACTGGTACGCCCGCTCCGGCATGCGTTTGATCGGCTTGGCCAACTCTTCCGGCGCCACCTGTCCCAGTGCCCGGTAAACTCCCGTCAGGTGCTTGCGGAAAAGCGCGTCGAACTCCGCATCGTTCGCCGTGCTGTGCTCTGGCCCGTACCACCAGCACCAGTCGCTGCCCTCCGCCGTCAACAGGGATTCCTCCGCTTGCTTCAAGGCCTCCTGCGCCGGGGCGTTTTCGCGGCCCTTTGCCCGCGCATCCAGCGCCTTGGCGTACGCTTCCCGCGCGTCCCACAGCAAATCCCACGCCGCCACGTCTTCCTGGTGGCCGATCCACACGTCGAAATTTGCGTTAATCCAGGACGCCGGAAAAATCGTGCTGGTCACGGAAATGTCCCCCGCGGCCGCAATGGCTTCGCTTGCCGTCAACGCCCGGAAATCCGTGTCGCCGGCGATGCGCTGGTAAAACTCGTGCAAAAATTCCCGTCCGTTACCGGGGTAATATTCCCACGCGTTTTCGCCATCCAGGAAAATGCACATGGTCAACGGTTTGTCGCTCTTCACGTTGTCGCCGATGTACCGCAGCCGGCCGTGCAAGTCGGCCGCCGCAGCCTTGCTGTCCATCCGGCTGTAGACGAAGCCGACCAGGTCCGAAATGTGGTGGTCGCGGAAAAGCCCGGTGATTCCCGTATTCGCCATCTGCAATCGCCACGGCTGGTACAGGCGGTCGGCGCTCGCCGCAATCCCAGAAGAGTCGCGGAAAAATCCCACGTTCAGCGTGCGACCCAGCACGCCTTCATCCGTGCCGAACCACTGGAACCCTTCCTCCGCCGCGATCGCCATCGCCTGGTCGGACACCGAACCCTCGCTCGGCCACAATCCTACCGGTTTCGCGCCGAACACTCGCTCGTGATATTCCTTCGCGCGCCGCAATTGCTCTCGCGCGTCCTCCGGACGCCGGTACGCCCGCCTCGGCAGCGGCGTTCCCGGATTTGCCACGCGCGCAATATCGGAATCGCAGATCAGCGGCAAGATCGGGTGGTAATACGGCGTGGTGCTCAGTTCAATCTGGCCGCGGGCGGCCGCTTCGCGATAAGCCGGCAGCACCAGCCCCAGCAACTCCAGTTGCTTGTCCTTCAATTCCGTTTTGTCTTTTTCCGTGAAATCCTTCCCGCGGTTTGCCAGCCGGGAAATCACCGGATCCTTCGTGAACCACGTTTCTTCCATCCACGCCAGTTGCGAAAGCACCTGGACGTCGCGCCAGTCTCGCGCGCGAAAGGTGATCAGCGCTTGCGCACCGCCCGCCGCTCGCGACCAGTCATAAAGCTCCAAAAATCTCGGCCACCGCGTCAACAACCGCTCGTGATTCACCTGAAACGCCCGAGCCAGAATCTCCGCCTTGTCTTCCCGCGTCAGTTCGTCCGCATGCTTGAATGCCAGGTGAAACCACGGCTCCTTGAAGTTTCCGCTCGCGTACTCTTCCAGCTGCATGCACAGCGACGGCACCATATTGAACGTCGCGTGGAACCCCGGCACGTCCTCCATCAGCTTCACCATGCCGTAGTAGTCCTTCGTCGCATGCAACCGCGTCCACGGCAACACGTAGCAACCCGTTTCCGGATCGCGATATTGCGGCTGATGCATGTGCCACAGCACTACCAGATGAATCCGATTCATTCCGTTCAAGACTCCCCGTGTAGGGCCCGCAATCTTAGGCAGGCCGCCCCGCGCAAAAAGCCGACACCAGGCAACTGAAGCCACCCGTCTCTAGTCCTGCGTTCGCGCCGCTAACTGTAGACTGTCGACTGTAGACTGTCGGCTCCGAACTCCCCACTCTCTCCCCATGTTACACTGCCCCTTCCCATCATGCGCATCCTCGATCGCTACATTGTTCGTGAAATTGTAAGACACGCTTTTCTTGGCCTCCTCATATTTACTTTCGTGCTTTTCGTCCCCAAGCTTGTCCGCCTGATGGAACTCTTCGTCCGCCACTCCGGCTCCGGCTCGCAGATCCTCACTCTTTTTCTCTGCATCATCCCCGGCATTCTGGTTTTCACCATCCCCATGGCTGTACTAATCGGCGTCCTCCTCGGCCTCGGCCGCATGTCCATGGACAGCGAAATCATCGCGCTCACTTCCCTCGGCATCAGCCGCAAGCGGATCCTGCTTCCCGTCGGCGTGCTCGCTGTCGTCGGAGCGGTGCTCACCCTCTTGATGACGATTGTCCTCGCCCCGCGCAGCCTCCGCGCGTTCCGCGACATCGAAGCCGGCCTCATTGCTTCACAAATCTCTTTCCAGGTGCAGCCCCGCGTCTTCGACGAGCGCTTCCCCCACCTGGTCCTCTACATCAACGACGTCTCCGCCAGCGGCACGCACTGGCACGGAGTTTTCCTCTTCGAAACCGGCGCTGAGAGCGGCTCGCGCATCACTCTCGCCGAGGGAGCCATCGTCATCGCCGAACCCGCGGCTGGGAAACTCGAACTGCATCTCAATAGCGGCACCACCCACGAATTTCAACGCGAAGCCCCCGACCAGTATTCCGTCACCGCCTTCGAGCGCAGCGACTGGCCCATCGAATTCACCACGCTCGATAACGACAAAGTCCGCGTCCTCAGCAATCCCGAACGCTCGCTGAGCGATCTGTGGCACGATCACGGCCCGCGCTGGCGCGATGCCCGCGTCGAACTCTACCAGCGCTTCGCTTTCCCCTTTGCATGTTTCGCCTTCGCGCTGATTGCCGTTCCGCTCGGCGCGCAACCCCGCCGCGGAGGCCGCGCTGCGGGCACGCTCCTCTCCGTCCTAATCATCGCCGGCTACTATTTGCTGTTCATCATGGGCGCAGGCCTCGCTCGCCAGGGCGTCGTTCCGCCCTTCATCGGCATGTGGGCCGCCAACGTAATTCTTGTTCTCGTCGGCCTCGCCCTGCTTCCCCGCATGGAGCGTTATTGGAGCGAGCCCTCTCCCCTCTCTGTCATTGCGCGCTTCATGGCCTGGCGCCGCCTGGTCCGCCAGCGCCGCACCCGCAGCAAGGCGCGCCATGCCGTTCGCAAGGAAAATGGCGATGGCGGCCTGCAGGAAACGTACACCGTCACCTCTTCCAATTTTCCCTCCATCATCGATATCTACATGCTGCGCCGCTTCTTCTACTATTTTGTGCTCGTCCTCGGCGCGTTTATCCTGCTGTTTGAAACCTTCACCTTCTTTGAACTGCTCGACGACATCGCGCGCCACCGCATCCCATTCCTAATCGTCATCGACTATTTCCGCTTCCTGATTCCCTATCTCGTCTACCAGCTCACGCCACTCACCGCCCTCGTCGCCACGCTTGTCACCCTCGGCGTGCTCAGCAAAAACAACGAAATCGTCGCCTTCAAGGCCAGCGGCATCAGCCTCTACCGCCTCGCCCTGCCGCTGCTTCTTTCCGGGATTGTTCTTGCCGGAGCGTTGCTAATCCTCGACGACACTTATCTCCCCTACGCCAATCAGCGCCAGGACGCGCTGCGCAACCAGATCAAGGGCAAGCCCGCGCAGACCTACACCCGCCCGCAGCGCTGGATTTTTGGGGAAAATTCCAAGGTCTACAACTACGATATTTTCGATCCCACGCAAAAACTCTTCGGCGGCCTCAGCGTCATCGAACTCGATCCTGTCAGCTTCCAGATGAAGCGCCGCGTGTTCGCCAACCGCGCCCAGTGGCTGGACACCGAGAAAACCTGGGCCCTTGAATCCGGCTGGGTCCGCGATTTCTCCAACGGCACAGTTGAAAAATACACCCCATTCAAAGTCACCTCGCTGCCAGAACTTGTCGAGCCGCCCTCGTATTTCAATCGCGAAGTCATTCAGGCCTTCCAGATGAGCTGGCGTGACCTTCGCCGCTACATTTCCGGCCTGCAAAGCGCGGGCTTCGATGTCTCTTCCCTCACCGTCCAGTGGCACAAGAAAATCGCCTACCCGCTCATCGCCCCGGTCAGCATGCTGCTCGCGATTCCTTTTGCCATCCTAGTCGGTAGCCGGGGCGCCATCGGCGGCATCGCCCTGGGCGTCGCCATCGGCATCTGCTACTGGGCTGTCGCCGCCCTCCTCGAAGCCATGGGTGGTATCGGCCAACTCCCTCCCATGCTAGCCGCGTGGTCCCCTGACCTGGTCTTCTTCTTCCTAGGCACATATTTCTTCCTAAAAATGCCCACGTAGCATCCACTTTCAGGTGGGCGCGCATAGTAGTAGCCGATCCTAAGCTCGGCCACCACATCTGTTCGCTGCGATCCCTCCCTCGCCTTCACAACCCAACCTTTATTCCACATTACGACTATCTAATCTCATTGGTACTTGACTTCCCCACTATTGGTTTTATTCTTAAACTCCGCCCAACAATCTAAATGTTTCGCGTCGTCCTCTCCGTTCGCGACAGGAGAGCACAATGCAAAATCTTGAAAAACGCACCAATCCCCGTCAGTCGCTCCAGATTCCACTCCGCTTCCGTGTTGCCGAAGCTGGTTCAACCGAGCCAGAACTTGCTTCGGAAACCGCGAACATTTCCCGCTGCGGCCTTTTCATGCGCAGTCCGCTGCCGCTGAGGGTCGGCGCCCCGCTTTCCATGACCCTGCGCGTGCCTACCTATCTTTCCGGCAACCCGCGTACCGAAGTTGAGTGCACCGGCCGAGTCGTCTACGAACGCAGCCTCCCCAACGGCGACACCGGCTACGGCATCCAGTTCGAGCAGTTGCTTAGCCTGCAGGGCACTCCTCCCAGTCATTCTGCCGCCTCTCCCGCATGACTCACCGCTACCCCTTCCCCCTCATTTCCGTTGCCGGTGAAGCGCGGTCATGCGGTGATGAGTTGTAGTTGTTAGTTCCGGGTCTTAATTGCGGATTTTCTTGATCTTCCATTTGCTAATTTCACGTGCCGGCCATCAGTCACAACCGAGCTGCCGTTGACTGAAGACTGTCAGCCGTCAACTGCTACTCCTGCTCGAGCTTCCACAGAATCTTCCGCACCATCCCCAACAATACTTCCGCGTCCGCGGCCTCCATGGAAAACCGCCGCAGCATCCGCCGCAATTTCTCCTCTGCCGTCGCCTCGCCCCGCGTCGCAATGTATCCGCTCTTCCGCAGCGACTCCAGCAAAGCCTCCCCAATTCGCTCCACCGTCTCCATCTCCGCAAACTTTTCCTTCGTTTCTTTCCTGGGTGCCGCACCCGCTTGCCCTGAGCAGAGCCGAAGGGTCGTCTTTAACGGTGCGGTTTTTCCCCCTCTTCTCTGTGTCCTCTGCGGCGACTCTGCGTCCTCTGTGGTAATTCTTCCTCTTCTCCCCAATTCATACATCACCACCGCCGCCGCCTGCCCCAGATTCATCGACCGGTGCTCCACCCGCGTAGGTATTCGCATTAGCCAGTGGCAATAACTCAAATCCTCATTCGATAATCCCCACTTCTCCGACCCGAAAAGCACCGCCACCCGCCCTGACTTCATCCGGTTCCCCATCAGCCGCGCGCCCTCCTCCAGCCCGCGCAGCGGATGCTTCATCTCCCGATTCCCCACCGCCGTCGTGCCCACCACCAGCGAACAATCCGCCACCGCCTCCGCCACACCCGCAAACTCCTTCGCCCGCGCCAGCAACTCCGCCGCGCCCACCGCCGACCGCGCCTCTCTCCAAGCCTTCTCATACGGCCGCACCGCGCGCAACTCCATCGCCCCAAAATTGCTCATCGCCCGCGCCACCGCCCCCACATTCAGCGGATTCCGCGTCCCCACCAGCACCACGCACAAATTTTTCAGTTCACTCATAGTGATTGGATTTCGACCTGCATCTCATGCCTCGGGCGCCGTCCAGTTGTCCCGCCCGAAATTTCCGTAATGCTTCGATAAAAGTTCTTACTGTATACTGTACCCCGTCAGTTTATCTTGAAAAGCCATCACGCTCATGATTGCTTGAAGGCTGCCTCTTCATGCGCCAATCCGGCATTGCAGCTCAAAACCTGCCCCGCTCTGTCCATCGCCTTCCATGGGGCCTTCCGCTTCTCGTCTTACTGATTTTAATCGGCTGCAACAACAGCCCGTCCGCCACTCCCCACGTCCCCCAGTTCACGACGATTGATCCACCTGCGCCCGCAACTTTAGGTGGTCAGGGGGTTTTCGTAGTCGGGATGGCCAGTAACGGAATCATCGCAGGATATTATTTTGACTCAGGCGGGGGAACCCATGGTTATTTGCGCGACCTAGACGGAGCTACCACCATTATCGACGCGCCAGATGCTATCCAAGGGGTCGGCGGAAGAACCACCATACTCGCCGTAAATAGCTCTGGCACAACTGTTGGCAACTACTTGGGGAACGACGGAAACTCCCACGCATTTTCGCGCAGCGCGACCGGGCAGTATTCCCTTCTTCCTGGCCTTAGCTATTATTACTTCGGACAGAATGGATTCCCAACTCAGGCCTCCACTTCCGTTCTGTTTCCAACCGCTATCAACGACACCGGCATAGTTGCGGGCTATTTCTACGATCCGAATGTGGGAGTCCACTCCTTTATCATTCCAAACCAGGGCCCCTATAAAGGCCAGCCGCTCGATACTGGCGGTCCCGGCTCGGGCTCCGCGAGCGGCCAGGGCTTTGGGTCATGGATCCAATATGTGAGCCCAACAGGTGACACAGTGGGCTTCTATCGTAGCGACCAAAGCGGCACTCACGGTTTCATTCATCAGTACCCGGATGGCACAGTCACCGTGGTCGATGCACCGGGTTACAGCGGAACCGACACGGCAGGAACAACCGTCGATTGGATAGACTCGAACGGGACAGTCGTCGGGTCGGTGTTCGCGTCTCAGGTCTCCCATAGCTTCATCCGCACACCAGATGGGACATACACGATTTTCGATCCCCCCGGCTCGATTAGGTCTGGAGCACTCTGCGCCAACGCGAGCGGAATTATTGCGGGCGATTTCACGGACGCCAACTTTGTCAGTCACGGTTATCTCCGAAACCCGGAT
This sequence comes from Vulcanimicrobiaceae bacterium, assembly GCA_035484435.1. Lineage (GTDB taxonomy): Bacteria > Acidobacteriota > Terriglobia > Acidiferrales > UBA7541 > Acidiferrum. Next base: position 2,769 of record DATHOY010000004.1, on the reverse strand, counting down.
GGCACCTTCGCCATCATTGATGATCCCTCGGCGGCCGAGATTCCCAACCTGGCAGGCACAACCATTACTGGATTTAACGATGCAGGAGTAATTGTGGGGATCTACAAGGACGCGCATGGAGTAGGCCACGCCTATATTCGCCAATAGCGTCTAACGGCAAGCGCTAGTTCACATGACGTATTTCTCTCTGATTACCGGTTGCTAATTACTTAGGACTCTCCCTACCGCACCACGCTCTTCGCCACGAACACCCGCTTCATCGGCCGCGCGCCTGCCGCCGGAAACGACATGCTCCAGAAATTGCCTTCCGGGCAGTGCAGCTCAAACGCTCCGTGCAGCTTTCCGTCTTTTCCCAGCCGCACCGAAACCACGCGGCAGATCGCCTTGCGGTTGTTGAACTCATTGACCATCTGGAATTGCTGCCCCACCGGCAGCGGCGCTTCCAGCAGGATCACTCCGCCGTGCTGGCTCACGGAGACCGTTCGAGTCGAAAACTTAAACGGCACGTCCGTTTCGCTAAAACCGTTCACTACCATTTGGATGCTGACCACGGCGCGCGCCGTCCGGCGTCGCTCAATGCTGCGGCAATGCATAATCGCCATGCGTCTTTCCTCCGGCTGTCGTTCCGGTTCGTGCCGTCAACTGCCCGCCGCCGTGCGGGACCCGGAGTCGACACCACAGACACGAACGGCTTCCCATCTGCATGAATCTTACCGGCAACCCCCTCCTGCGCGAATAGCAGAGCGGTACCGATTTCTACCCCCTGTTTCTAGTACCTTTCTACCAGCACTTTCCGCCCCCTTTCGCCTTTCGCCCCAGTAGCCCTTTAGTACAGTTTCTTTGCCTTACCCAACTCCTTACTATCGCCCTATGCTTTTCATCCGCAACGCCCGACACGCAAGCTCGGCTTTTTTGCTTCTCCTGATTGTCCCCGTTCTCGGGCTGGCGGCCTGCGGCCACGTGGAAGCGGCGCCACCGGCCGTGCCAATGGATACGGTCATGCAGACCATTCGCGCCCATGGCCGCGGCCATCAAGGCACCCCTGCGCCTGCCCTTCCCGAGTTTCCGGATACCGCGGAAATGGCGTATGGGGAGCGGGTCCACACCCTGCTGGAGCAGGGCAACTACGCCGAACTCGAATCCCTCGCCCAAAACAACCGCTTGGAGCGGGGCCGTTTTATCGCCGGCGCCTGGCGCAACATGAATTTCTTTAACTCGGTGGTCTGGATGCCGGATGCTGCCGTGCCGGGGGACTCCGATTATCAGCGGCAGTGCGAGAGATTGAAAAAGTGGCAGGCCGCCCGGCCGGATTCCGCGAGCGCAAGAATTGCCTTGGCCAAATTTTACGTCTCGTATGCGGATTTCGCCCGCGGCACCGGCTATGCCGACACCGTCTCCAACACGCAGTGGAGGCAATATCATGTGCGAACTGCGCTTGCCAAACAGGCCTTGCTCGAGGCGGCAACTCTGAAGGACCGCGACCCCCAGTGGTATTTCGTCATGGAATGTATTGCGCAAAATGAGGGATGGGAAAAGGCCGACACGCGAGAATTGCTGGATCAGGCGCTGGCCTTCGAACCCGACTACTATCACTTCTTTCGCCCTTATACGAATTATTTGTTGCCTCAGTGGTATGGGGACCCCGGCGAAATTCCGGCGTTTGCGAAGGAAATCGCCTCCACGCGCCCCGAACCCGCCAGCTCGATCGTCTATTTTCAGGTCGTCAGCGGCATCGCCTGTTATTGCGGGAGTGATATAGAAGAGATGAAAACCGCCGACTGGGCGAAATTGCAATTGGGTTTCGCTAATCTTCAGACAGCTTACGGACTCGATAACCTGAACGCCAACCGCCTCGCGGAGATGGCCACGGTTTTCCAGGACAGGTCCGTAGCCCACGAGGCCTTTAGTCACGTCATTGAGCGAGACTCAGTCGTCTGGCTGACCGAGGATTCTTTTGAGCAGGCACGCTCCTGGGCCAACGGCTCGGGCAATTAGCCGATTCCAGGCTTAGGCGGGAAGGCAGTCCTGCTTGGCGCGCTGCTTCCATTCGTCACCATTTTCAATTTTCTGTTTTCTAACAATTGACAGTGCTGGCCCCGTTGTCCTAACTTTTCGGGGTCGCCCCTTATGCCTCCCCCGCAGCATTACGACGCTATTGTTATCGGCTCCGGCCAAGGCGGTACTCCGCTTTGCCAGGCGCTGGCCAATGCTGGCCTGCGCACCGCTCTCATCGAAAAAATTCATGTCGGCGGCACCTGCATCAACGAAGGCTGCACCCCCACCAAGACCATGGTGGCCAGCGGGCGCGTGGCCTATCTCGCGCGCCGCGGCCCAGATTATGGCGTCCACACCGGCGCCCTGCGCATCGCCATGGAGCGCGTCCGCAAGCGCAAGCGCGACATCGTCAATTCGTTCCGCTCCGGCAATGAGAATCGCATCGCCAAAACCAAAAACCTCGATCTGATCTACGGCGTTGCGTCTTTCACCGGCCCCAAATCCATCGCCGTCCGCACGCCCAAACGCGGCGAACTCCATTTCACTGCCGACCGTTATTTCCTGAACGCGGGATGCCGCCCCGCCATCCCCAACATTCCCGGCCTTGCCGACGTTCCCTTCCTTACTAGCACCTCGATCATGGAGCTCGCCAAAGTCCCGCCGCATCTCCTCGTTCTCGGCGGCGGCTACGTCGGCCTGGAATTCGCGCAACTCTTCCGCCGCCTCGGCAGCCGCGTCTCCATCATTCAAAGCGCCGCGCAGCTTCTCGGCCAC
>DATHOY010000003.1:0-43977 GCA_035484435.1 Vulcanimicrobiaceae bacterium | reverse complement strand
GTATCCAAGGTTGTGCTCCTCTCTATCCGGTGAGGCCAGGAAGGCGTCGCCTATGACGCTTCCGCAATTCCTGTAACAGGAATAGGAATTGATGTTGTCGAACTCTCTTTTAGACGCCTCTTCTGGGTCCTGGTTAACGCGCTTACCAGAGAAGTGGGTACTAGCCTAAGGTCCGGTGGCGCAATCACTGATGTGATGCCCGGCCCACTTTGTGACTCGAGCTGTACTGAGGCTCAGAGATAAGAATGGGCGGCATTCCTCGCTTTCTCATAATCCGATTCCAACACGAAAACTTGCCAAGACATTTTCAACTTCCGAGCGAAGGGATTGAAACTGTAAGCCGTGTCAGGGTCGGCGGCAGACTTTGCACGATTAGGAATGTTTGCATCGCGCAAGGCTGCAACAATCGCATCGAATTTGGAGAGTCGTAGCCCTTCCCATAGAAGGACTGCTTTTAGAGCCTCGGCCACTTCCAGACTGTCGACAAGGTCGGCAAGGCAATCCGAGCATTGTCTGAACTCTGCGCGATATTCGGCCTTGCAAATCGGGCAATACCGCATACTTGCCTTCCGTCTCTCGGCGGATTCTAGCACAGGCAAGCTGACGCTAATCGTCCGAAGCTGTCCCTGCTCGAAGACCACCCAAACACCGCCGCTATCCAGGTTCTGAGCGCCCTTCTAGCAAAGATCGCAGGATGATTTTTCTTGCGATTTCTGTGGCGGCAGGCATATGGGAGCTCACGTTCAGCACTGCCCTGCGAAAGCTAGCCCAGGCTGGACTTGGGCCGCATCACATGGTGCGTGAGGTACATCGATTTGACCACATGAGAGAGCACATGAAACGGGAGGCGTTTGTGTGGGCCGAGCCGGTAGGGAACTTTTACTTCCGGCTATCGAATGGAGAGTGGCGCCAAATGCGGGATCTTCCCTGTCAAGTGCCTGCCAATTTTCAAGGCGGCTTCATCATATATGGCTACGGCCCCAATGGAGAATCAGCGACTTTCAGTCGCACATTGCCGCGTGAATTGCGAGACTGACTAGTCGCGCGCTCTGACCGCCATCAGTTCGATTGTTCTATGGGCGGGCAAGGTTTCACGACTTGCCAGTGCAACCTACTTCGTTGATCCCGTCGGCTGCTCCCGCTATTCTGCAAACAGCTTTCGCTCCTCATGGCAGACGAACCCCTCTCCATCCCCCGCGTGCCGGACGGTCTCTGGGAAGCCGCGCAACTTGGCAAGCTGATCCCGTTCATTGGTGCTGGCGCTTCACTGCTCGCAGGATGTCCCTCATGGGCAGAGTTTGCGGATGCCGCCCTCAAATCCCCGATCCGAGACGGCCGGTTCACATATTCACAGCTGGACCAAATCCGACACCTGCACCCTCGAGTCAAACTCTCACTGGCTCGCAACATACGCGAAGCGTTTGAACCGTTTGTACAATGCGCGCCAAAGGCCGTTGACATCAAATGCTTGAACGAACCATTCTCCGAAGCAGAATTGAAACGGTTTCCACCTTTTGCGCCCCTGGAGCTCCTTCGTTCTTGAAGCAAAACTTTCTTTTGTAGCACTCTTTCCGCACCAGTCTTCCCGAATTCACAAATCCACAAATCTCTTCAGTGGCTTCCCCACGAATTTGTCTTTCTCCACCTCTGCCCTTCCTGCGAGAAGACTGCGCCTAGACCGCCCGCTTCTTCTGTCAAGGGCGTCCGCTCCGCTCCCGTGAACGCGAACCCCGCGCGCCCTTGACAGCGCGGGCGGCTAGGCGCCGGGGACCTCTCAGGAAGGGCAATTGGTTCCTTTTTTCAAGCGAAAACCACGCTCGAAAAAAGGAAGAAAAGAGGAAAAGCGAAATGCCAGAAAGACAACAGGCCACGTGGGGGGACCTCTTGCGCGATGCGGTCGAAAAGCCGGGCCGAATGCTCGAAGCCTACACCGCATTTCACAACTACAGCTTCGGGAATGCCTTGCTTGCACTCGAACAGTGCGTTCGACGCAACTTGCAGCCAGGCCCGCTCAACACCTATCGCGGTTGGCTCGAACGCAAACGGCACGTCCGCAAGGGGGAGACAGGAATCACCCTCTGTATGCCGATGCCATTCAAGCGAACCACGCACACCGACAACGCGGAGGAAGAACCAGAGGAACCACAGACACGACAAGCCTTCCGTTTCCGCGCCTATTGGTTTGTCCTCGCGCAAACCGAAGGGGAAGAAACCTACATTGCGCCGATTCCCGGTTTCGACATGGAAACGGCGCTCGGTACTTTGCATATAACGCGAATACCGTTTGACGAAATAAACGGTAATATTCAGGGGTTTGCAAGGCAACGGGAAATTGCTGTAAATCCACTTGCCGCGCTCCCTCACAAGACCACATTTCACGAAGTCGCCCACGTCGTTCTTGGCCACACCGCTACCGAAACACATGTGGACGGCGAACTCGCGCCCCGCCATCTCCGCGAGGTGGAAGCGGAATCCGTCGCGCTGATCTGTTGCGAAACGCTGGGCCTCGAAGGAGCCGAGTTCTGCCGGGGCTACATCCAGCACTGGCTGAAAACCGAAAAGGAAATCCCCAACCACAGCGCGGCTCGCATCTTTGCCGCCGCTACTTCGATTTTGAAAGCGGGAATCCCCGCAGCGGGCAGCCTTTAAGCTGCCCGCTCCACGCTTGTCTCAAGCTCGTCGTACCAGTTGGAAGAAATTCAAAAAGAGTTTGTAAAACAGAAAGGGAGAAAAGGATATGAGCACGAACGAAGCAGTGAATCCATTGCAAGAGTACGTGAACGTTCCCCTCGCGCAGTTGGTCGAATCTTCGACCAACCCGCGCAAGACGTTCGATGAGGAAAAACTGGAGGAACTGGCCGAAAGCATCCGCAGCAAAGGGGTCCTTTCACCGCTCCTCACGCGGAGAGTGAACGGACATTTCGAAATCGTTTCGGGGGCACGGCGCTATCGCGCCGCGCAGCGAGCGGGTTTGTCGGAAGTGCCCGCCCGCATCGCCGACCTGAGCGACGAAGAGGCGCTCGAAACGCAGATCGTCGAGAACGTTCTTAGGGCCGACGTGCATCCGTTCGAGGAAGCACAGGGGTTTCGCGCTTTGCTCGACCGGGAAGGGAGCGGGTACACCATAGAGAAGATTTCGGCGAAAACGGGTAAGAGCGCGGCGTACATCGCCAAACGGATCAGGCTCTTGGACCTCATTCCAGCTGCGGCCGAGGCGTTCACCGCCGGACACATCGGCATCGAACACGCCCTGCTTATCGCCAAGCTCGGAGCGGGCGCGCAGGAGAAGGCGTTCGCACACTGCTTTGACGGCTACTACGCCGCGAACGACAGCGAGCGCAGTGTCGTGCCATTCAGTCGCTTGCAGGCGTGGATAGCGCAGAACATCTACCTCAGCCTCAAATCCGTTTCGTTTTCAAAGGACGATGAAAACCTCGTGCCGGAAGCGGGGAGCTGTGCCAACTGCCCGAAGCGCACCGGATATAACAGGTTGCTTTTTTCCGAAGTCCGAGAGGATTCCGATTCCTGCGCCGACGCAGCGTGTTTCAATCGCAAGCTCGACGCGCACATAGCACAACGCATTTCGAAAACACCGAATCTGGTTCAGATTTCGGAGAACTACAACACGACGGGCGAAACACCCATCCTCCCGCGACGCAACTATGTTGAAGTCGTGACTCGGAAAAGCAAGAAGGGCAAGGAAGCAAGACCCGAAGAAAAGCTCTGTGGCCATTTGACCCCGGCCATTCACGCGGACGGTATAAACAAGGGCCGTCTCGTGAAAGTCTGCGCGGACCCGGCCTGCAAGATTCATTTTGGAGACCGCCAGCAGGAAGAAAAACAGCGGTTGCAATGGAAGGCGGAAAAGACCACTGCCAACCGGAAGGCAAAAGAAACGCTCGCCTTCCGGCACCGCCTTCTGGCCGACGTGCTCAAGCGGGTAAAGCCGCAATTCGGAACGGAGGAGCTACGGATGGTGGCGCAGTTTGTCTTGCGCTCGCTGTCCCACGATCTCACGTGCCGTCTTGCCAAGCGCCACGGGTTGCAAAAGCCGAAAGACGCCAATGATTGGCAAATGCCCGAGAAAGCTCGGACGCTCTACAAAAAGGCAGACGCGGCGGCGCTTGCCGTTCTCATCTTCGAAGCCATGCTCCTCCGCCCTGCCGGAAACGCGTCCGCAAACAAAGACGACGACCCGCTGGCGGACGCAGCCAGCCTTTACAAAGTTGATACGAAGGCGTTGCGCATTGCCATTGCCAAGACCGAGAACGAGAACGCGGCGAAAAAGAACAAGGCGGCAAGCAGGAAGGAGAAAACCGCGCCGAAAGCGAAAATAGTTCGCAAGTAGCACAATCTCGAAACCAACCGGGGCCGTCCTTCACCGGACGGCCCTGTTCTCTTTACTCATCCTCATTCATGCGGCGTACTCCAAGGCATCGGTTCTGAGGGAAGGACGCTCCCGGGACTGACCAGCCTTCTTCCCTGTCATTCAAGGATTCATCGAAGTGGCGTGCACCCGGGCCATCTCGGCCAGGCGCATGGCCACGCCGGTGACGCGGCCCACGATTTCTCCCTCCCGTGGGTGAATTAACTGCCGCGTCTTCACAGGAGAGAGAGGATGGGGCACGAGAACCAGCAGGTTTTCCTTCTTCTCGCACCAGCTGCAGGCATACCCCTGGCGCAATTCGGAGAGGTTCGCGGAGGAGAAGCCTTCGATCTCTTGCAACTCCTAAATACCGGTCACTCTGGGACGTTATGCACGATCCATGCAAATTCCGCCCAACAAGGTCTCGCGCGTTTCACGAGTTGTGTTTTGCAAAGCGGCGTCGAACTGCCTTACAGATCCATCAAGACGAACATTGCCGATTCGCTCAACGTCGTCATCCACGTCGAGCGCCGGCCTGGGCGCAGATACATTTCCCGGGTTCTCCTAGTCAACAGCTACGACCCAGACTCGGACCTGTTCGACTACGGCGCCGTATTCTTGGCGAAGCAGGATCACCAATGAGCACCGACAAAACATTCACACCGCGATCTCTCACAGCTTCTGAGTATGTCCGGGAGCTATTCGGACCAGCTGATAACGGCGCGATCCTCGTGCGGAATCGCTCCACGGGTCATACGGTTCAAACCATCGCCAAAACGGAAGCGATAGCCAGCCCTGGCTTTCAATCTTGGTTAGCGAATCAGAGCGCTGCCGGTTCCGACATATACGTGGGAATGAACCCGATTAAGGATGGGGCGTACAGTCGGACCAAGGACAATATAAAGGATATACGCCACGTCTATCTCGACCTCGACAAAAAGGGTGATGAGGCTCTCGACGCAATACGGAATTCACCCGAGGTCCCAGCGCCGAACTTTATCCTCGATACCTCGCCGGACAAGCACCAGGTCGTGTGGAAAGTGAGTGGGTTCACCCAGGATGAGGCAGAGTCTCTCCTTCATAGCCTCGCAAATAAGTTCGGCGGCGACTTGGCGGCAACAGACTCGACGCGCGTTTTGCGCTTGCCGGGATTCGCCAACCGAAAACTCTCCGAAGAATTCATCGTCCAAGCGCGTCAGGAAAGCGATGCGACCTACCGGCTCCGCGACTTCACAATAGACGAAGACTCTCCCGAAGCACCTCGCCACTTTGGCGAGGCCCAAGAACGAACGCGCACGCTTCCCAACGACCACAAAAGCCAATCCGAACGCGATTGGGCCTACGCGAAACGCGCCCTCGCTCGTGGTGACGACCCGGAAGTCGTAATCCAGCGCATTGCCGACTACCGCGCGGAAGATAAAGCCGATCCAAATTATTATGCTCGGCACACCGTTATAAAGGCTCGGGTGGAGTTGCAACAAAAAACCTCTTCGCGTCGAACCGATAACAGCAGGCCCGAGGACGGTGCCAGAGGAACACCATGAAGAACAATACCTTGGTCGAGATGAAAATCCAGACACCCACAGACGGCAATGAGCACCCCTGGACGGTGCCAGAAGCCGCCAATTTTCTTGGAGTGAGCCCGCAGACCGTGTATCTTTGGGTCGAGCGGAAGCAGATTCCCCATCTCCGCGTAATGGGTCGCAACATCCGGTTCCTCAAATCGGATCTCGAAACATTCCGCGCTTCATTCAAACAGGAGATGGAGAATGCCTAGAGCACGAAAGTACGACGGTGTGGTTTACAGGCGGGCTGGCACACAAATCTGGTGGATTCGCTATCGGGACCGAAAGGGCACCGCCAGAAGAGAGTCCAGTCAAACCGCCAATTGGGAAGAAGCAAATAAGAAGTTGAGAGAACGACTTCTGGCGAGAGATGCCAATCTTCTAGAAGTCGTACGAAAGGGCGAAACCTTGACTTACGGGCAATGGGCAGATTCTTTCGTGGAGAACTATTCCAAGCCGCCCATGCGCGCCGAGAAGACCCACGAAGCGAATAAGCGGTGTATAAAGCACCTGAAGGTTGCGTTTGGCGCAACCCGACTGGTGGATATCACCGCGGATTCGATTGACATCTACCTTCGCGAACGTCTTCGAGATCGCGTCGTTGTCAAGGCCAAGCTCGGTTATAAGAAGCTGGGAACGGTCAAATCCACCACGGTACACCAGGAGTTTAGAGTTCTCCGGCGTATGCTCAACGTGGCGGTTCGCAAGAAGCTCCTAGCCGCAAATCCCTGTTCAGGTGTTGAGTTCCCGGTCGCAGTGAAAGGGCTGTTCCGACCACATTACGTTTCGTGGTCCGAACAACAAAAGATCGAATCCCACGCTCCGCAATACTTGCGGAACGTCGTTCGAATCATCACGGAGACCGGGTTGCGGATCTACAAGGAACTGATTCCGATGCGAAAGGACCAAGTGGATCTGCAAAATGCGGTGGTCTGGATACCGGATTCGAAGACTCCGAACGGTACGGCCGAAGTTCCCCTCACCTCGTTCGCCATCGAGGCTTTCAAGAATCAGATGGCGATTTCAGGTGCAGAACCGTATTTGTTTCCGAGTGATCTGAATCCGACCGGGCATCTCAAGAAACTCAAGACCGTTTGGACGAAAACTCTGCGACGGGCAAAGATTCCCTATTTTCGAATCTACGACCTGCGTTCAGCGTATGCCACAAGGCTAAGCGCCGGAGGCGTAGCCGATGAATGGGTCACTCAACTGCTCCGCCAGAGCGACGCGCAAGTCTTCAAGAAGTACTCCCAAATGAAGTTGCGGATGAAGCGCGAAGCACTGGAGAAGCTCAACCGTCGAGCCAACGAAATGGTACCCACCCAGGCTGACACTTTGACGACCGCGCCATTGTGCACAGAGGTGATCCAATGACGCATTCGTGCACAGTTCGTGCACACTGTGCACAAATAACGGAGCATTCGGGACGAAGTGATTTTCTTAAGTCTTTTGCAATCAGGAAGAAAGTGGTGGACGTGGCCGGGATCGAACCGGCGACCCCCTGCTTGCAAAGCAGGTGCTCTCCCAGCTGAGCTACACGCCCACAGCGGCAATGATTCTATTTTAGGATACTTTCGGGTGCGACGCATCTGCGTTCGGGGTGCGGGTAAACAATGCCGAAACTGGATTGGTTATTTCCAGGCGCCCAGTTGGCGACGGAGCAGGAGCAGTTCGCCGAGGTGGTAGGCGTTGTGGTCGGCAGCGAGCAGGACTTCGCGGAGGACGGTTTGGCCGTCGCCGTGGGGGAGCGGGGTGAAGAAATCGGTGGATTTGTTTTCGACGATTTTGATCATGGCTTTAAGGTCGGAGCGGAACGCGGCTGCGCTTTTGCTCCAGGCTCTGTTGTCGGGCGGGGCCTGGGTTTTTGGCCAGTAGCCGGCGGGGAATTCGGGAGAAACGTGTTTTGGGTTGCGCGTGAACTCGAGGATGTCCCACTGGGCGAGGCGCATGTGCTCCAGCACTTCCCACGGGGTGTGCGCGGCGCCTTCCGGCTTTTTCCCTTGCAGGTCTGCCGGCCAATTTTTTATCGCGCTTTCGAAATCGATGTGGGCGTGGCCGCCAGCGAGAAGTTCGACGAGATGCTCCGGCAAGGATTTTTGTTTTCCCTTATTTTTCATGCTTAATTTGCCCTCCCTGAGCACGGCCGGACGTCGAACATCTTATTGCCGGCTTGCTTGATACCCATCGGAAATCAAAGGTTCAGGCACCTGTGACAGTGCGCGGCGATCCTGATTTTTGGATTGGAGGGATGCGAAAAAGGTTACACGCCCGTCCGTCGGGAATCCGTGGAGTGCTCATGGTTTTTTCAACAGGACAGGATCGACAGAGGAGTAGAAGTGAAAACTCCACGTGCCGGGCGGCACGTGGAGCTTCTTGCGCCTTAGTCAATAATCATCGGTGCTGGTTAGTCGCGATCGGGGTGGTTGTGGCGCCACTTCCAATAATGCTGCTGGTAGCTGTGCTTCCGGTGCTCGTAGGCAAGGTACTGCTCGTGGCGTTCGTTCTGGTAGCTGCGATAGGCGCGGTCTTCACGGTCATCCCAGTTGTGATAATCGTGATGATGCGAGTCGTAGACGCGGACCTGAATTCCGGCATCCTGTGGCGCTGCGGCCACGATGGGGCCACTGAGCGCGAGGGCAGCCGTCAGGAACAACCCGCTTAGAAGTAGATTTAAACGTTGCATATGATGTTCTCCAGACCGCAATCCCTGGATTCACGATTTCGAAATCACGGTAGACACCACTATGCGGGTTGTGCGGCGGGAAAGATGCCCTGTATTGAACAAGATGGCAATTCTCTAAGATCGCCTTTTCAGGTGACTGAGGGTTACATTTTCTTGGCGTAGTGGTCGCCGAAGAAATCGTGGGCGTTCCACTGGGGGCGCTGGGGGTCCTGGGTGATCAGCCAGCCGCAGAGGTAGGCGAACTGGGCGTATTTTACGGCCTGGCTGAAATCGAGGTTGGGCTGCTGCATGTCGTCCTGCGGCTGGTGATAGCGCGTTTCTTCCCACTCCTTGAAGATGGCCACGGGATCGATTTTCGGGTCGTTCGACTTGAGACCGGGAGAGGGATAGACGGCCGGGATGCCCTGCTTGACGAAAGAATATTGATCGCTGCGGATGAAGATGACTTGCTCCGGCATGGGGTCGGGGCTGAGGGCGAGATGCAAGCGCTCGGCAGCGCGCTTGACGACACCATCAAGCGTCGAATGCTCGGCGCCGAACGGGATGATGTCGAGCAGTGGCCAGAGCATCTGGTCTTCGTCCATGTTGACGTTGGCGACGATGGCGTCTTTGCTGACGGTTGGATAGTGGGCGAAATAGTCGGAGCCGAGGAGGCCGGCTTCTTCTCCGGTGACCGCGACAAAGAGAATGGAGCGCTTGGGGCGGGGATTCATCTGCGAAAAGGCGCGGGCAACCTCGAGAAGGATGGCGCAGCCGGAAGCGTTGTCGAGCGCGCCGTTGTAGATAGTGTCACCCTTTACCGCCTCGCCGATGCCGAGGTGGTCGAGGTGGGCGCTGTAGACAAGGTATTCGTTCTTCAGAGCGGGATCGCTGCCTTCGAGCTTGGCCACCACGTTGTGGCTGCTGACGTCTTCGAGCTTTGCCAGATTGTGAATCTTGACCGTCAACGGCAGCGCGAAGGTGAGCGGCTTGCCTTCCTTGGCGGCTTGGAAAACTTCTTCGGGAGTGTGGCCGCTGCCGACAAAAAGCTGCTTGCTGGCTTCGAGGCTGAGGAGGGCTCCGCCGTGCAGTTGGGGAAAGTAATCGTTTGGCAGACCCTCCTTGTTCAGCCAGCGGAGTCCCGGGCGTGAAAGATCCCTGACTTGTTCCTTGAATGAATAGAGGCCCTCGAGGATGGGATCGTTGACCACGATGAGCCCGACGGCGCCGTGCGCCGCGGCGTTGGCGATTTTCTGTTCTATCGAAGAGTAGTGGGCTTTGAGAGAAGATTCGAAATTGGGCGCTTCATACACCATCGCGACGATCTTGCCTTTCGCGTCGATCCCCTTGTAGTCATCGTAATTCAGCTCTGGAGCGGTGACGCCGAAGCCGACGTAGATGACGGGGGCTTCGACTGAAGTTTCTTTGCGCGCGGGGTCGGCCGCAGCGAGAAAATCCTTGCGGTAAGTCAGGGTTTCCACATTTCCGTTGCGGGTAACGGACATCGTGGTGTTCGCCGCCTCCGAGCGCACAGAGCGCAGTGGAACCGTCTGAAGATACGTTCCAGCATCGCCGGCCGGAGTGAGTCCCATGGATTCGAATTCCGTGGCCATGTAGCGGGCGGAAATTTCGTAGCCGCGCGAGTTGGCGCCGCGGCCCTCGAGCAAATCGTCGGCAAGGAAATTCATGTGGGCGCGGATGGCCTCCGGGCGGATGGATTCCATGGCGGCGTCCGAGGGATCGGTGGAGGCTGGGGCCGCCCCCGCGGGCAAAGCCAAGGCGAACGCAACAGCAGCACACACGAGGTGATTGAACAGTTTACGCATGAGGGACACCCTTCCGAGGTACGAATGAAATTTACCGCTAGACAGCCTATGCAGAGCTTGGACGGGTGTCAAATAGAGGGGGTGAGCAGCGATCTGCGGGGTTTTGGAGGGAAAGGCGGAGTTGCGTCACGAGGCGTCGGGCGGCTCCGGGTGAATGGTGACGCGGGAGATTTGCGGGAAGCGCTCCTTGACGCTGTCTTCGAGCGCGGCGGTGACGTCATGGACGCGGGTGATGGAGAGGTCGCTCTTCATCACGCAATGGCAAGAAACGAGGATGTGATGTTCGACCTGGCGGACGCGGACATCGTGGCAATTGATGAGCTCGTCGTAGGTGCTGGGCATGCCGTTGAGGAACAGTTCGACGGACATTTCTAGCTGGCGCATCTCGCCGGCGCGGACGTCGGGAGTGGCAATGTGGCGGCCGAGCGGCTCGATGTGAATGTTGACGTCGACGTTGCCTTTGCCGAGTTCGCGGATGCCGTCTTCGAGTTCGGTAGCGCGGCGGTGGGCTTCGCGGAGGCTGAGGTTTTCGTCGACTTCGAGGTGGAGTTCGACGAAGAGGTGGCCGTCCTGGAGCGAAGCGGTTACGTCGTGAACGGCGAGGCCGAGGCGGAGAGCGACGGCGCGGACGGATTCGAAGAGGTGCTCGTCGCGAGGGGCGCGGGGTTCGGCGTGGACGATGACGTCCGCGGGAACGATTTGCGCGATGCGCTTTTCGATCCTGTCGGTGAGGTCGTGGACCTGTTCGAGATTGGCGGTGCGGGCAACGCTGACCGTGGCATCGACGAAATAGCGGCTGCCCGCGCGGCGGAGGCGGACGCGTTCCACATGGAGAACCCCTTCCATGTTTCCGACCTCGGTGACGAGCTGGTCCTGCAAGCCCGCGGGAACAGCGTCGAGAAGAGCGTCGACTGTGCGGCGGCCGAGTTGCGAACCGACCCAGAGGATTACGCCGGCAACGGCCAGGCCGGCGAGAGAGTCGGCGTAGGCGAGCCCGGGAAGACTCCAGACATTGCCGGCCCAGACGAGGGCGATGCCGAGGATGACGACGATGGTGCTCCAGACATCGGTGGAAAAGTGCAGGGCGTCGGCTTCGAGAGCTTCACTGGAGTAGCGCTTGGCGACGATATTCAAGGTGCGGGCGCGGGTCATGTCGATCGACAAGGCGACCAGGAGAATGAGGATGGCGGTGACGCTCGGCTGGATGTGCACGGAGCGGAAAAAGAGGCGATAGAAGGCTTCGTAGACGATGTAGACGGCGGTGAGGATGAGCAGGCCGGTCTCGATGAAGGCGGAGAAATTTTCGAATTTACCGTGGCCGTAGGGGTGGCGCTCGTCCGCCGGCTGGTCGGAAACGCGGACGGAAAGGAACGTGATGATGGCGGCGACAAGGTCGAGACCGGAATGGAGGGCTTCGGAGAGGATGCCGAGGCTGTCGGTGCGAATCACGAGGAATGTTTTCAGGCAAAGCAGTATGGCGGCGGAGCCAATGCTTAGCAGGGCGGCGCGCTTCTTTTCCTGGATGGCGGTGCGCAGGCCTGGGGGAATGACCATGGAGTAAGACTACATCATGTGAGGGGAGGATGCTGAACGGGGGAGTTGCCGCATCGGTAGCGATTGGACTCCTTGCGGAGGGAAATTTGTATAAGATGTTGCCCACCGGTGTGAGTGGCAAGAAAGATACCCAACCGAGGAGAGGTGTTGGCATGGGGAAACTGCTGGCTGCGGTTTTGGCGTTGCTGGGCGTTGTGTCAATGGCGCGGGCGCAAAGCGGCGCGGGTACAGACGCCAATTATGCAGCACTTCGCACTCTCGGCTTAGGGAATGAGGCGGTGAGCATCACCAATTTCGATCTTAAGCGGGACGCGGGGACGTTCCGGCTGAAGTCGGGCACAATCTGCTTTGCGGCAGCGGTGAACGGGAAAGTAACCGGAGCGGTATTTACAGGCGACGGCGTCTTTCTGCTTGTTCCGCCCACGGAGCAAGAGAGCAGAAGCCTGAAATACCTGACGAAGGAAGATGAGTTCAACGAGAGATTCGAGCGGCTGGTTCTGCGATTCACGGATTCAACGTATGAAGAATTGAAGAAGGCGGGAACGCCGGCGACGGGCGGCTGTGACTCCGGAGTGTGGAAGGACAGCCAATACACAACCCGCCGCAAGCTGAAGCACAACCTGGAAGCGGAACTTCTGGGAGAAGTTCTGAGCCCGGAGCCACGGGATATGTTTGTGGCGTTCATTCACGGCAAGCATTACGACGACAAGGAAATCTTTACTCTGGATCCGAACAGCAACGCGGACCAGGTGGAATTCTTTACCTACGACGAAAACAAGTGGGGAGCCTGGGCCTCGTTCAGCTTCACAAAACCGCATGCACAAGGGAGCGTGGGGCAGGCGATTCGAATCGAGCATCACGAACTGGACACGACGCTGGAAAAAAGCGGAGCGATCTCCGGCAAGGCAACAACCACGTTCGTTTCGCTGCGCAACGGACTGCGGGTGGTGCCGCTCTCGCTTTTCCCCTCATTGCGGGTTCAGGGGGTTACGGCGAATGGCCAAGCGTTGGGATTTATTCAGGAAGACAAGAACGATGATCCCGATTTCGCGGTGATTCTGCCGAAGCCCCTGGTGGCCGGCGAAAAGTTCACCATCACAACGACCTACGGCGGGAAAGAGGCGGTGACCAATCAAGGCGGCGGGAACTATTTCCCGGTGGCCCGCCACAACTGGTATCCAAATAACGTTGCCAGCGGCCTTGGTGAGTACGCTGCCTACGACATGACTTTTCGAATTCCCAAGGGGATGAAGATCGCGGCAACGGGACTGAGGGTAAGCGAGTCCAACGACGGCGGGCAAAACATGAGCGTGTGGAAGAGCGAGTCTCCGCAAACCGTGGCGGGATTCAGCATCGGGAAGTTCAAGATGGAGGAGGCGAAGCTCACGAAGCCGCCGGTCACGATCCAGTCATACGCGAACGAGGAGTCCCCAGATTGGGTGAACTCACTGCAGCACGAGGCCAACAGCGGTTTGCCGGGGCAAATGGGGGCGAGTGGAGTGGCCCTGGGCAGCATGAACACGACATTGTTGAACAAGAAAGCGCTGGCGGAGGGGGAACTGGCCGTCGAACTGTATACGGATTATTTCGGCCCATCGTCGTTTACCAACATCCAGCTTACGCAGCAGACGGCGTGCAATTTCGGGCAATCCTGGCCGGGGCTGGTTTGGATTCCGATTTGCTATTACTTCGATACGACCGTCCGACACCAGCTTGGAATGGACTGGGGAGACCGCGGCTACTGGAAAGTGGTTACGCCGCACGAGGTCGCGCACCAATGGTGGGGCCACACCGTGGGATTTAATTCAGGCCGGGACCAGTGGATGAGCGAGGGCTTTGCGGATATGTCGGCGTCGCTTTACCTGACCTTGGTCGAGAAGAACCCCAAGAAGTTCGACGCTTTCTGGAACGACGAGAAGCAATTGCTGCTGGAGCGGGACGCGCAGGGCTTTCGCGCCATCGACGTCGGCCCGCTGACCATGGGCTACCGCGCCAATAATTCCCGCACGGGCGGGGACATCACGCGCCGGCTGATTTATCCCAAGGGCGCTTACGTGCTGCATATGATTCGCACGATGATGTTCGACAACCGGAACGGTGACAAAGTATTTAAGGAGACGATGCAGGATTTCGTCAGCACCTATCGCGGCAAAGCGGCGACGACCGAAAATTTCAAAGCCATGGTCGAGAAGCACATGACGCCTGGAATGGATGCCGACGGGAGTCACAAGATGGATTGGTTCTTCAACCAGTACGTCTACGGGACAGGGCTGGCGCAATACAATTTTCACGCGACCGTCGAACCCACGCCGGACGGAAAGTCCCACATTCAGGGCACATTGACACGAACCGGCGTGCCTGAAACGTGGAAGGACTGTATTCCCTTCTATGCGCACATCGGAGACAAAACATTCCGGGTGGGCACGATTTTCGTGAGAGGTTCGTCAGAGCCAATCGACATTACGCTGCCCGCCAAAATTGACCGGATATCCATCAACGACCATCACGATCTGCTGGCGGAAGTAAAAGAGATGTAACTCCAGGAGTTTCGCAGCTCTACTTGGAATGCGGAATGAAGCGCAGCGAGGCGGAGTTCATGCAATAGCGGAGGCCGGTGGGGCGGGGGCCGTCGTCGAAGACGTGGCCGAGGTGGGCGTCGCAGAGACGGCAGGAGACTTCGTCGCGGGACATGCCGAGACTGTTGTCGGTCGACACAAAGATATTCTCTTTGGCGATGGGCGCCCAGAAGCTGGGCCACCCAGTGCCGGATTCGAATTTGGTGTCCGAGGTATACAGGGCGTTGTTGCAGCAGATGCAGCGGTAGAGGCCTTTGGCGTGGTTTTCGGCGTAGGCATTCTGGAATGGGCGCTCCGTGGCGGCGTGCCGGGTGACTTGATACTGCTGGGGATCGAGCAGCTTGCGCCACTCCGCATCGGTCTTCACGACTTTGGGAACTGTGACCTCGCCGAGCTTTTTCCCTGTGTCGTCAAATTGAATAATTTTCACTGGGCCGCTGTTGGAGTCGGCGGAAACAAGCGCATCGGCGGAGCTGAGCCCCCGGCGTACGGTCCAGAACAAGAGTGAACCGCCAGCCAGGCCACCCAAACTTGCAAGAAACGAGCGACGTTTGGAATCCATGGAAAAACCTCCGAACGGCAGAACGGGCGTAGCACAGGGGAACTAGTCCCGGTCTATGTGAGTTGCGCGCGCGGGAAAGGTTACAGCGAGCCCTTGGCGGTCATGGGCGGCTCGGGAAGCAACGGAAGATGCTTCGGTTCGCCCCGCGCGCCGCGGACTTCGACTTCCTCAAAGAGCAGCGAAGGAGCGACGACGGAGCACGGCAAGCCGTTCTGCGCCGTGCCGAAGGCGGCGAGGGCCGTGCCGGCAACACCGGCGGTCTGGTTCTGCATGTAGTTGAAGACGGCGCCGTCGTTTCCGATGGCTTCGATGTTGCGCAGCATACGCGGGCTGAAGCCGCTGATGCGCGCGCCACGAACGATTTCTTCGTGGCCATCGGCGGGATAAATTTTATAGACGACAAGCGGCAAGCGGTCGGTGGCCGCGTTGCCGCCAAAGCTGGCCAGGAGTTCGCTGAAATCTTCCTGGTGCAGCAGGCTGAGCGACGGGTTATCCATCTGGCGGACCACCATGCAGTATTCGAGTTTTTCCGCGCGGCAGGAATCTAGGAATTTCTTCTTCAGATCTTCTTTCGAAAGCGCTTCCGAGGAAGAGAAGAAAAGATTGCTCATTGCGGGCCGGGCGTCGCTGAGGAACGCGCTGCGTCCATGGCCATTGGTTTTCTCAAAGTCCGGGCCGGGGCGGCGGGACATCAGCATGTTCTTGAGCTTGCCTTCATCCACCAGCGTCACCTTCTCGCCGGGAACGCCTTCCTGGTCGATGGCGTAGCTGCCGACGAGGAACGCGCCTTTGTAATCCGTGGCGGCGGGGTTATCCATGAGCGTGACGCCGGCGGGAAGCACGCGCGCGCCGACTTTGCCGCTCCAATCGCTGCGCCCGCCGAGGCTGCTCATCAACTGCTCGACAACCGCCTGGAATGCCAGCGGAGGACGCGCGCCGCTGAGCGAAGGAGTCAGCACTTCCGCTAGCAGCGCACCGGCCGCGCGAGGTTCGAAGAGAACGGGGCCGGTGTAATCGGGAGCCGGAGGCGCGGCGCGCATGCCCATCAGTTCCGTGCTGGCCACATTGAGCGCCTTGCGAACCGCGTCCGGGTTCGGAAGATCCCCGGGGCGCGGCGCGTACGTCGCATAATAATTGTTCACCTGCATGCCGTCATCGGCAAGGGAGCTGAGCCCCGATTCGATCGCGGCGAAGGAATGGTTCGCGCGAACTTCGGTGCCTTCACTAGTGAGAAGGTACTCGGTCGTGAACACGAGGTAATAAGTGACCTTTGATTCGTAAATCTGCGGGAAGGCGCGGAGGGCAGCGGAAGAGTCGCGGGCTTCCTGATCCCAGTTGCGGCTGGTCCAGTCCGAGGCGACGAGCGGCTCGATATGCTTCACTGGATCGACGTGGGAGAAATCGTCGATGTCCGATTGCCGCGCCAGGCTGCTGAGATACGCCTGCTTGCGCGAATAGGTTTCGACCGCTTCCTTGAAGGCCTGGTCGGTGGCGATCCACAGATCCTGGCGGAGCGAATCGTAATCGCGGTCGATGCCGACGGTGCCGGAGGGGCCGATGAAGCCGCGGAAGCCGTCCTCGCTGATGAAGTTGGAGCTGTCGAGTTTGTAATCGCCGACACGCGCGGCGACGTTCATGACGCGACTACGATTGTGCGCGGAAGTTACCAGGGCGCCGTATTGGGCGACGACTTCGCGAATGTCCATGTCGAGCAGGCGGTATTCGATGTAATAGGGGCGGACGGGCTTGTCGAGCTTGGGAATTTGCAGCTCGAGGCGCGATTTCGCGCGGGCCATTTCATCCTTCATGGCTTGTAGGGTGTGATCGTTGTCCGCGGGGGCTTGCGCGAAAGCCGTGGATGCGGCGACAAGAGAGAGAAGAGCGGTGACCAAGCGAATGGCGCGCATTACTGGAGGCCTCCGGATTTCTGATTATCGTGCGCCGGGGGCGGCAAAATCGGCGGCCGGTCCGTGGACGATTGCTTCTTCTGCACTTCCAGTTCGGAGGTGAGGATCGCGGGCGAGGCGGCGGAGACCGGAACATAGCCGGATTCGGCGCCGCAGTAACCGTTGAAAACTTCGGGGGTGTCGCCGGTGGCTACGATTTTTGTGAGCGCGGCGAGCGGTGTGCCGACGATGTCCACTCCACGCACCAGTTGATCCGGGCGTCCATCCGCAAAAACTTTGTAAACGACGAGCGGTTCCACCTGGAAGGCCTGGGGCTGACCGCGGCCGGTGAAGGTAAATCCGCCGGCGATGTCGTCGATCAGCAGACCGTACGGCTTGCCCTGTTGCTTGACCAGCTCGATCAGCTTGGCGCGAAGCTGCGCGTTGGTGAGCGTCTTGCTGCTCTCGACCAGCAGGTTGCCCTGGCGGGAAACGGGATTGGCACCCAACTGGCGGCGGCCGTGGCCGTTCGAACGGGGAAAGTCCTTCAGCGGCGAACGGGACATTTCGAAATTTTTCAGGACGCCGTGATCCACCAGGACCACGCGCTGCGCGGCTACGCCTTCGTCGTCAAACTGGTAGTAGCCGAGCAGATCCTGGCCCACGACTTTTTTCTCGGTGGCATCATCCACGACCGTAAGGAAACTGGGGAAAATCTGTTCGCCGACTTTCTTGGCGAAGGTCTGGCCCTCGGTTACGTCTTTCTGGCGGTGGCCTTCGGCGCGGTGGCCGAAAACTTCGTGGAAGAAAACGGCGGCGGCGCGGCCGGTGAGCAGGGCCGGGCCGACGGTGGGATCGTTCAGCGGAGAAACGACCAGGCCCTCCATCTCTTTGCGCAATTGCGCGGAGGCGGCGAGCACGGTTTTATCGTCCGGCGCGTCGGCGGGATTCACCCAGTCAAAGTTGTAGTAGCGGTTGATATCCATGCCGTCGGCGGCTTTGCCTTGAATGAAGAGCTCCAGCCGGTAGCGGATTTGGCCAAACTGAAGCTGCGTGCCTTCGGAATTCACCTGAATCTGATTCTGTGCCTGGGCCGTGAAGGTGACGATGGAATTGATCACGGCGCTGGATTCGCGGAAGTAGCGCGTGTAATCGCGGACTTTCTGTTCCCAAGGCGCGCGGTCCAGCGAATAGGAAACCAGCGGACCGGTATAGACCTGGGGCTTTTCACGGGAAAAATCCGGCGCGGCGCCTTCCTCGGTTTGTACTTTCACTTCCTTGCCGGTTTTGATTTTGATCAGGGCTTCAGCGGCGGCGCGGTATTCGGAGTCGGTTTCCAGCCACACGGCGCGGCGGAGAACATCGGGATCGTCGTCGACGGGCACGTTGGTGCCGGGGCTGCCGGTGGAGGGCTGGCGGCCGTCGATCTTGTGGGTGTTGTCGAGGTCGTAGCTGCCGGTGCGGACCGCGACTTCGAGCCAGCGGTTGCGGCCTTCATCGCTGCTGAGCAGGGCGCCGTTCGAACCGGAGACCGTGGCACGTTGCGTGTCCGTGAGCGTGTAGTTGATGAAATAAGCGGCGGGATCCTGGGCGCCGTAGGCTTTCATGGAGCGATCCAGCTCCGCTTTCAAGGCGGCGATGAGCGGCGAAGGCTTTGCGACAGCGTCGGGCGGGATGGCAAAGACGCTTGCATTGGGAGCCAGGACAAAAAAGGCGCCGAGCGCGGCGCAAAGACAGAAACGGCGGGCCGACAAAAGGGGAATGGATGGGTTCAAGAGTGCCTCACTCACAATTAGACGCATTGCTTAAAGGTTCAGTGTACGCCACCGCCGGTGGGTAGACAAAGCGTGGTGTAGACGGCGAGAAGCGGCAAAAGCACTACCTGAGATTAGATGGCCGAAAGGAGTGGAGCGTTGCTAAACGAAGAAGCCCTGGCATGATGTCGCGCCAAGGCTCCGTCATACGTCATGGAATTGGGGGCAATCCTCAACACCCCGTTTGGCCGCACTTGCCGACAGGCGGCGGAGCAGGAGTTCCCTGTCCGCGCGTAGCCACGATGGGGACGACGACAATGGGAATCGCGGCAATGATGCCGATGGCGATGGCAGTGCCTTTGCCGATGTGATGGACCTGGCCGATGTTCGGGGGGGCTTCGAGAGTGGTGCTGGCGACGGCGTCCGAAAGCGTGGAGAGGTTCGCCTGCGAGGGAGCGGCCGGGCCGTTCGAATCGCTGTTGCGTACGGTGGTGATTTGTCCGGCTTTCACAGCGACACAAAGGCCGGCGAGATTGCAGACTTTCACCTGGCCGTCAAACACGATCACGGTCATCACGTTGTTTTCGTAGCCCACATAAAAATCGGTGCCGACTACGCCGGCAACGCCGGAGGGCGTGTGCACTTCGAACTTTCCGTTGGGCTGCGAAATTTTCTGCGCTTGCGAACGGATTTTCCCGACGGTGACTTCCAGGTCGGTCTGCTGGGCGCCGGCATCGTGCTTCACGACTTTCACGGACGAATCCGAGCCGACGTTGAGTACCGAGCCGTCGTCGAGCGAAACGCGGGCGCGGCCATTGGCCTGGGTGCTGAGCACGTCCTGCCAGTCGACGGGAGTTTTCGCGTTGGCGGCCAGCGACTTCGCGCCGCGAGTAAGGCTTACGGCCGGGATGACGCGGGAAACTTCGCCGGCGCGCTGGCCGGTGGCATCGGGCAGGGCGAACGCGTCGAAAGGGATTACCAGGGCACAGGAAAGCAGGCAAACGAGTGCGGCTGGATACGGAGATTTTCTATTCATCGAGGACTCCTAAATAGCAACGAATCTGTGACTACAGTAGTTACTGGAGAAGCGGCCAGAGGTCAATTGAAAAGAGACGAGCTTTGCCCAGTTAACCACGGTGGAAAATGAGGGCGGCGATTACCCCCCGAAGTGGAAGTACGCAGCGGTCATGTCATCCCACTGCTTGCAGTTGGCGGTGAAATTCTGAATGGTCGAGAAGAGATGGTTCAGGAGATCGAGGGGCGATTCACCGGCGTAGCGGCGGCAAACGTCCTGGATGCCATCGACTCCAAACTCCTCGTCATGGAGATTGCGCGCGTCGCTGAGGCCATCCGTGAAAAAGAGAAGAGAATCGCCGGGCTCCAGCTCCAACGATAGCTCGTCGTAGCTCGCTGTGGCGAACAAGCCCGGCGGCAATCCTGCAATCTGGAGGACGCGCGATTCTGAGCCGCGGAGCAGAAGAGGACCCGGCATTCCAGCGCTGACAATGCGCATCCGCGAGCCAGCCGGGTCGAACAGGGCATACTGAAGGGCCGAATGGCGCCCGGGAATGCCTCGGAGCAAGAGGCGCTGGTTCAGAAGAGAAAGCACGCGTTCGGGTTCCATACCGGTTTTATGGATGCCACGGAGCGTGCCGACGGCGAGCGCCGCATAAAGCGCAGCGGGAAGGCCTTTCCCGGAGACGTCGCCAACGTATAAACCGATGGTCTCGTCGCTGAGCTTGAAATAGTCGAGATAGTCGCCTCCCACTTCCGTGACCGGTTGGAATTCGTGAGCGATCGTCACACCGCCGATGCGCAGAGGCTGCGCAGGCATCATGACGTTCTGAATGACGCGAGCTTCTTCGAGTTCCTGCTCGCGAAGCTTTTCAATCGAGTGAAAATCCAAAGGGAGTAGCGCGGTGTCCATGAACCCCGTCCGTAGGGGAGAGTAGGACCGCGAGAGGGGCGGTGTTAGGGGAGCATAGCAGGCGGAGACGCGGAGCGGGGGAAATTGCCCGGGCTTGTTACCAATTGTACTCCGAGGGCAGCGAACATCTTGCGAACGGACGCAGGCAGAGGAAAATGGAGTTATGCGCGCACTTGCCTTGGTATTGGTAGCGGCCCTGATTCTCTTCGGGGTGTATCAGTTTTATTTGAAGAAAATGCCCACGACCGACGCGGGTACAGCGACGACACAAGCAATCAATCTAACCGGAGTGCGGATGGATTTGCTGCAGATCGCCCAGGCAGAGCGCGGGAACATGGCGTTGAACAGCAATTGCGCTTCGCTGGATGAAATGATTTCGTCGGGATCGCTGAATATGTCGCGGTCTGGGCGGGACGGGTACACCTACGAGATCAACTGCAAAGGAGGCGCGGATTTTCAAGTGGTTGCGCGACACGCGCCTGCGCCGGAGGGCTCGCCTATCCGGTATCCGACCCTGGCCATCGATTCTTCGATGCAGGTCGGCGAAATCCAGTAACTCCTCTGCTTCCCCATCCCTGCCGATAGCCCGTTTTCTCGGGAACAATCCGCCGCCCCTCTGCGTATTTATGGGTGAGGCCGCAGACAGCGGCCGGCGGATGAAGAGCGGAAGGGAGAGCAAGAAAATGGGTGGCGATGTGATTGGATTGGTTGCCGTGGTGCTGACGTGCGGGATTCCCTTGGCGTTGATGTATACGTACTATCGGGTGCGGAAACTGCGCAGCGAAGAGCGGCTGGCGGCGTTGGCGCGGGGAACCGAAATTCCGATGGAGCCGGAGCTATCGCAGTTTGCCAGGTCGCGCCGGGCCGGGATTCTGCTGGTGAGCGGCGGGGTTGGATTTATCGTGATGTTCGCGATGATCGCGCGAGTGTTGGGCGAACCGGAGACGCTGGTGGCTTCGGCGTTTGGCGTTTTGCCGCTGGCCATCGGCCTGGGCTATTTTGTGGATGCAGCGCTGATTCGACGCGATTTGAAGGCGTCGTAACCTCGCGGCATGAGCGGGCTCCGAGCGCCCGCTCAATGTTCAGGCTTCAAGTCGGCCACCAGGGTGCCAGCTAGCGCATAACTGGTGGTCGGCAAATCCTGAAACGTGATCTGAATATGTTCGGCGCTGGCTTTCCCCTCTTCCATCAATGCCGAAGCGATGCGTTTGGCAATTTTGCGCTTTTGCTCCACGGAGCGCCCCTCAAGCCAGGTGATTTGCACGTACGGCATGGTTCCTCCTCAGGAACGAACTGGAAAACTCCCACCCTTTAGTGACGGCAGCGCAGCGGGAGGGTGAGCCGCCACCGTGTGTTAGAATCAAGCCCGCATGAATCCTGCTATACCACAGATGCTGGAATTGCAACGGCTGGACCAGACCACTGCTGCGCTGCGCGCGGAGCTGGAAGGAATGCCCAAACGGCAGCGGGAAGCCGACGCGAAGTTGAGCGGCGAGCGAACGGCGTTGGCCGCCGCCAAAGAAGCGATGGCGCAGGCGCTGGCGCAACGCAAGAAACTCGAACTGGACGTGCAGCAGTGGAAGGATCGCGCGAAGAAATATCGCGAGCAGAGCGGTTCCGTCAAAACGAATGAGGCTTACAAAGCGCTGCAGCATGAGATCGCGACGGCCGAGGGCGAGGCTTCGAGTGCGGAAGATCGCGTGCTGGAGCAGATGATGGCGATCGAAGAAGCGGAACGTCGGGTGAAGCGCCTGGAAGCGGAGTTGAAGGAATCCGAGCAGGCGATTGCGGCGGAGAAGAAAGAGATCGAAGAGCAGTTCGCGGGGAAAAAGAAGGCCTGGGAAACGGCGACCGCGGAGCGCCGGGGGATCGCGAAGAAGATTCCGGAAGATTCGCTGGAGCTTTACGAACGAATTGCCAAGAAGCATCCCGGGACGGCGCTGGCGCAGGTGCGCGACGGACAATGCAAGGCGTGCGGGCTGCGCGCGCTGCCGCATACGATTCAACAGCTGGAATCGGACACGGATGAAGAGCTGTTGCGCTGCGAATCGTGCGGGCGGATTCTCTACTCGCTTGAGCCGATTGCTCACGCCGCTCCGAAGGAGTCGGCTACGGGAGCGGCGAACTCCTGATGCTCCGGCGCCCACCAGTGCCAAAAGGCGCGGGCCTTTTCGGCGAAGCGGAACCCGAACGAAAAGCGATTGCCTCTTACCAGGCGAATGTGGACGGCGGCTCGCGGGGAAATCCGGGCCCGGCGGCGTATGGCGTGGTGGTGCGGGACCCGCGCGGCGAGATTGTGGCGCGGCTGAAGAAGTACATCGGGATCAATACCAACAATGTGGCGGAATATTTTGGACTGATTGCGGCGCTGGATTACGCGCAGAATCATGGGATTCGCGCGTTGCGGGTGGAGAGCGATTCGGAATTGATGGTCAAGCAACTGCGCGGGCAGTACAAGGTGAAGAGCGCGGAGTTGAAGCCGCTGTTTGAACGGGCGAAGAAGATGTCGCAGACGTTCGAGTCGTTTCGCATCAGCCATGTTTACCGCGAGCAGAACAAGGAAGCGGATGCGCTAGTAAACCAGGCGCTGGATGAAACGTCGGGGCCGGGCAGCGGCTCTGCTGGCAAGCCGGAAAAAGCGGCGGGCAAGGACGGAACGATGCGACTGGTGGCGCGTTATTCGGATGGCGTGTTACAGCCTTACGAGACGTTGGATCTTCCGGAGGGGACGGAAGTGGAGATTCTGTTGCGGTTGCGGAAGTAGAATTCGACGGCTGGTCTGAATGAAAGGCGCCCGCCGCGGACGGCGGCCGCTACATGCAAAAAACCCTGAGAGAAAAACTAGGCGGCGGTTAGCTCGCGGGCGGCTGGTGGCTTCAGCACGTAGGAGCGGTAGAGGGTGTCGCGCTGGGCGGGGCGGAAGCCGGCTTGAGTAATGATGCGGCGGAGTTCCTCTTCGTTGGTGCGGTTGCGGACGCCGGCGGCGTAGACCACGTTCTCTTCAATCAGAATGCTGCCGACGTCGTCGGCGCCGAATTGCAAGCCCACCTGGCAAACCTTGATGCCCGGGGTTAGCCAGCTCGATTGGATGTGATCGATGTTGTCGAGATAGAGGCGGCTGACGGCGAGCGTTTTCAGATAATCCACGGCCGTGGTTTCCTGCACCTTCTTGCCTAGCGCGGTATTTTCCGCTGCGAAAATCCAGGGGATGAAGGCGGTGAAGCCGCCGGTTTCTTCCTGCAGCTGGCGGATGCGCTCGAGATGATTCACGCGGTGCTGCAACGTTTCGCCGCAACCGAACATCATTGTGGCCGTGGTGCGCAGGCCGAGAGAATGCGCCGTGCGATGCATTTCCACCCAATCGTCGCTTGTGCACTTGAGGCGGGCGATCTTGCCGCGGATTTCGTCGTCGAGAATTTCGGCGCCGCCGCCGGGAATGGATTGCAGGCCCGCGTCCATCAAGCGCTTGATGGTGTCGCGAACGGAAAGTTCGCTGACCTCCGCGATGCACAGGATTTCCGGCGCGGAGAAGCAGTGCAAATGCACCTGCGGATAGCGCGATTTGATCGAGCGGAGAAGATTTTCGTAGTAGCCGATTTGCAGGTCGGGATGCAAGCCGCCCTGGAGGAGAACGCCGGTGCCGCCCAGTTCGAGCATCTCTTCGATTTTTGCGTAGATGGTTTCGAACGAGAGAATGTAGCCGTCTTTGGCGCCGAGCGGGCGGTAGAACGCGCAGAACGAGCAATATTCCGTGCAGAAATTGGTGTAGTTGATGTTGCGGTCGATCTGGTAGGTGGCGATGCGCGGATCGTTCTTCTTGAGCCGCAACTGGTGAGCGGCCATGCCGATGCCGACCAGGTCGTCGGATTGAAGCATTTCGAGCGCTTGCTGTTTTGTGATTCCCACGGTGCGTTTCCTTGGCGGAAAGATATCAGTTCTTAGTTGTTAGTTGTCAGTTGTTAGTTCTTGGTTCCAAATCTGTTTGACCCAATTCAAGTTCGCATTCCGGGCCGGTTGGCAACTAGAAAATCCATGTAGCGAACCGGTCCACCTGGTTGAGGGGCGATCTCAACGGTACGAATTTTGTCCGGGATCAGGCCCAGACTGGCGGCGAGGAAATAGTAGTGCGTTAAGCCCTGAAGATTCTCCTCGTCCAAATGATAGTCGATGTTTTCGAGCAAATAGCGCCGCAGATCAGCTGCCAGGAGATTCATCTCCTCGGCTGCTTCGGAGGCGATCGCGTCTATGTGTTGCAAGCCGAAGGCCAGCGAATCCTGGAAATCCTGGACCAACTGCGGCGTACCGGCTTCGCGCCGCGCGGCCCAGACCGCGAGCACCGCGGGCAGGCTGGTCATCTCGCGCCACTTTTCGACAATGTCATAAATGTAGATGGAACCGTCTCCACTGAGCCCGGCGAGCGAAGCCAGTGCGATTAGATCGCCCTGTGAATCACGGCGAGCCCCGGGTGCGCAGGCGATCGAGAGCCGAAGTGCGGGGTCGCCGATCAGCAAAGCGGCGTCAGCCTGTTGCAACATCGCGGCCAAGTCTGGCGCGGCTTCGAAAAATTCGGGCTGGATGTTCCAGAGCTTTTCGCAAAGAATGCGGGTCAGCGCCTGGGTGCTGCGCGAACTGCGGTCGAGCGCGATGCGCGTGACTTCCTGTATGGGTTTCCTGGAAATCAGCAGCAGGCTGCGCACGGATTTTTTGGAGGCGATGGACAGATTCGGCAGGATGACCAGATCCGGAATGCGCTGGTATTCAATGGCCGGAATAATCGCCACATCCGCAGCGCCGGAACGCAGCGCCTCCGCGCATTGCGACGGCACGGTGAAGGAAAGCTCGTACTTCCCGCGCAGCGGACCGTGCGTGAACCCACGCACCAGCGGCGCGGTGTTCAGATATTCGACGATGGAAATTCGGACTGGATTCACGAGTGCAATCGGCCTCGAAAGCAATTTCAGTATAGCAAACACACCCAGGCAACCGCTCCCGAACCTGATCCTGGCGGCTGATTCATTCCGTTCAAAACCTATGAAAAAGCTGGCGTTCCGGTTTTATGCATTTGTTTGGCGAATCTGGGAGCTTCTGCTACAATTAAGACTTTGCTTTTCAATCTTTTGGAGTGCAGGAATCGATATGGCAATGAAGTGTGAACTTTGCGGCAAAGGGCCGCAGTACGGAAACGTGGTCAGCCACGCCAACAATACGCGGCGGCGGCGCTGGAATCCGAACCTGAAGCGCGTCCGGGCAGTGGTTTCGGGCGTCCACAAACAGATTCGCGTGTGCACGGCTTGCATTCGTCTGGGCCGTGTGACCAAAGCAGCCTGAGCGAACCTTTGAACCTCTCCCAAAGCACCTCCAGCAGAGCAGTGCGACTGCGGCGCGCCAGGGCTCTCTTGCCCGTGGCGGGACTGGTGTTTTCGGTCCTTGCCGGGTGCAAGCAGTCGGAGCACCATGCGGCCGACGTGTGGGCAACGGTTAACGGTACGGAGATCAAGCGGGACGACATCGAGAAGTATTACCGTTCGCAGGTGAATCCCGAAGGACAGGAGCCTTCACAGGAAGAAGCGCTTTCGCTGAAGCTGAACGTCACCGACCAGTTGATCAACAACGAAATCCTGCTGGAGCGAGCGAAGAAACTGAACCTGGAAGCCAGCGACGGCGAAGTGGAAGACAAGTTCACCGAGCTGAAGAACCCGTTCACCGAGGATGAGTTCCAGCGGCAACTGAAAGCGCGCGGGATGAGCGTGGACGACCTGAAGCGCGACCTGCGGCGGCAGCTTTCCATCCAGAAACTGCTGAACCGGGAAGTGGCGGCGAAGATCACCATCACCGACCAGGACGTGCTGGATTTTTACAACACCAACCACAACCAGTTTAACGTTGCCGAGCCACAATACCGCATCTCGCAGATCGTGATTACGCCGCGCAAGGAATTGCAGGTCCGCAACCGCAAGAACGACGACGCCACGAATCCAGCCGAAGCGGAGCGCAAGGCGAAGATGCTGACCGACAAACTGAACAGCGGCGCCGATTTCGCGCAGCTGGCGATGGATTATTCGGAAGACGTGAACACGGCCGGAAACGGCGGCGACCTCGGCTACATTCCGGAATCGGCGCTGAACCAGTCCGACCCGATGCTGAAGAAGACCGTGATTGCGCTGAAGCCCGGGCAGGTGAGCCCGCCGATTCAGCTGAAGGACAGCATCCGCATCCTGAAGCTGGTGGCGCGCGAAGCGGCCGGCCAGCGCGGCGTGAATGATCCGCAGGTGCAGCAGACCGTTCGCGACACCTTGCGCAACCGCAAGGAACAGCTGTTGCGCTCGGCGTACCTGGCGACGGCGCGCGATGAAGCGAAGGTCACGAATTATCTGGCGCAGCAGGTGGTGGAGACCGCGGGGAAGCTGCCCGACGCGGCAAAATCCACCTTGCCGCCAATTAAGCCTGCCGTGTCGCTGCCGGCAAACAGTTCACCCGCCAACACGCAGTAATTCTCTTCCGTACAATTTGCGATTGGACTGCGGCGATTATTTCGCTAGGACAAAACTCATTTAGAGATTATTGCGGTTCACTCCACCCAGGCAAGCACTTCCCCGGCGTTGACGGCTTGCCCTTCCTTGACGAGCAAGCGCTCGACTTTTCCGCTCTTGGGTGAGCGGATTTCATTCTGCATTTTCATGGCTTCAACGACCAACAGTCCCTGGCCGGCTTCCACGGCGTCCCCAACTGCGACTAGCACACGAACCACTTTCCCCGGCATAGGAGCGAGAATTTCCTGGCGGCCTTCGACTTCCACGGCGCCGTGTTTGCGGCCGCGCCACGCGCGCGGATCGACGATTTCGGCGGTGTATTCGTGGGCGCCGCAGCGCAGTTTCAAGGTGCCGTCGCTGGAACGCGAAATGTGGAGTTCGAAGGATTGTCCGGCGAGCATCACGGAAACCACGTTGGGCGCAATCTGCACGGCATCGGCGTCGACTGCCTGGCCATCAATCGCGACGCTGCAAACGTTGCCCTTGCGGTTGAATTCGACGACGTGTTTTCGTTTGCCGCTTGCGCCTGTGAGTTGAATCTCGGATTTCATGGCATGTGATCCATTTGCTGGCGGCGTCCCTCGGTCTTCCAGCGGGAAGGAGCGGCCTGGGAATCGCCGTTGCCCGGCGCGGAGTTGTTCGATTGCGCGCTGTGCCACAGCGCGGCGGCAATCAAGGCGGCTTCTTCGGTGCCGGGACGCGGAGGTTCCACTGGCGGACGCGGGCGCGCAAGCATTTCGTCCAGCCACTTGGTGTGGATGTCTCCGCGGAGGAATTCCGGTTCGGTGAGAATTCTCCGGAAAAGGCCAACGTTGGTCTTGATACCCATGATGGTGTACTCGTCGAGCGCGCGGCGGAGGCGGGCGATCGTTTCCTCGCGGCTGTTGCCCCAGGCGATCAGTTTGCTGAGCAGCGGATCGTAGTCCATCGGCACGGTCCAGCCTTCGTAGACGCCTTCATCGAGGCGAATGCCGGGACCTGTTGGAGCGTGGCGCGAAATAATTTTGCCGGGAGAGGGGAAGAAATTGTTGTCGGGGTCTTCGGCGTAGAGGCGCACTTCCATGGCGTGGCCGCGCGGGGTGATCGTTTCCCACGCGAAGGGCAAGCGATGATCGGCGGCGATGGCGATCTGGAGTTTCACGAGGTCGAGGCCGGTGACTTGTTCTGTGACGGGATGCTCCACCTGCAATCGAGTGTTGACCTCTAGGAAGTAATAGTTGAGGTTGGCGTCGACAAGGAATTCCACGGTGCCAGCGTTGACGTAGCCTCCCGCACGGGCGAGGCGGACAGCGGCGTCGCCCATCTTGCGGCGGAGTTCCGGAGTGACCACCGGTGAGGGCGCTTCCTCGACTACCTTCTGGTGGCGGCGCTGCACGGAGCATTCGCGTTCGCCGAGAGAAACGCAACGGCCGTGGGCGTCGGCAAGAATCTGAATTTCGATGTGCCGCGGTCCGATGAGGTATTTTTCGAGGAACACGCGCTGGTCGCCGAAAGCGTTCAGCGCTTCGGAGGCGGCATCGCGCCAGGCCGACGCGAAGGCTGCGTCGTTCGGCACCACACGCATGCCTTTGCCGCCTCCGCCCGCGATGGCCTTCAGCAGCACGGGATAGCCCATGTTTTGCGCCAGCGCTTGCGCTTCTTCGGGATTTTCAATTGGTTCGCTGGTGCCTGGGACTGTGGGGACATCTGCGCGCCGCGCCAGTTGCTTGCCAGCGGTCTTCGAGCCCATGGCCTCCATGGCTTCAGCGGAAGGGCCGATGAAAGTGATTCCGACATCGGAGCAAGCGCGGGGCAGCGCGGCGTTTTCCGCCAGGAAGCCATAACCCGGGTGCAGCGCGTCGCAACCGGATTTTTTTGCCACGTCCATCAGTTTGTCGATGCGCAAATAGCTCTCGCGGGAAGGTGCGGGGCCGATCAGGTAGGCTTCATCGGCAAGGCGCACGTGGAGCGAGGTCCGGTCCACTTCGCTATAGACGGAAACAGTCTGGATGCCCAGCTCGCGGCAGGCCCTCAGGATGCGAACGGCAATTTCACCGCGATTGGCAATCAGGATTTTCTTGAACATGAGTGTTTGGAGTGCACGGGGATTTTAGCATGCGGGGTGGAGGGGCCAAAACCGGGCTCCAGAGAACTATCTGATGTCAGACACTTATGGTACAATGTCAGACATAGCGAAAGGAGCGCAGTATGGCATCGCAACGAATATCCGTTCGCGTTACGGGAGGAATTGCCCGGCGGCTGAAAGAGCGTTCAAGAGCGACCGGAGCGGGCGAGTCACAGGTCGTGCGAGAGGCGCTGGAGCAGTATCTTTCCGAGAAACGCACGGACGAAACCACATATGATCTTCTCCGAGGAGCGGGATTGATCGGATGCGTCAGCGGAGCGCCCCGGGACCTGAGCACAAACAAGAAATACTTCAAGGGCTTTGGGGAACGGAAATAGTGCGCGTCCTTACGGACACGGGACCGCTGGTGGCGATTCTGTCGTCGGCCGACCAGTATCACGACACATGCCTTCGGACTGTGCAAGGCTTGCGCGGACCTCTATTGACATGCTGGCCGGTGATTACCGAGGCCGCTTGGCTGCTTCAGGGCACGCCTCTGGCATTTGAGAAATTATTGCGAAGCATCTCGGATGGCGCGGTGGAAATACTTCCGGTGACAGGGAAAGAAGCGGCCGCTGTTGCGGAGATCATGAAAAAATACGGAAATCTCCGCCCTCAGTTTGCCGACGTCATGCTGGTTTATCTGGCGGCTCGCGAAAACATCAAAACGATTTTCACACTGGACCGCCGGGACTTTTCTGTATACCGGGCGGGGCGCAAGGGATCGTTTCGCATCGTGCCGGAATAGAAATCTTCAGAACAAATTCGGCAATAAACTCACAACGGAATGTTGGCGTGTTTCTTTTTGGGGTTGGTGTCGCGCTTGTTTTCGAGGGCGCGCAAGGAGGTGATGATGTGGGCGCGAGTGGTTGCGGGCTCGATGACGGCGTCGATGTAGCCGCGTTCGGCGGCCACGAAGGGATTTGCGAAGCGGTTGCGGAATTCGGCGATCTTTTCCTTGCGCAGGGCGGCACGGTCCGCTTCCGGCGCATTGCTTAGTTCGCGCTTGTAGACGATGTCCACGGCGCCTTCCGGGCCCATCACCGCAATTTCCGCGGTGGGCCAGGCGAAATTGGCGTCGGTGCGGATGTGTTTCGAAGCCATGACGCAATACGCGCCGCCGTAGGCTTTGCGCGTGATGACCGTGATTTTCGGAACGGTGGCTTCGGCGAACGCGAACAAGAGTTTCGCGCCGTGGCGAATGATGCCGCCGTACTCCTGCTGCGTGCCGGGCAAAAAGCCCGGTACATCTTCAAATGTGATCAGGGGGATGTTAAACGCGTCGCAGAAACGCACAAAGCGCGCGGCCTTCACAGAAGCGTTGATATCCAGCGTGCCGGCAAGGAATGCGGGCTGATTGGCGACGATGCCCGCGGGCCGGCCGTCAAAACGGGCGAAGCCAACGACGATATTTTTTGCGTAGTGCTCGTGCACTTCGAAGAAATAGTTGTCGTCGACGATGGCGTGAATCACGTCCTTAATGTCGTAGGGCTTCAGCGGATCTTCGGGAACGATGGAGTTCAGCGATTCTTCGCGGCGGTCCGCGGGGTCGTTCGAAGCGCGGCGCGGCGGATCCTCCAGATTGTTCGAGGGGAGAAAGCCGATCAGTTCGCGCACCATCGCCAGGCAATCGGCATCGTCGCGGGAAACAAAGTGCGCCACGCCGCTGGTGGAGTTGTGGGTCATGGCGCCGCCGAGCTCCTGCTTGGTGACCTCTTCGTGCGTGACGTTTTTAATCACGTCCGGGCCGGTGACGAACATGTACGAAGTGTCGCGCGTCATTAGCACGAAGTCGGTAATGGCGGGCGAATAGACCGCGCCGCCCGCGCACGGGCCCATGATCGCGCTGATCTGCGGTATTACGCCGCTGGCCAGCGTGTTGCGCAGAAAAATGTCCGCGTAACCCGCCAGCGAGGCCACACCCTCCTGGATGCGGGCGCCGCCGGAATCGTTCAAGCCGATTACCGGCGCGCCGTTGCGCATGGCCAGGTCCATGATCTTCACGATTTTCTGGGCATTGGTCTCCGAGAGCGATCCGCCAAACACGGTGAAGTCCTGCGCGAAAACGTACACCAGCCGCCCTTCGATGCGGCCAAATCCGGTGACGAAGCCATCGCCCGCCGGCCGCTGCTCCTCCGAGCCGAAATCCACGCAGCGATGGCGCACGAATTTGTCGAGCTCTTCGAACGTGCCTTCGTCCAAAAGCAAATCGATCCGTTCGCGCGCGGAGAGTTTTCCGGCCTTGTGCTCGCGT
This sequence comes from Vulcanimicrobiaceae bacterium, assembly GCA_035484435.1. Classification (GTDB taxonomy): domain Bacteria; phylum Acidobacteriota; class Terriglobia; order Acidiferrales; family UBA7541; genus Acidiferrum. Next base: position 12,411 of record DATHOY010000003.1, on the reverse strand, counting down.
TCGCGGCGTTCGGCGCCGCCGCCGGCCTCCGCCTCCTCCGAGATGCGGCGCAACTGCTCCATACGGTCTGCGCCGGCGGATGATTCCCAGATCCGATTCTTCTCAGCCAAGAGGCCCTCCCTCGGGCTTGTCGCTCTTTGGAGCGAAAATCAAAACCGCTGCGTGCGTGGCCAGCCAAACCGTGCCGAGCAGCAACACCACGCCAAGCAAAATTTCGGCCAGGATGGCTCCGGCGCGCGGGAGCGGCGACTCGATCGACGTGACATACAACGTGGCCCGAACCAGGATGACCATCGCGCTCAGCGTGGTGGCCACGATCATCAGCGTCGTCAGAATGGAAAGTATGACCTGTTTCATGGGCGGCACACCGGCCGGCGTTTCCAACCAGCCAAAGCATAACGCATTCGCGCGCAAAGCTGAATTCGGGGAAGCGACGTCAACTGCAAGACCCCATTGCCAGGATGTGACTGGAGAAAATACGAAGAGTAAGAATGGCCCGAAGCAAGAATTTCTATCGCAAGCCGGACCAATCGTCCGCGACCACGATGGAATCGCTGGGATTCGATGGGTCGTACTTCACGCTGGTGGGATAGCCGGTCACCAGGCGTTCGATTTTGACCTGGCTTTCAAGACCGGTGATGTCCTGCGCGGTGTGATAGGTCACACCCGAAATCGAGTAGCTGTAGGAGACCAGGCTGCGCGGCCGGCCGTCCGCCATCGGCTGCGAGCGCGTGCCAAACAGCCCGCTGCGCTTTTCAACGGGAGGCGCGGGATGCTGCGCGAGTTCCACCACTTGCCCTTCCGCAATTCGCCCAATCAAATTCAGATGCAGGCGGCGCTTCCGCTCCTCGGCCTCCGGATCAGCCGCGGGACGCGCGAAAGCGTAAGCGATCAGCGCGAGTGCGGCGAGACTTCCGCCACCAATCATAAGCAGCAATTTCCAATCGGCGAGCAATTCTTTCAACGCTCAACCCCTTGCCCAGTTAGAAATGGGAATGTTTGATAGAGAAAGCCAGCCGCCCCGCCCTGAGTGAATTCCGCGGCGGGACTACAGCCACCCTACTACCTTTTATAGTACCGAAAGCAGGCAAGCTCTGCGTAGTCAGGAAGCCGGAGCGTGCACCGGATTGTGCAACACGCCGATTCCGGAGACGGAAACATCAATGGTGTCTCCGGCGGTGAGGGGGCCGACGCCGGCGGGTGTACCGGTGGCGATGACGTCGCCCGGCATCAGGGTCATCATACGGGAAAGCCAGCGGATCAGAAACTCAACCGGATAGACCATCAGCGAGGTGCTGCCGGATTGCTTGACGACACCGTTCAAACGCGCCTCCACCAACGCGTTGCGCGGATCGAGTTGCGTCTCAATGTGCGGCCCGACTGGGCAAAAACTGTCGAATCCTTTGGCGCGAGTGAACTGCACGTCACTTTTCTGCAAGTCGCGGGCGGAAACGTCGTTGAGGCAGGTGTAGCCGAGGACGTAGGACAACGCGTCGTCATCGTCGCCGAGTTGCGAGCATCGCTTTCCGATAATAACGGCAAGCTCGGCTTCGTAGTCGACATGGTTCGAATAACGCGTGAGGACGATGGGCTCATCCGTCGCGATCACCGACGAGGGCGTCTTCAGAAAAATCATAGGCTCCTTCGGGACCTGGTTGCCCATTTCGGAAGCATGCGCGGCGTAATTGCGGCCGACGCACACGATTTTCGAGGGCTCGACAGGAGCAAGCAAGCGAGCTTCGCGCATCGGCAACGAAGCTTCTTCCCGCGACCATTTCAGCCAAGGAGCGGCGGAGATTCCATGAATGATTTCGCCTTCAATCAGACCGTAGGAGGGTAAAACTCGAGAGTCCAAGCCAGCGGATTTGGGGACAAACCGGCAAAATTTCATCTTGTGGGGACCTGTTCAGCGGAGCGTGTGAGTATCCTGAGCTGCTCGCGCCCGCCAAACAATCATACCAATCCATGAGAGCGTTGCAAAAAGCAGATACGCGACGGCGCCGAGGACGAAGATGTGGAAGGTGCTGTAGTAAACCTGGAGCAGAATAAATTTCAGGCTGAGAATCCGGTACACAACGGCCAACACGCTCCAGGCCAGCAGGCCGGAGATCAACAGCTCCCCCGGGGAACGCAGGAAGCGGAGAACCGGCAGGGTCGCGATCAACGCCAGCAGCAGCGTGGCGATAACGTTGCGCTGTTGCGCCAGCGGCTCCAGAAACGGTGCGCGGTTGGCGATGACCACCCACGCCACCAGAACCACGGAGAGCCAGACTCCGGTATACATCCCGACTTTCGCGGGAGCGTGACGAAGAAAATCGAACCACCGGTAACCCGGCGGGCTGAAGTTGGCTGGCATGGTGCTGGGCTGCCTACCAGACAGTCGCTCAACAGTAAGAACACATCTTCAGCGGGAAGGTTGCGCGACATCCACCGCCACCGCCAGGCTGGGGCCGCTTTCGTTGCCAGAGCGATCCACGGCCGTTACGGTGTACCAGTAGCGCTGGCCGGACTGGGCAGAATTATCACGATACGCGGGCGACGGCAAGAGTTCGGGAGTGAGCAGGGCGCCACGATCGCCATCCTGCTGGCTGCGGTATACCCGGTAGCCGGCCAGGTCGGATTCCACGTTGATGGACCAGGAAAGTTCGACCCCCACGGAGCCCGGGGTTGCCCCCGGCTGGATTGCTGCGACGACATTTTGCGGCGCGGCCGGGGGAAATGTGTCTTTTGGTGTGACGATAGCCATCGGGGAGTCGCTCGACTCCAGCGCGCCGGCGGGCGAAGCGATTACGGTGCGCACCAGGTACGCGTAGGTCTTCCCGTAATCGAAACCGGAGTCGCGGTAGTCGGTTGTGCCCGTGGCTCCGAGCTGAAGCAGGGGAGATTTCCATTTCGCCTGCAGAGGATCGCCGGCAGCGGCACTGGATGAGGTGGGATCCAATTCTCCGCGATACACGTGATATTCCTGGACGCTCGCAAGCGGTTCGCCGGTGGAAGTGTGCGATGGCGCCACCCATTTCAGTTCAATGCCCTGCTCAGTCACGGCCGAATCAAGAGCGGAAAGCCGCTCTGCCACGGGGTAGAGCTGGAGCGTGATGTCTTTCGAATCGGGGGAGGGGTGTTTGGCGGAAAAAAGCGTATGAACGCGATAGACGAACAGTTGGCCGGAGCGAAACTGGGGATCAGTAGGCGCGACGGGATCGATGAACTGCACCTGGCCGCGTTGCGAGTAGCGGGCCACCAGCGCGCCGGGGACAGTGTCTACCACGCGGAATGATTTGGGGTCGGGCGTGCCATCGGGGCGCAGAGATCCGCGCAGGACTTCAAAGGTTGGCACCTGCTGAAGCCGGTCGCCAAGAGTGCTCTTGCCCGGCATCGTAAACGTGAGCAGCACACCGTCGCCAGCCTGCTTCGCGGCTAAATCCGCGATGCCCTGGGGAACCGGCGGAGTGGGAGGTTGCGGTTCGCCGGGCGCGCCGCAGCCGGCTGCGAAGAGGAAAATGGAAAATAGAAAATTGAAAATGGGGACAGACTGCGCGGGGCGTATTTGGCGGCGGAATGGCGTCCCTGATCTATTTTCCATTTTCCAATTTCAATTTTCAGGATTTAAAGAATGTAGCGGCTCAAATCCTGGTTCTTCACAATGTCCGCGAGTTGCTTGTTGACATAGGCCGCGTCAATCTTCACGGTCTTCTTTTTCAGGTCGGGCGCCTCGAAGGAAAGCTCGTCCAGAACTTTTTCGAGAATGGTATGCAGGCGGCGCGCGCCGATGTTTTCCGTCTGTTCGTTCACGCTGGTGGCGAAGCGGGCGATGGCCTGCACGGCGTCCTCTGTAAACGTGAGTTTCACGCCTTCGGTTTCAAGCAGCGCGATGTACTGCTTGATGAGCGCGTTCTTCGGTTCGGTGAGAATGCGGACGAAATCCTCTTCCTTCAACGACTGCATTTCGACGCGAATCGGCAGGCGGCCCTGCAATTCCGGAATCAGGTCGGAGGGCTTGGTGACGTGAAATGCGCCGGCGGCGATGAATAAAATGTGGTCGGTGCGGATCATTCCGTAGCGGGTGTTGACGGTGGTGCCTTCGATGATCGGCAATATGTCGCGCTGCACGCCTTCGCGGGTGACGTCGGGGCCGTGGCCCGATTCGCGCCCGGCGACCTTGTCGATCTCATCGACGAAGATGATGCCCATCTGCTCGGCACGCTCGACGGCGACGCGGGTCACCTGGTCCATATCGATTAGCTTGTTTTCTTCTTCCTGGATCAGGTATTCGAACGCGTCGGCGACGCTCATTTTGCGCTTTTTCTTCTGCTGGCCGAACATGCCGCTGAGCATGTCCTTGATGTTGACGTCCATCTCTTCGACGCCCTGATTGGAGATAATTTCAAAGGAAGGCATGGCGCGCTCGCGGACTTCCAAATCGACCATACGCTGATCCAGCTTGCCCTCGCGCAACTGCACGCGAAGCTTTTCCCGCGTTCGCTGCGTCTGTTCGCGCTGGGCCACGCGTTCCGCTTCCGGCGTTCCGGGGGCTTCCACCTGCGGAGGAAGCAGAAGGTCGAGCACGCGCTCTTCGGCGGCTTGTTCGGCGCGGTCGGCAACCTCGTCCAGCTTTTCCTCGCGGACCATGTCGATGGAGGTTTCCACCAGGTCGCGAACCATCGATTCCACGTCGCGCCCCACGTAGCCGACTTCCGTGTACTTCGACGCTTCCACTTTCACAAAAGGACAGCCGGCCAGGCGTGCCAGGCGCCGCGCAATTTCCGTCTTGCCCACGCCGGTGGGGCCAATCATCAGGATATTTTTCGGCAAAACGTCTTCGGCGATTTCCGGCGGAAGTTTCTGCCGGCGCACGCGATTCCGCAATGCCACGGCCACGGCTCGCTTCGCCGCCGCCTGGCCGACAATATATTTGTCGAGTTCGACGACGATTTCCCGCGGCGTCATGTCGTCCAGCGCCGGAAGCAGTTCTCCCTCTTCCAGGGGCAGGCCGCCGTTGCCGCCGGGGAACAATGTGATCTCTTTATCGGTCTTGATAGCCATGAAAGTTCAGTTCCTTGCCTGGCCGGAGGAGACGATTCCGGCGCTGCCCCTAGATCTCTTCTACGGTAAAGTTCGCGTTGCTGTAAATGCAAATTTCGCTGGCGATGCGCATGGCTTCCAGCGCGAGCTCCTTCAAAGGGAGTTTCGTGTGCTTGATCATCGCGCGCGCCGCGGCCAGCGCGTAAACTCCGCCGGAGCCGATGGCGCAGAGGCCGTCGTCCGGTTCGATCACGTCGCCGTTCCCGGAAAGGACAAAGGTCGCTTTCGAATCGGCCACGATCAGCAGCGCCTCCAGGTGGCGCAGCGCACGATCCTTGCGCCATTCCTTGGCGAGTTCCACGGATCCCTTTTGCAGGTTGCCGGAATGTTCCTGCAGCTTGCCCTCGAAGCGTTCGAAGAGCGAGATCGCGTCGGCGGTCGAACCGGCAAATCCAGCCACGACTTTGTCGTTATAAAGCCGGCGGGTTTTTCTAGCGGTGTGCTTGATGACGTGATCGCCCATGGTTACCTGGCCGTCGGCGATGAGCACAACTTTATTATCCTTGCGGAGGCACAAGACCGTTGTGCCGTGCATCTGCGGCTCTCTTGAGGTTTGACCCATTCACCTAGTATACCGCGCCATCCGTGTCCGGTCATTTTGGGGGAAGTTCACGAATAGGAGCAAGGCGAGCGCAGTATCAATTGGCCAGCGGAATTTCTTTGAAAGCCAGGACTTTGTACGTAATGGGCCCCATCGCGCTGTTCACCAGGCAACTGTTGTAGTTGATGCCCCGTCCGACATTGCTGCCGGGCCCGGTCTGGCTGAAAGAACTCGCTCCCAGGTTCGCCAACAGATTTCCTGAGGTATCGCGGGTTTTGGCGACAAAGACGGCTCCGTCAATTCCTCCGCTGCCGCCCCTGGTGGAAACAAAATTACCCTGTCCGATTACGAGCACCAGGCCCTCCCAAGTGGCGTCCGGATCGTAATGCAGAGTGCCAGTGACCAGGAGCAAGCCATAGCCCGTGTTGCGCCACCCGTTCATGTCCAGGTCTCCATTTACGACGATGGTCATCGGGTGGGTGGCGGACATCCCGGACGGAAAACTACCCGGGGTTGTAGGACCTGTAATCACCGAATCAGCGTTGTTGGTGATATCCTGCACCACCGCGTCCAGCCCAGTTGGCGTCAGCCAGTTGCCGTTCATGGTGTTGAGGAACGCTATGCTTCCCGTGGACGGGCCTGGAGGAGGTCCGGTAGTTAGCGGAGCCCCCAAATAATTCGCGGCAGGTACTGCTCCTGCGGCGATATTTCCGCTTGAGGAGTCGCTTCCAGATGTAACGGTGTAACCGATTGCCGTGACCATCGGCCCCGCCGTGACCACCTGCACCGCAGGAGGGCACTGATGATCCTGCCCATTGATGAAGAATGAGTTCGTTCCCGGACCGGTATATTGCACGTTGTTTCCGGCAAGAGTGAGGGCAGCCGTAAATCCCTGGCCCGTCAGGTTCGGGAATTCCACCAGCGGTTGAACCAGATACTGCAACATTTTTTCACTGCCATTGGGCAGGACTGAAAAGGACGTAATCTCCAGGGCCTGCAGCGCTGTCGCCGAAGGTGTCGGAGTCTCGACCAAGCCAGGAGACATTGCGCCTCCCAGGGTGCGGTTGGCGGGGTCATAAAAGAGTGGTGTGAACGGATCCACGTCACCGTCGTTGTTAACATCCACTCCGGTGACGCCGTTGCCCAACGACTTCTCCGTCAAAGCGTTGATGCGCACCCATTTGTAAACGGGACCGGGAAGACCCGCGACCGGCGAGACCGAAGCGTATTTCGTAACAATGCGGGAGGATACGTCTACACCAAATTCTTGTTTGTATTGGGTGTCCGGGTACGTTGTGGGATTGGCGGTGTCGTCCGGCGCCACGACCTCGCCGCCCGCGGGGTTGGTTATATAAATCACCTGGGTTAGCGGCATTGGATTGGCGGGCAGCGGGATGTAGTTAAGACTCGTTGGCAACAGTCTCCCGCGGCCCTCTTCAAGCCCGGCGAGTGACGCGTAATAGGCGCTGGTGGATGTGCGGTAGTTGCTGGCGAGGGAAGTCTCGGTACCCGAGGAAACGATCAGGGCAATCGCCACCACGCTGATCAAAAGCAGCGCGAAGATCGCGATCAGCAGGGCGGCGCCGTGCTCGCAGCGTGCTTTTTTGAAATGGGCCCGACTCTTCACAATCGCATCTTCCCTTCGGCTGCTCCATCGAACATACGGGTCACCTCGACGGATTCACCCTCCGCCCTCTGCCGTTTAGTTCCACAAGTTTGGGTTGTTGTGTTTGCATGTCCGGTTGGCGGGTCATCACGATCAAGGCGACGTCCACATTGCGAATATTGCTTGGAATGCCATCGTTCCCCGCTAGAGGACACGGAAGCGGGCCCGCCGCGGTATCGCAAGTGTATTTAAATACCGGCTGCGGGAGGCCGCCGGGAAACATACCCGGATAATTTGCCACAATCAACGCCAATTGAGCCGGGGACGGATTGTTCATGACGTTTGTCAGGAACGGCACCATTGCTCCGGCCGCGGAGGTTGCGGCCACGGGATCCCCTCCCGCCGTTTTTGGAACTACCGCGCGATAAAGCGTCGTGTTAATCAATTGGTAGCGAATCCAGCTGACGCCCGCGCCGTTTCCCAGATTGGTTTCGACAATCAGGTCAAAATCGCCGGGAGTCACGCAGGTTCCACCGCCAGCCGTCCCGACAAAGCAAGGCGACACGGCGTAGCTGGGATCCCACGCCACGGGGCTTAGGGTGTACTGCGAAGAGTCTGGCGGCAGTGCCGAAAAAAGGCTTCGCGCCGGATAGCCGGAAACATTGAAGTCGCGCACGATTTGGTCAATGGCCAGCCGCGTCTCCTGAAATGCCCCGGAAAGTTGCGTTTCGCTGGAATATTTTTGCTGCGAGAGTTGCAGCAATCCAAACATCGCTCCGCAAATCACCAGGAAAATCGCAGTGGCGATCATCAATTCCATGATCGTGAACCCGCGCTCTTGTTGTGGCGTTGCGGAGTTCATTTCGACACCATCGTATCGAGGGAAACCGGAAAGGTGGGCGTCTTCATGCCTTTGCGAAACGCTCCGACGACGATGCGTCGGCCAACCACGGTTCCGTTCGTCAAGGTGACCACCGCCCAGCGCACGTCGTTCACAGCGCCCGTTGGATCATTCGGGTCGGTGTAGGTGAAGCCGTATCCGGCAACCAGCGGCTGTGCATAGTCGATGACGGGTGAGCCGTTAACGAGCTTTACGGGACTCCCCACGACCTGCGCGGGCTGGGTGGGATCACCGACAAAGCACGTCGTGGCGAGCGGACAGGTTGCTCCCGTTGCATCGGTAAAGGAGTTCGTGCCAAGGGGAACGGCACGCAAGGCTTCCATCTGCTTCTGCGCGAGCACCAACGCACTGCCGTCGCTTCGATTGTTGGCGTTCATCATCATCGAGGTCGGCACAAGCTGCGCGACGGCCACCAGACCGATCACCACAATCAACGTGGCGATAAGCATTTCCACCAGCGTGAATCCGCGCTCGGGGCGGCGCTGCCCGGCGGTTACGATCGTTTGAACGGCACGCATCCGGTCGCTCATCGTATCTGCTGCCAGTTGCCGCTGGAATCGCCGGTCCAGATCTGGATCGATCCCGCAGGCATCAAAAGTACGGCACGAAAGCCGGATTCTGGTGAGCCGGGCGCATTCAAGTAAAAGACAGTCACTCTGCCGGTGGTCAGCGCCCCACGGGCGTCAAATTGTATCGTTGCTCCGGTCGGCGCAACCGCCGTCGGGGTAATCGCGCCAAGCGCGGCAGCCGGAGCCAGGTTGGTCGCGCCCGTCACTGAACCCGAATCCACCAGATTTCCCGCTGTCCCAAGCACCGTCGCCCGCGAACCAAACCCGGTCAGCGGGTTGCCATTAACGTCGGTCATCGAAGCGCGAGTCATGGTTGGATTGCCGGGATCGGGTTGAATCACGCAGTTCACTACTTTATTGAGCCGAATCGCTTCGTAGCGGGTCAACCGCACTATGTCGGCTACTTGCGTGGCCGCGTTGCTGAGCTGGTAAGAGTGGTAGGCGCGCAGAAAATACGGCAGGCCGACGGCCATCAGAATCATGGCCACCGCCATCGCAACGACAAGTTCCGTCAGGCTGAAGCCGGAAACCCGCCGAGCTTTCATTTTCATCCGATCCTGCGGCCTATCATGACAACCGTCCGTGGCGCCGTCTGCGGTACGGTCGCATTCTCTCTGATTGGCTGGGACCTATTAACTTAGCAGTCTTCCCGCCTGCCAGATAGAGGCTACTCATCTGGCTAATACACAGTCACTAAGCCCACCAGCGCCCTGCGACCCGGGCCGTTCGAATGGATGATAGCCCCAAGACAAACCGGGCGGGGCTGTTTTTCACGGAATTTATTGAGTGAGTTACTTCGGTTTCTTGCCGCCGGTCTCTTTGAATTTCTGGACCAGGGCCTCCCGGGTGAAAAAGTCCGCGGGAAGGGGCGGGTTGATCTGGCAACTATCGTAGAACACCTGGAAGATTCGGCGGCCGTCGCGTTCCCGCGTGACCTGCATGGGCACCTGGATGCCTCCATTGGTACGGTAGTTCGTGAAAATCGATACGTCTTCGCGCTGCTGGCCGGTGTTATCGTCTTTCACGTGAACCACACTGCGAATCAGCAGGTGCGTGGACCTATCCACGGCCAGGCGATAGACGCGCTGCTCCTGGTCGGTAATCTCCACCCAATCCACTTCATGCAAATCCACGGTGTCGTGGCCGCCCCAGCGGAAATCCAGTTGAGGGTCTTTCAGGCTCAGGCGCAGCAGATTGTCTGAACTGCGCCGGACCGCATCCAGGAATTCCGCGATCGTGTCTTCCGGCATCTCGGACACGCCGCCGCGATCCATCGTCCAGCCGTGTTCGCCGCTGAAAAGCGTGATCACCAGGCCGCCGTGTGATAAATCGAGTTCCTGGACGCCGATCATGTATCCCAAAAGGGTGTTGCGCCCGTGCGCGACGTAATCGGTGCGGTTCTTGTCCGGGAATTCCCACGAATCCTTGAACTGCACGTAGCCCGCGAGCGCGCCGTTGTGGCCAATCGCGGCACGGCGCCCGTCGCACTGGCGCTCTCGCATATCCAGGTACAACGGCCCGCCCATGCCTTCGATCAGTTGAGCCAGTATCTGTTTGGCTTTGGCTGCGCTGGCTTCCGGCGCCACCATGTCCGGATTCTGCGCGCGCACGGCCATTGGCGCGAGCAGCATCGTCATCGCGATCGCCAGATTGGGCAAATAGATTTTGCGGATCAGCCGCACAGCACCGCGCCTCCGTTGACGTTCAATATTTCTCCAGTCATGAAATTGGAAAGATCGGAAGCGAGGAACAGCATCGGCCCGGCAATCTCTTCCGGAGTTGCCGCGCGCCCCAGCGCAATCGCGGTAGCCGCCATCTTCTGCCCCGCTTTGCTGTTCAGGACCGCGTTCGACATGTCCGTCGCCACCCAGCCCGGCGCCACGCTGTTCACCAGGATTCCGTGCCCGGCCAATTCGGTTGCCAGTCCCTTGGTCAGGCTGATGATGCCGCCCTTCGAAGCGCCATAGTGCGTGTGCAAAGATTCGCCGCGCTGTCCCGCCGTGGAGCTGATCGGAATAATCTTGCCGCCCTTTTGCTTGATCATGTGCGGCACCGCGAAGTGAATCACGGAGTACACGCTCTTCAGGTTGACGCGCATCATGTCATCCCACTGCTTCTCGGTCATTTTTTCGATGGGCAGATCTTCCGGGTTCCAGACGCCAGCGTTCGGCACCAGAATGTCCAGGCGGCCCAGGCGCTTGATGGTGTGCTCGACCAGCTTGCCGTTGTCGGCGTGCTTGCCTACGTCCGCCTTGAACGCTTCCACGCGGGTGCCGTGCTTCGCGGCTTCCTGCTCCACCTGTTTTGCCGCTTCCTTGGCCGAGTTGTAGCTGAACACCACGTCCGCGCCGGCTTGCGCAAATAATTTGACCGCTGCTGCTCCGATGCCGCGCGAACCTCCGGTGATGAGTGCCGCTTTCCCCGCCAATGAAATCATGAGTCCCCCATGTATGATTCGTAAACTTGTTCGCCGGGTTGGTTCGCGCCTTTACGGCTTCCCGGCTGGAATCTTGTGCGCCGCCCGCGCTGCGCCGACAAACTCGCTGAACAAGCGCTCGGCCAGCGGGTCACCTTCCATGCGCTCCGGATGCCATTGCACCCCGGTCACCCAGTTGCCGTCCCCGGTCCATTCGACGCTTTCGACAATTCCGTCCGGCGAGCGCCCCGTGATCTTCAACTCCTTGCCAGGCTGTTCGATGGATTGGTGGTGCGAGCTGTTCACAACGGCAGCTGTGGTTCCCGCGAGCGCCGCCAGGCGGCTGCCCGGTTCAAATTTTGTGGGGTGGCGCGGGTCGTCGGGAGGCTCGGGCGTGAGATCCTTGCGCCGGTGGGGTACATTTGTGCCCGTTTCACTTTGCAGGTCCTGAATCAGCGTGCCGCCCAGGTACACGTTCAGGAGCTGGCAGCCGTAACAGATCGCCAGGACCGGCTTCTTCTCGGCAAAGGCGTGGTCCAGGATGGCCCTGTCGGTGTGTTCCCTGGGAGGGTCGGCGGGCTCCGATTTCCCTTTGTTTCTGCGGCCATATTCTTCGGGAGCCACATCCGCCGGGCTGCCGGGCAGGACAAAGCCGTCCAGGGTGGGCAGGAGGGCTTGCAGGCGCTCAGTATCGGTCAAGGACAGCTCAACCGGTTCGCCTCCGGCCCGTTTGACCGCCTCCGCGTAATAGCGGTTCTTGCCCCGCCAGGGGAGCAGGCTGCCCCGGCCTTCGGCGGACGTGCGCCAGGGGATGCCAATCCGGGGCCGGTTGGGACCATTGGGACTCATGGAACCCAGCATCGTAGCATCCCGCCAAACCCGGCGGCAACCAGGGCTACGGGATGGCCGCGGGGAGGGTAGCGGGCTTTGGCGGCGGAAGTTCGGAAGGTATGATGGAAGAATTCGCGGGTTCACGCATTTGCGCGACAGGGGGTAACCGGTGCCATTGGAAATAACGCAGCGCGAAACGAATGGAATCTATGTGCTGACGTTGAGTGGGCGTCTTGTGCTCGGACCAGAGAGCATCGGGCTGCGCACAACGATTGACAATCTGCTCTCTTCGGGAGCCGAAAAAATTGTGGTTGGTCTGGAGCACGTCAATTCCGTGGACAGCGCCGGGATCGGCGCGCTCATCGAAACCCACCGAAAGACAAAGGCCACGGGTGGACGGCTCGCGCTCGCTCACCTCGGCCCGAAGTTGAAGCAGGCCCTGGAGATCGCCCGCCTGCTGACATT
>DATHOY010000002.1:0-18722 GCA_035484435.1 Vulcanimicrobiaceae bacterium | reverse complement strand
CACTTTCAGGTTGGAGTGCCACGCGTCGTAGGGATAGCAGTCGGCCAGGAAATCCACGCCGCGTTTGCGCGCCGCTTCGATGATCTTGATGTACTCCGCCGCTTTCCCCTGCACGCCAACCGTTCCGAGCTTGATGTGGGAGTGCTCAATGGGAATGTGCGCTTGTTCTCCGATGGTGATTTCTTCCTGCAGGGCTTCGAACGATTTGTCGGCTTCATCGCGAATGTGGGTCATGTAGGAGCCGCCGCTTGCCGCCGCAATTTTTGAGAGAGCAACCACTTCATCCGTGGCTGCGTAGCTGCCCACTTCATATTCGAGGCCGCTGGAAAGCCCAAGCGCGCCCTGATTCATCTGCTCGCGCAATTGCTGTTGCATCAAGCGCACTTCTTCTGGCGTCGCAACACGTTTGAAATCTTTGCCCATCACCTGCTGGCGAATCGTGGCGTGGCCAGCGAACGACCCCACGTTTACCGCGGCCGGGTGGTCCTGCATCTGGTGGAACCAGGAGGCCAGGGGCCACGGCGATTCGCCGTCCGCCCCGATAATAAGCGTGGTGATGCCTTGAGAAACCTGCGTCTCTGCTGCCAAATCCTTGGGCAGCGACTCTTCGGAATGGTTGTGGATGTCGATGAAGCCAGGGGCAAGGACCAATCCCTTTGCGTCGACAGTTGGTTCACCGGGTTCCGCGGCCAGTTTGCCGATGGCAACGATCTGGTTTCCGGCGATGCGCACGTTTGCGGGATAGAGCGGCGCGCCTGTGCCGTCGGCGACCTGCGCGTTCAAAATCAGCAACGATTGCGGCGGTTTCTGGGGATAGGCGGGCAGAAGCCCCAGACAGCAGAGGAGCAATTGCGCGAGAAAGATCCTGAAGATCGGCTTAAGCATTTGTTGGATAAATCCTTTGCAGTTATATAGGGCTTGCGATGCTCGAAGCACGATAGCACGCCTGTAACTTTTTCGATGCGCAAGCAGGCGAATGAAAACTAGAGGACGACCTCGGTCAGGGCTTTGTGGGCCAGGTCGGCGGCGCCGGGTTTTCCCGCGAGGATGAGATTGGCCCACTCGACGCCGGCGTGAGAAATGCGCACAGCTTCGCTGGTAAGGGATTCGGGGCCACCGGAATCGGAATTGCCGAAGAAGATGCGGTCCATTGGCTTGGAGGCGATCATGCGATTTTTCGTGTATTGGCCCGGGACGGCCATGAACATGGGATGGCCGCGGCGGTAGATGCGGATTTCGACGGGGTCGACGTTGAATTCGGGGAGCAGGCCCTGGAAATCTTTCAGGGCTTTTGCCGCCAGGGTTTTGCAATCGGCTTCTTCGAGAAGAGTGGAACGCTCGGATTCGCGCAGCGGCGTGTAGAAGGTGAGGATGTTGTATTTAGGTTTGCAGCCGGGATTGTTGCGGATGGTCCAATCGGCGACGATGAAGTCCGTAAAGGTTTTTCCCGGGCACCAGTTGTCGTAGCCCTTGCGGTAGATGGGCTTGTCGAAAATCATGTTGATCATGGGATAGGGCGCGTAGCGCATGCGGCGCATGGCTTGCTTCTGTTCGTTGGGCAGGCCGCTGACGAGGCGCGAGGTGATGTATTTCGCGGTGCACATCAGGACGACTTTTGCGGCGACGGTAGTGATTTTGTCGCCCTGCGCGTAGGTGACGCGGACTTCGTCCTTGTCGGGAACGACAGCGACCACGGTGGCATCGCTCAGCATGCGTTCGCCGTGGTGCGGTTTAAGGGTCTCGACAAGTTTGTGCGTGATGCAGCCGAGGCCGCCGGGGAGAATCACCCTCTGGTCATCGAGCCCCTGAATTAAATACTGCGTGTCTGCTATCCCGATAAGCGCGGAGGTGTCTTCGGAAATGGCGCCCCAGTTGGAGGGGCCGTAGGCGTCCCAGAGCTTGGTGACTTCCGGCGCGTAGGGAGCGAGATATTTTGTGAACGGCTCCTGGTCGAGCGCTTCCATGTTTTTCTTGATGTCGATTTTCATGATGTCGTCGCGATATTTTTTGAAACTGGCGACGACTTCCTTCGAATAGGGAAGATCGTTCATTCCGGTTCGCCAGATGTCCGGGGCGTATTTGCCATTGTCGATGATGGGGTCGGGCATGTTGATGAGCGGCATGTCGAGGCCGATCTCTTTGGCAAGCAGGTCGCCGGCGTCGCCGCGATAGCCGTAGGCGGCGCCGGTGCCGAAGATATGGCCGTCATATTCTTCCTGATACGCGTTGCCTCCGAAGTGATCTTCTTTCTCGAGAAGCAACCAGTCTTCGCCCTTGAGGAAATAGGCGGCGGAAAGGCCGGAGACGCCGCCGCCCACGATGACAACGTCGGCCTTTTTGGTGGCGTCTGGTTTGGGAAACGAATGGCCGTCGCGCACCTGGTGACAGACTCCGAAGTGCTCGCCTTCGACGAGCGGGGATGCCGAGGCGCCGCCCGGCTCTTCAAGAAGCGCTTTGTCGATCGGGCAACCGGAAGCGATGGAACCGGCAACGACATACTTGATGAAATCGCGGCGTGTTTGAGACATGGTCTTTCTCCTGGGGTTCTTAAGGGCGTTCCAAAAGTTCTTGTGCTTCCTTGCCGGTGCTGCGGGTGCGAATTCGGTACCAGATCAAAATCAAAATTACGGAGACGGCAAAAATCAGTGTGGAGATGGCGTTGATCTCCGGAGTGATGCCGCGCCGGAGGCGAGCCCAGATTTCGAGTGGGAGGGTATTGTCGCGGCCGATGAGGAAAAAAGTGACGGCGATTTCGTCCATCGAGAGCGTGAAAATGAGCAGGCCCGCGGCGATCAAGGAAAGTCTTAGATTAGGAAGTGTGACGCGCCAGAAAGTTTGCCAGGGCGTGGCGCCGAGGTCGAGCGAGGCTTCTTCCTGCGCGCGATCGATTTTTTGCAGCCCGGCGAAGAGTTCGGTGGTGGCCACGGAAATCAATGCTGTGCCCATACCGAGAAAAACGGTAATCAGGCTGAGGTGGAAGCCGGCAAAGACGGCAAACATCAACAGGGAAATTCCTGTGATGATGCCCGGCAGGATCAGCGGCAACAACACCAGCCGGCGGAAGACGGATTTGCCGGGGAATGTGGCGCGGTCGAGGGCGAGCGCCGCCAGCAGACCGAAGAGAAGAGAAAAGATGACTGTAGCCACGGCCACCACGAGGCTGTTGAGCACGGAATCCCAAATAGCGGCATCGCTGAAAAGGATCTGATACCACTGGAGCGTCAAATGTTTTGGCGGGAATCCGCCGACGCCGTCGCGATTGAACGAATAGACGATGAGGACCACGATGGGCAGATAGAGAAACGCGAAGACCAGCAACGCGTAAGCCGCGAGCAGCGGCGAACGATGGGTGTTTTTGGTTGAGCGGCTCATCGGAAGGACCACCGTTTTTCCAGGCGCTCGGTGAAGAAGAGGAGCGAGATCGTGAGCAGAAGAATAGAAACAGAGATTGCGGCGCCGAGCGGCCAGTCGTAGGCCGTGCCGAACAGGCTTTGGACGATGTTGGCGATCATAATGCTGGACGGGCCGCCGACGAGGAGCGGCGCGAGAAAATCGCCGAGGGTGAGCAAAAAGGCAAAGGTTGCTCCGGCGAGGAGGCCGGGAAGGGAAAGCGGAAGAATCACGCGGAGGAATGTGGCGCGCGAACCGGCGCCGAGGTCATGAGAGGCTTCGATGAGATTGCGCGGAATGTGTTCGAGCGAGGCGTAAAGCGGAAGAAAAACGAACGGCGTGTAGATGTGGGTGAGCATGAGGACGACAGCGAACGGGCTGTAAAGGAAGAAGCTGACAGGTTCTTTTGTGACGTGGATGTATTGCAGAAAGCCGTTGAGGACGCCTTCGGAACCGAGAATGGTTTTCCAGGCGTAACCGCGGACGAGATAGCTGACCCAGAGAGGAACGATCACCAGTTGATAGAGAAGGTCTTTGCGGACGCCGGCATGGAACGACATGTAGTAGGCGAGGGGGTATCCAAGGAGGAGAGACAGCAGCGTGACCCCGGCGGCGATGCGCATGGTGCGGAAGAGGACTTCGAGGTACACGGGATTCTGGAAAAGTTTGGCGTAATTTTGCAGATTCCAATCGTGGGCGATCACGCCGTCGCGCACCAGCCAGAAACTGTGCACGAGCATCAGCATGTAGGGAAGAAGCAGAAAAATCGTCACCCAGAGGAGGGGAGGCGCGGAGACGATCCATTTGTAGGCGCGCGAATACATAGTTAAGTCACTCGCGGACCGGGACGGCGTCCTCGGCGGAAAACCAGAACTCGTGCTCGTCCGTGAGCGGTCCGCGGGCGGAGATCCGGGCGCGCAGCGACTCGCCGGCGAGTTCGAGCTCAAGATGCTCGCTGGAACCGGAGAAAATTTGTTGCCTGACCACGGCGCGGAAGCGGACGGCGCCAGATGGCGGCGGAACATCGGCCGACAGATGTATGGACTCGGGCCGCAAAGAAAAGAGAGCGGCGCCGGCGGGCTGGGTGGAGGGCCACTGGAGCGAACCGCACGTGGCCACGCCATCCTTTATATTGGCGCGCAGGAGGTTGGTTTGGCCGATGAATTCGGCGGTGTAGCTGGTAGCTGGTCGCGCATAGATTTCGCGCGGCGAGGCGACTTGTTCGAGACCGCCGTCCTTTAATAGCGCGATGCGGTCGGAGAGGGCCATGGCTTCGTCCTGATCGTGGGTGACGAAGAGAAAGGTTATCCCGATTTCGCGTTGCAACGATTTCAGTTCGCCTTGCATTCGTTTGCGGAGGTTGGCGTCCAGCGCGGAGAGCGGCTCGTCGAGCAGCAAAAGCTTGGGGTGATTGATGAGTGCGCGCGCCAGGGCTACGCGCTGCTGCTGGCCGCCGCTGAGTTTTGCGGGGCGAGAGGCCGCGAATTCGCGCATCTTCACCATTTGCAGAGCCTCGTTTACGCGGCCGGGAATTTCCGATTTTGCCACGCTGCTGACTTCCAGGCCGTAAGCGACGTTTTCCTGAACAGTTAGATGCGGAAAGAGGGCGTAGCTTTGGAAAACAGTGTTCACTCGGCGCTTGTAGGGGGGTAGGGTGTCCAGGCGCTCGCCACTCATCCAGAGTTCGCCACTGCTCGGTTGCTCGAACCCGGCGATCAGGCGCAGCAGCGTTGTTTTGCCGGAGCCGCTTTCGCCGAGGAGCGTGAGGAATTCCCCCGCGCCAATTTCGAGGGAAATATGCTTCAGGACTTCGCGTGTGCCGAAACTCTTGCTGACGTCGCGGACTTCGAGCAACGCGCTTTCTGAAACCGCGCCTGCAGCGGCTTGCTCCGCGCTGTGGCCCGTTGGCGTCACGGAGCGGCCTTTACCTCATTCCAAATTTCGATGTACTTCGCGCGCCGCGGCACGTCCTGCCAGAAATAAATGCGCTGCATGTAGGCGTCGGGATCGTCCAGGTGCAATCCCTTCTTCTCGGCTTCGGTCATGGATTGCGCCGCGGCTGGATTGGCGGGTGTGTAGTGCGTGACGTCGGTAACTATTTTCTGGGTCTGCGCCTGAATCATGAATTCCAGGAACGCGTAGGCGAGTTCCTTGTGCGGGCTGGCGCTGGTGATCATCAGGTGGTCGATCCAGCCGGTGGTGTTTTCCCTGGGAATCGTTTCATCGATCGGAAAATTCGCCTGGTGCAGTTGATTGGTCATCAGCGGCCAGCCCATGGCGATAACCACTTCATGGTTTTCGAAAAGATTCGTCAACTCGCCGCCGGTGGACCACATTTTGCGAATGTTGGGCTTCAGCGCGAGCAGTTTTTGTTTCACCGCGGCAAGCTGGTCGTCGGAAAGATTGTAAAGTTGCGAAGGGTCGGGCTTATCGTAACCGAGCATCTGCGCGGCCATATATAAGGTGGAGAGATCGTCCCAGACGGAAACTTTGCCTTTGTATTTCGGGTCCCAGAAAGTTGCCCAGGAATCCGGCGGCTTGGCGAACACCGTGGTGTCATAGAGAAGAGGATTCGGACCCCACATGAAAGGAACGCCAAAGGTTTTTCCGTTGGACTTGACGAGGGGAAGTTCGCGGAGCTTGGGGGAGAGCTGCGAATAGCTCGGGAGTTTGTTCAGGTCCAATGGTTCGGCAAGGCCAGCGCGCGCAATGGAGGCGGCGACGTCGCTGGATGGTGAGATTACATCGTAGTTGCCGGCGCTGCCACCGCGGAGTTTCGCCACCAAGTCGTCGCTGGACCCCATGTACGAGGCGGAGACTTTGCAGTGATGCGCCTCTTCGAACGCGTGGACAAATGCGGGATCGCCGTAGCCTTCCCAGACGAGCAGGCTGAGCGATTCCTCTTTTTTCTGGCAGGAGGCGAGGAGCGTCACGCTTGCGAGCAGAATGCCGGCCACGCGGATTGCGCGCAATTTATTGTGCATCCGCTTCATAAACAATTCTGCCTCCCACAAGGGTGATGACAACCTTTGTATCACCGATGGAGTGCGGATCGATTTCAAAGATGTTGCGGTCCACGATGATTACATCGGCGGCCTTGCCCACGACGAGTGAGCCTTCTGTTTTTTCCCGGTGCCCTGCAAACGCCGCGTCCAGCGTGTAGCCTTCGACAGCTTGCGCGACCGTCAAACGCTGTGAAGGTACAAAACCATCTCTTGGAGTGCCTTCCGCCGTTTGCCGGGTGACCGCGGTCCGGATCCCTTCCCAGGGATTCAGCGTCACCACGGGCCAATCGCTGCCGAATGCGTAGCGCCCTCCCGCGTCGGAGATGCTTTTCCACACCCAGGCGCGCATAGCCCGTTCCGGTCCGACGTTGCGCGCCCAGACGTCCAGCGTATCGCTGTCCGGATAGGAGTGCAGCGGCTGCATGCTGGCAATCACTCCGAGCTTGCCAAAACGCGGAATATCGGCCGCGTTGATGTCTTCAATATGCTCGATGCGGTTGCGGCGATCTTTCGTGTGATTGTTCTTCCCGGTGAATTCGTAAGCGTTCAGAGCCGTGCGAATGCCGTTATCGCCGATGGCATGCGTGAAGATCTGGAAGCCGCGCTTGTCCATTTCCGCCACCGCGGACTGGTATTTCACAGGGTCCCAGAACAGGGAGCCGCGCGTCGAAGGATCGTCCGAATACGGTTCGAGGAATGAAGCGGTGTGCGATTCCACGACTCCATCCACCATGAACTTCACCGCGCCGGTATCGATCCAGTCGTCGTGGTATTTTTTTTGCGCTGCCTCTGCGGCTTCGATGTCCTGCTGGCGGAGTTCCGGCGGGTCCTGAAAATAAGCGATGTAGAAGCGCACAGACAGCTGATTTTCCTGACGCAACTCGTCGAAGAGGTCGAGCTCCGGAAAATCACCGCCCGCGCTGTGCACGCGGGTCAGACCGTTCTGGTTGGCCCATTTCATGCCCTCACGCAGCGCGCGCAACTTGGCGACGCGGTCGGGCACGGGGACTACTTTTGCCACCAGCCGCGCGGCGCTTTCTTTAAGCGCTCCTGTAGCTTCGCCGGATTGCGGATCGCGGACGATCACGCCATTCGCCGGGTCGGGCGTGTCTTTGCGTATGCCTGCAAGCGACAACGCCACGGAGTTTGCCCAATACGTGTGGCCGTCATAGCCTTCGAGGAAGACAGGCCGGGTTGGAAAAAGTTCGTCGAGATATTTCTTGTCGGGCAGGGCGGCGGCGCCGAACATCGCATAGTTCCAGCCGCGTCCAAGAATCCAGTCGTCACCGGGATGCTGGGCGGCATAGGACTTCAAGCGTGCCTGAATATCCGCGGGATCCTTGGCGCCCTCCAGATTAACGTGGCCCAGACTGAGCGAGCCATCCAGGAAGTGAATGTGGCAATCGGTGAAACCCGGAAGCACCAGCTTTCCGCCGGCGTCGATGCGCTTTGTGCCGATGCCGCGGTAGCGTTCGACCTCTTCATCGCGGCCAACGGCCTGGATTTTCCCGTGGCGGATGGCGACGGCCTGCGCCCACGGCTTCTGCGGATCCAGCGTGTAGACCTTCGCGTGGACAATCAAAATATCCGCCGGGGCGACGCGAGCGGACTGCTGGGCAAACACGGGGCAGGTGACCCCGGGCACTGAGGCAAACAAGAGAATGGAGGTAAGCAGGTAGCGCAGTCTCAAACCGGTCCTCGATTGGCGCCGCGGAAAGGCAAGCGGCTGCAGGCTGGATTGTAAATCTAAAACGTGGGCGGCGTATTGACCCACAAAATCCATGCTTCGGCGCGGCCGGGATTTTTCCAGCGATGCGGCGTGGAGCTTTCGAAATAGAGGCTGTCGCCCGCTTTCAGGCGAAAGTGGCCTTCGTTGTGCAGCCAGAGTTCGAACTCGCCGCGCAGCACGTGCAGGAATTCCTCGCCTTCGTGGGAGTAGGATTCGCCGCTGCCGCCGCCGGGTTTCACGCGGAAGAGGTGCGGTTCCATGGCGGTGTTGCCCCAGGCGAGAAGTTCCATGCGGACATTGGGGCTGGTTTCCAGGATTTTGCGTTCGGAGGGCCGCACAAGGCGCTGTGCTTCGCCGTTGGTTTCGAAGAGGGAGATGATGTTCGTTTTGTAAAAGCGGGCGATGCGGCGAAGCGTGGCGATGGAGCAGCGCATTTGGCCGCGTTCGAGGGCGCTGAGGAAGCCGACGGAGACGCGGGTAGCACGGGCAACCTGCGCGAGGGAAAGCTGGCGGCGCACCCGCAGCCGGCGAAAACGCTGGCCGGGAAGCTGCGGCGCGTCGGCGGGGGCGGAGACGACGCCCTGTTTCTTAAGGACGTGGACAATGGCTGCGGGATTCAGGCCGCGCGCGCGGCGCAGGAAAATCGCGCGCTGCAGCAAGCGCACGTCGCCTTCGGTGTACATGCGGTAACGGCTCTCGGTGCGCTGCGGAGAAACCAAGCCGAGGGCTTCCCAGGCGCGCAACGCGGAAGAGGAAATCGCGAGCCTGCGGGCCACTTCAGAGATGCGCAGAAGCGGCTGGCGGCCCGGAGATTTCGATGTGGGCGACAAATTCTTTCTGCTTGACACAGGTCCCGGCTTTCTCTAAGTTTACTGGATTATAGTAAGGTTCAGCGGGAAGTAGCAACCACGAAGAATCTCTTTGCCGGGGCAAGAGATATTCGGTGAAACAGGGGTGAGTCCAAGATGAAAGACGCAAAGCGACTTCAGCAGCTTCAGTCCGTCTGTTGCAAGAGCATTCTGTTCGCCGCGGTCCTCGCACTCTTCAGCTTCTTTATGAGTGTTTCCAATTCCAGTGCGCAAAGCACCGGCGGCCGCATCCGCGGCACGGTGACGGACGCCAGCGGCGGCGCGGTCGTCGGCGTTAAGGTCGTCCTGACCAGCGAGGCCACCAACGTGAAGCGCGAGGCGCAGACCTCCAGCACCGGCGAGTTTCTGTTTCTGGAAGTGCCGATCGGCACGTACGCGGTGGAAGTGAACCAGACGGGATTCAAGAAGTATGTGCGCAAAGGCGTGCCTCTGAATTTGAACGAGGTTGTCACGGTGGATATACCGCTGCAGATCGGCGGCTCGACCGAAACGGTGGAGGTGACCGGCGCGCCGCCGGTGGTGGATACGACTTCGACGCAACTCGGCGCGGTCGTGAATGAACGGTCGTCCACGCAGTTGCCCTTGAACGAACGCGATGTATTTCAGTTGCTCCAGTTGCAGCCAGGCGTTCAGTCGCAGATCGGGAACAATTTGTTTTACGGGTCGGATAAGCCCGGGGTCGTCACGGTGAACGGGGGCCGGGGACGTTCCAACAACTATTCGGTCAATGGAGGCGATAGCAACGACTTATTCGCGAATCTCCCGGCCGTGCAGCCGTCGCCGGATAGCGTTGAAGAGTTCCGCGTTATTTCAAATTCGTTCGACGCCGAATACGGGCGCAACTCCGGCGCGGTCGTGAACGTGGTCACGAAATCGGGCACCAACGAACTCCATGGAAGCGTGTATGAATTTTTCCGCAACGACGTTCTGAACGCTCACGGATTTACATTCCAACCGACGATCAAGCCGCCATTTAAGCAGAATCAGTTCGGTGGAACGCTCGGCGGGCCAATCAAGAAAGACAAGACTTTTCTCTTTGGTTCCTACGAGGGCCGTAGGGTCGTCCGCGGCATCGTTTCGCAGCAGGTACCCGTGCCGACCGGTTCCGACTACGCCGGAACGTTCTCAGCTCCCTTACCGGCGCCGGGAATCTCGCCGACCGACCCTTCAAACTTTGTTTTTCCCGGTTTTCTAAATGACTCGCTAGTTGCCAACGTTCTCCAAAACCGGTGTGGAAGCGCCAGCCCGGGCGGAAGCAAATTGACCCCCGGAGGACAGACGGCGCTGAATGCGGCGGTTGGGGGAGCACAGACGAAGTGGGACTCCATTTTTCCAACAGTCACTGGCCCCACTATGCTTACGGCCGCTGTCCCGACGCAGTGCTTTGATCCGGTGGCCCTCAACCTGGCGAAGCAGTTTTTGACTGGGTCGGGAGGGACGAGCTCTCAGGTCCAAGATGTCGTGAAGTCCCGGGACCGGGGCGACCAGTTCCAGCTCCGGCTCGATCAGATTCTGAATCCATCGCAGAAACTCTCCGTCTACTATTACTACGACAACGACAACACCTTGGATCCATTCGCCATTTTTCAGTTGGCCGGCGGATCGCTGGGTAACTTCGGCGCGCGAATCATCACACACGCGCAACAGTTGAACGTAAGCCACACCTGGACGCTCGGTTCCAGCGCTGTAAACGAGCTGCGATTTACTTACTTCCGTGAAGCGCAACCCCAGTTTTACACCCCGCAGCGAACGAATGCGGTGACCGGATCCTGCGGCAACGATCCGGCCGCGCAACCGTTCTGCTTTACCGGAACTTCCGATACCCCGCTTGTTGCTGACAACGGAACCGCTCTCGGCTCCACTCCGAACTGCCCGGGATTTGGCTGCGGCATCCATCCTGGCCTCGGCTCTCAGTTTGAAGGCGTGCCCTTTATCACCTTCAATGGCACGCAGGGACTCTTCGGAAATAACTTCGAAGGGCAATTGCCGCAGACCGGCAATACCTTCCAGTTCACCGACAACTACAGCAAGATTATCGGGACGCACAGCTTCAAATTTGGCGGCGATGTCCGCTACCAGAAGTTCGACCAGAAGTTGTACTTCAACGTGAACGGCGAATACATTTTTGGCCCCGGCGGCAATAACGACACCGGCGCCAGCGATTTGTACGCCAATTATCTGTTGGGGCTGCCGACGTCCTACTCACAGGGATCGGCAAACACGGAGCTTGTCCGGAGCACATCCTTGTATTTGTTCGCGCAGGACAGCTGGAAGATCAAGTCTAACGTGACCCTGAATTATGGATTGCGTTGGGAAATGAATACGCCGCTGACGGACAAGGGCCAGAAAGTGCAGCGGTTCAATCCGGGGCAAGTCTCTACCGTCTTTCCTTGCGAGCTAAGCCCCACCAGCAATTTATTTGGAGGGACCAACGATTGCGCCAGCGAGGGCGTGACTCCGACCGGGCTGGTATTTCCGGGAGACAAAGGGGTGCCGAACGGCCTCATCAAAACGTACTACAAAGCCTTTGCGCCGCGGCTAGGTTTAAACTGGAGTCCGGGTTGGAAAGACGGAGCGCTCGCGAAACTTACCGGCGGACCGAACAAGACGACGGTAAGCATGGGTTGGGGCCTCTTCTACAACCCAATCGAGCAATTGGTTCTGGAACAGTTCAGCGCGGAGCCGCCGTTCGGGATCAGCAACGGAGTTTCCAATCCGTTGTTCACCACTCCGTTCGTAACACAAGACGGATCCACGAAGCCGAACGTGTCGGATGCCTTCCTGAACCCGCCGCGCAACCAGCCGGTGGATTGGTCGCTGTATCGTCCCGTTTTGCTCTTCGGGCAATTTCCGACGACGCTGCGGACGCAGTATTCGGCGCAGTATAACTTGACCATCAAGCGCGAATTGCCCGGTGACATTCTGGTGCAGGCCGGCTACGTCGGCTCGCAGGGCCACCGTTTGCTGGCGATCCATGACGAGAACGCGGCCAACGCGCAGACTTGCCTGGATATCAACAATATCCCGGGGCAAAGCTGCGGGCCTTTTAGCGAGGATAATCAGTTTCAATTCGTCCTTCCTGCAAACCAGGTACTTCATCTGCCATACATCGGCGGATCAACTCCAGGCGGACCGAACGTCGCCTGCCCGATCGTGGGCAAGACTCCTGCCGGCTGCACCATCACCGGCGCGGCGGGTGGTACACCGATCAATCTGGTTGGCCTGCGTCCTTATGCGTCGCCCAATTGCGACCCCCTTAGTGGCATTGGGTGCCCAGCGGACGGCACCGAAGTATTCAACAGTATCTTCTCTGAAGATACGGTTGCTCGTTCGAACTACAATTCGTTGCAGGCGTTGTTTGAGAAGCGCTTCTCGCACGGCTTGCAGTTCCAGGCTTCGTATACCTACAGCAAATCCCTAGACAATGCCTCCAGCTTCGAGGAAATCCTTAACCCGCTCAACTTCAACAGCACCTACGGCCCGTCGCTCTTCGATTCCCGGCACCGCTTCGTTTTCAACTACGTTTGGGAGCTGCCGATTCCGAAGAAAGAAGGCATGGCCGGGAAGTTCGTAAACGGGTGGGAAGTATCCGGGATTTACACGTATCAGACCGGATTCCCGATTCTCATCAACAACTGCGACGACCAGGAGCTGCAAGGCAGCACGCTCGGCTTCGAATGCCCCGGCAAGCCGGACCTCCTGGGAAAGATAGGCACACAAAACCCCCGAATCAACGGGAATATTTTTAAAGACCCTACATTGTTTACCGACAGCGCGCTGGGACAAATCGGGAATTCGCCGCGCACCCTGTGCTGCAACTCTCCGATCAACAACTGGGACTTCGGCGTATTCAAGACCACCGCTATCAACGAAAGGGTTCGCGTGTCGTTCCGCACCGAAGTATTCAACATCTTCAATCACGCGCAGTTCTACGGCGTGGACGGCGGAACTTCCAATACAACGTTTGGCCAGCCACAAAAGTTGCGCGATCCGCGCCTGGTACAGTTTGCTTTGAAGATTCTCTTCTGACGTCGGGAAGAGCTGACTTTTCCGCGGAAGCGCCCGATCCAGGCCGGGGCGTTTCCGCGCGAAGAGTCCAAGACCGGCCGCGGAGACCTCCCACCCGGCTGCAGAAAGTTGTGAAAGAGGCGTAAACTAGGAAGCGTAGTTCTCCGCAGGAACCGCGCCGTTTGCCTCGTTGACAGAGGCGGCCTAAAGCCGCCCCTACACAGAGGCGGGAAACAGCCGCCCCAACACTGACCGCAGGGAATAGACCTGCCACAGGTGACCACATAGGAAGGCCTACCTGGATGGAGCAGCAATGCACGACACACTACAAAAAGAAATCGCCTTGTACGAAAAGCGCACACCGAAATCCGCGGAAGCGCACAAGAAGGCGCAGAAACGAATTCCGCTCGGCGTCGCCAGCAATTACCGCGCGTATGATCCCTATCCGATTTTCGTGGCGGAGGGGCACGGCAGCAAAATCAAAGATATCGACGGCAACGAATACATCGATCACAACCTCTGCTTCGGCACGCTGATGGCCGGCCACGGGCATCCCGCGGTGGCCAAAGCCGTGAAACTGATGGCCGACAGCGGCACCACGTTCGGCATGCCGCACGGCATGGAGCTGGAACTGGCGGAAGAGATCTGCGCACGGTATCCGGTAGAGATGGTGCGGTTCGGCAACAGCGGCACGGAAGCCACAATGCACGCCTGCCGAATCGCGCGCGCCGCCACGGGCCGCGACAAGATCCTGCGCTTCGAAGGTGCGTACCACGGACTGCACGACACGGCGCTGGTCAGCGTGAAGCCGAAGATTGAGGATGCGGGCGATATCCACGCCCCGAATTCGGTGCCGGGCGGTCTGGGCGTTATCAAGGCCGTGCTCGACAACGTCACCGTAGCCACCTTCAACGACCTCGGCAGCGTCGAAAACCGCTTCAAACAATTTCCGGGACAGATTGCCGCAATTATCCTGGAACCCATCATGATGAACGTCGGCCTGTGCATGCCGCAACCAGGCTTTCTGGAAGGCCTGCGCGCGATCTGCACCAAGAACGGAGCGCTGCTGATCTTCGACGAAGTGAAAACCGGCGCGAAGCTCGGCTGGGGCGGCGCTAGCGAATACTTCGGCGTGAAGCCGGACATGATCACGCTGGCCAAATCCATCGGCGGCGGAGTGCCGCTGGCGGCATTCGGCGCCAGCCGCGAAGTGATGGACCTGATCGTCCAGCACAAAGTTTTCCACGGCGGCACGTACAACACGAACCGCTTTGCCATGGCTGCGGGGCTTGCGGTGTTCCGCGAAGTGTTGACACGCGAGAATTACGCGCACGTAGACAAACTCGGCAAAAAGCTGGCCGACGGGTATCGCGCCATCGTCAAGAAAAACGGCGTGCAGGCCTACGTCGTCAGCGCGGGCGTGAACGGCGCCTTGATGTTCTATCCGCAGGAAATTCGCAACTACCGCGACTGGCTGAACATTGACGTCGACATCTGGCGCCAGTTCTGGTTCGGCATGGTGAACCGCGGCGTGCTGGCGATGCCCTACTGGTGGGACGAGCAGTGGACCATTTCCGTGCAACACACGGAAGCGGACATCGACAAGCACCTGGCGGCGTTTGAAGAGGTCGCACCCGGCCTCGCAAAAGCCCAGCAGGAACGCGGCGCGCAGTTCGTTGGCGCCGCCGGACATTAAGGAGAGCACCGTTTGAGTCACGAGGCCGCGCCCGTGGAGGCAGACGTTTCACCTGCCGCAACCGCAACCACGCACCTGAAGCGGGTACTCGGCAAGCGCGACCTCGTGCTCCTGTTTGTCGTCGCCGTTTTCAACCTGAACGTTTTGCCCTCGATTGCCGCGAACGGCGGCGTCACCATCTGGCTGTGGATCATTTCGCTGATTCTGTTTTTCTGGCCGCAGGGAATCGCGGTGATCGAGTTGGCGCACCGGTACCCCGGTGAGGGCGGCGTCTATTTGTGGGCCAAGGAAGTGTTCGGCGACTTCCACGGGTTTCTTTCCGGTTGGTGTTATTGGACCAACAATATGATGTACGTGCCGACGATCATGCTGTACTTCGTCGGCGTTTCCGTTTTTGTGCTGGGGCCGGGCCATGCGTCCCTCGGCGATAACAAGCCGTTTGCGCTGGCGGCGAGCGTGGTGCTGCTGAGCGTGCTGGTGATTTTGAATATCATGGGGCTTGGCGTGGGAAAGTGGATCAACAATCTTGGCGGCATCGGCACGTTTGTCGCGGCGTTTCTTCTGATGGGCCTGGGTGTAGTGGTGTGCATGCGGTTTGGCACATCGATCCACTGGTCGGATTTTCGGGTGCCGGCGAATCCGCGGTTTGTGTTGAATTCGTTTGGCGTGATCTGTTTCGGCCTTGTGGGGCTGGAACTTGCCTCCATCATGGGCGACGAAATTGAAAATCCGCAGAAGACTTTGCCCGGGGCCGTGGCCTGGGGCGGGCTCTTTTCTGGATTTCTTTACGTGGGTGCGACGTTGACCTTGCTGATTGCCGTGAGCAAAGACAGCATCAGCGTCCTACAGGGAATTGTGCAGGCGGTCAGCCACATGGCGGCGCAGGTGGGCGTGTCGTGGATTGTGGCGCCGTTTGCGTTGATGCTCAGCTTGTCGATTGCGGGCATTGGCTCGGCGTGGCTCGGGGGTTCGGCGCGTATTCCGTTTGTTGCTGGCCTCGATTCGTACCTGCCGTCGTGGCTGGGCAAGATTCATCCGAAGTACGCCACACCGTATCCGGCGCTGCTGGTGCACGCCGGCGTTTCGCTGATCCTGGTGGTCCTGAATTTTACGCTGACGGGTTCTGGCGTACAGGAGACTTTTCAGAAGCTGCTTTCGCTCGCCGTTGTTCTGCAGCTTGTCCCGTTCCTGTACATGTTCGGCGCGCTGCTGAAGATCGCGTTCGACGAGAAATTCGTGCGCGGGCATTATGGGCGTGGAATGCTGGTGTTTGCGGGCATTTCCGGAATGCTCACGACGATTTTGGGCATCGCGCTCGCATTTTTCCCGGCGCAACAGATTACTTCGCTGCTGTCTTACGAGATTTGGATGTTCGGCGGCACGCTGGGCTTTATCGGCTTGGCCGCGTTTTTCTTTTTTATCTATGGTAGCCGGAAAGCGGCGCGAAAACTGGCGGAGGGCTCGACGCCGGCGTGAAATTAGGAGTTGGAGGAAAGCGATGTCCAGTCCAGCAAAACCTGCGGTGAAAACCTATCAGAACTACGTGAACGGCCAGTGGGTGTCGAGTTCCACGGGTAAGACATTTCCTGTCTTCGATCCTTCGACCGAAGAAGTTATCGCGCAGGTTGCCGAGGCTAGCGCGAGCGACGTGGACATGGCGGTGAAGGCCGCGCGCGCGGCGTTCGATTCCGGACCCTGGCCTGCGACGACGGCGCAGGATCGCGGGCGCATCCTGTTCAAGTTGGCGGAAAAGATTCGGCAGAATCAGCCGATGCTGGCGGAGTTGGAATCGCGCAACACCGGCAAGCCGATTGTGGAAGCGGAATACGACATCGGCGACGTGGCGACGTGTTTCGAATACTACGGCGGCCTGGCGAACAAGGTGAACGGCAGCGTGATGCCCGTGCCCGCGAACGCGTTGAGTTTTACGCTGCGCGAGCCAATGGGCGTGGCGGGTCAGATTATTCCGTGGAACTATCCGCTTCTGATGGCGGCGTGGAAGTTGGCGCCGGCTCTGGCGGCGGGTTGCACCTGCGTGCTGAAACCGGCGGAGCAGACGCCGCTGACCGCGCTGGAATTTGCGCACTGGCTGGAAGAAGTTGGCTTGCCGCCGGGCGTCGTGAACGTGGTGAACGGAATGGGCGAAGTCGCCGGGGCGGCGCTGGTGGCGCATCCCGGCGTGGACAAGATCGCGTTTACCGGCAGCGCCGCGGTGGGCAAGATTATCGTGAAGAGCGCGGCCGACACGCTCAAACGCGTGACCCTGGAGCTTGGTGGAAAATCGCCCAACGTCTTTTTTGCGGATGCGGATTGGGAAGCGGCTGTGGACGGCGCCCTGTTTGGCGTGTTTATCAATCAGGGCGAAGTTTGTTCGGCGGGCAGCCGCATTCTGGTGGAGAAAAAGATTTACTCGAAGTTTGTCGAGGCCATGACGGAAAAAGCAAAGCGCATCAAGCTGGGCGCTCCACTCGACCGCGAGACCAAGATGGGCCCGCTGGTCAGCAAAGAGCAGTACGACCGCGTGACCTCGTACATGGAAATCGGGAAGAAAGAAGCGAAGACCGCGATTGGTGGTGGGCGCGCGAAAACGTTCGGCAAGGGATTCTACGTCGAGCCGACGATCTTCTATGATGTGGACAATTCTGCGCGGATTGCCCGCGAAGAAATTTTTGGGCCGGTAGCGTCGGTGATTCCGTTCGAAAACGAAGCCGACGCAATCAAGATTGCCAACGACACGCCGTACGGCTTGGCCGGCGCCGTGTGGACTCGTGACATTTATAAGGCGTTCCGCATCGTGAAATCGATGCGCGCGGGAATTATCTGGGTGAATCATATGCAGCCGACTTACGTCGAGGCGCCGTGGGGCGGCTACAAGCAGTCGGGTTTCGGGCGGGAGTTGGGACCCTGGGGACTGGAAGAATACCTGGAAACCAAGCAGGTGTACGTGAACCTGGACGAAACTCCGATCGGCTGGTACTGAGAAACGTAAAGTTTCTGAATTCAAAAAAGGGAAGTGAGAGCCATGAAGACGATTCAATTGCGCACGGAAGTTCCCGGGCCGAAATCCAAAGCGCTGGTGGCGCGCCGCGAAGCTGCGATCCCGCGCGGGCCGCAACTGGTGACGCCGATTTTCACCGCGAAGGCGGAGGGCGCGTGGATTGAGGACGTGGACGGGAACCGCTACCTTGATTTTGCCGGCGGCATCGGCTGCCTGAATATCGGCCACCGCGCGCCGCGGGTGGAAAAAGCCGTGCGGGAGCAGTTGGAGAAATTCCTGCACACGTGCTTCGGCGTTACGCCGTATGAGTCGTATATCGCCCTTGCGGAAAAACTGAATTCGCTGGCGCCGATGAGCGGCACCAAGAAAACTTTCTTTGTAAACACCGGCGCGGAAGCGGTGGAAAACGCGGTGAAGATTGCGCGTGCTCACACCAAGCGGCCGGCGGTGATCTGCTTTGAGGATGCGTTTCACGGGCGCACGCTGCTAACGATGACGCTGACGAGCAAGACCAACCCGTACAAGGTGGGTTTCGGCCCGTTTGCACCGGAAATTTATCGCATCCCGTATGCCAACTGCTATCACTGCTCGTACGGTTTGACGTATCCTTCGTGCAAGATGACTTGCGCCCATCACCTGGAGGACACGTTCAAGCGCGTGGTCGCGGCGGATCAGGTGGCGGCGATTATTGCGGAGCCGGTGCTTGGCGAGGGCGGCTTCGTGGTTCCCCCGAAGGAATTTTTCCCGGTGATCCGACAAATTTGCGACAAGTACGGCATTGTTTTCATCGCCGATGAGGTGCAGAGCGGCATCGGACGCACTGGAAAAATGTTTGCGATCGAGCATTACGGGGTCGAGCCGGACCTGCTGGTCACCGCGAAATCGTTGGGCGGCGGCTTGCCGATTGCGGCGGTCACCGGCCGCGCCGAGATTATGGACTCGCCGATTCCTGGCGGACTTGGCAGCACCTTTGCCGGAAACCCCACTTCTTGCGTGGCAGGACTTGCCGCCATCGAAACGATCGAGA
>DATHOY010000001.1:0-40518 GCA_035484435.1 Vulcanimicrobiaceae bacterium | reverse complement strand
CGTCAGTGTCGTCGCCGCCGAAGCTGCCGGCGGGCTGGCGATCACGATCCCGAAGGGAACCGTCGCCGGGATGGAGGCGCTCACCGTATTCGTGGAAGTCTGAATGACGGAGACCGTAGCGGCGTTGGAGCTTGCGACATACACGTGCGCGCCGTCCGGTGTCACTGCAATCGACTGGGAATGGCCCGGCATCGGGACGGTGGCGATCACCGCGTTGGTCGCCGTGTTAATCACAGAAACGGTGTTAGCCACAGCGTTCGCGGAATACAGTCGCGAGCCATCCGGCGAAATCGCACTCTGGAACGGACCGGTGCCCACCGTGATCTGGGCAACCAGCGTGTTGCTGGGGATGGAAAGCACGTTAATCGTGTTGCCGTTAAACGTGTTCCCGGAGCACAGCAAAGAGAAATAACCAAGCGTGCCCTCTGGGTTAAACGTCGGTCCGCTGACACAGCCTACCGCCGGCTGTCCCACGGGCGCATTGAGCGTAATTGTCGTGCTCAATGTATTTGTGGAAGTATTGATCACTGCAACGCGTCCATCGGAGTCGCTCGCCGCGTACACCAATGCTCCGTCTGGCGTGATCGAGATCCAGCCCGCCGAGAACCCGATGGGCACAGTCGCCACCACCGCGCTGGTCGCCACGTTGAATACCACCACGTTGCCGTCGTTGAGGTCGGAAACGTATCCGAACTTCCCGTTCGGATTAATCACCACCGCCGTCGTCCCATTGCCAACAGGAATCGTGTTCACCAGTGTATTCGTGGTCGTGTCAATCACGTCCAGCACGCTGCCGGCGTTGTCTGGAACATACACGCGGCTCTGGTCCGGCGTGATGCCCAGCGGTTCATTGATGGTGGTGATTGGAATCTGCTTCACGATCTGGTTGGTGGTTATATCGATCACGTCGAGGCAGCAAGTCGCGGAAACGGAGTCCCCGACGTAAGCGTGGGCCGTCGTCGCCGACACTGTCAGCACCGTCGAGCCGCTTACGGCGCCAAGCGTCGCGCTGATCGTGGACGTCCCCGCGCTGACACCCGTCGCCACCCCGGCCGCATTGATCGTTGCAACCGCGGTGGTCGCCGAGCCCCACGTCACGGTAGAAGTCAAATTTTGTGATGTCCCGTCGCTGAAGTGCCCAATGGCGATAAACGCCTGTATCGCGTTCGTCGCGATTGTGGGATTTGCTGGCGTCACGCTGATCGTCTGCAACGTCGGCCCCGCCGCGCTCACTGTCAGTAGTGCTGTCCCGCTGATGGCCGCGTTCGCCGTGGACGTCGCCCTGATCGTGACCGGCCCACCGGCAGCAACGCCCGTGGCAACACCCGAACTGTTAATCGTGGCAATCGCCGTGTTCGACGACGACCAGTTCACGCTAACCGCTCCAGTCGTCCCGTCCGAGAAGTGCCCGGTAGCGCCAAACGGCACGGTCCCTCCAGCCGCCACACCCGCCGCCGTCGGCGACACGCTGATCGACACCAACGTCGCTGGCACGGTTACGCCCGTGGAACCGCAGACCGCGCCTTCACACGCCGTGATCGTCACGCTTCCAGGCGCCAAGCCGAACGCCCGGCCGGAATCCGTAACGTCATTCGTAATCGAGACGTCAGCCGTGTTCGAGGAACTCCAAGTGACGGACGCGAGAGTTTGCGGTCCACCACCGCTGAATGTTCCGGTGGCAGTGAACTGTTGGAACCCTCCGGTGGCGATCGAGGGAGTCGTTGGAGTCACAGCGATCGAAGTGAGCCCAGGCTGAGTGAACGTGCTGGGCATGTACAGTTCCGCGCTGGCTAGAGGGGCGCCCACACACCACGTGACACTTGGAACAATACCGTCGCATTGTTCGTTGTCCCCGCCCGTGACGAGCACCTTACCATTCGTCAAGCGCACGGCCGCATGAGCATCTCGCGCGAAGTTAAGACTCCCTGTACCACTAAACGTCTTCGCGACCGGATCATAAAGTTCGGCGGTTGGAAGAACGGAGAAGGCCAGCGGCGTCTGGGTTACGATATATCCACCAATAAACAGAACCGTTCCGTTGTTGAGAATGGTTGCGGTGTGGACACCGCGGCTAGAAGCCATACTACCGCTAAGAACAAATGTCTTAGTAACGGGGTTGTAAAGCTCCGCACTGCTCAGTGAATTGACAAGGCTGTCGAATCCGCCTGCCATTAGCACGGTGCCATCATTGAGTAGTGTCGCGGTATGACCACTCCGGGCAACGGCCATGCTGGATACTGTCGTAAAAGTTCCTGAGGCCGGGCTATAGATTTCGGCGGTCCCAGCTCCCGCGACAAGCACTGTTCCATCGCCCAATAGTGTTGCGGTGTGACCCTGTCGAGGGGTTGTCATACTTCCGGTTAGCGCAAACGTCCCTGACTTCGGATCAAACAACTCGGCACTTGCGAGGGCGTGACCCGAGGAATCCGTGCCTCCCGTGACTAATACCGTGCCGTTATTCAAAAGCGTTGCCGTGTGGCTGCGTCGGGTATTGGCCATATTTCCGGTAGCCGTGAATGTTCCGTTGGCTGGACTATAAATCTCGGCGCTAGCAAGCGTAGGTTGCCCTAGGTCTGACTGTGTGCCGCCGACAATCAGAACTCTTCCGTCCGGAAGCAAAGTGGTTGTGTGCTCAAACCGGGCGACGGTCATGCTCCCTGTCGGGCTAAAAGTACCGGTTGCCTGGTCATAAATCTCGGCTGTGGAGAGTACGGTGACGCCGGTAAAGTTGACGCCGCCCGTAATTAGAACCCTTCCGTCAGTGAGCACAGTCGCATCGGGGATGTCACGCGGCGCACTCATGCTGCCTGTCAACGCGAATCCTATGGGGACCGCCACTGTCAGCGAAGCCATACCCTTGATTGCAGGATTCGAGGTCGACGTGGCCGTGACAGTGACCAATCCTCCTTGCTGCAACGCGGAAAGCAGGCCGCCAGTGGTTATGGTCGCCTGGGTTGTATTGGAGGACAGCCAAGTAACATTCGGCGTCTGGTCTAGAGATGTTCCGTCACTGAAAACACCCTCTGCGTTTAACTGTTGCGTGCCGCCCACGGCAACGATGGGTGCCGTCGGGACCACAACAAGAGATTGCAAGGCAGGTCCTGTTACCGTGAGCACGTCAATGGGAGATGTCACCCCGAGCAAACTGGCGGTGATGTTGCTGGTGCCAGTGCCCACGGCGGTTGCCAGACCCGTGGAATTGATTGTGGCTACGCTCGTGGTCGCCGAGAACCAAGCCACCTGACTGGTGATATCCACCACGGAGCTGTTACTGAAAGTCCCCATCGCGGTGAACTGTTGCGTCAGTCCTTTTGCGATTGTTGGATTCGCAGGTAACACCGAAATTGATTGCAGCACCGCCGCCGTCACTGTCAACTGCGCCGTCCCGCTGATCGCGGCATTCGTCGTCGAAGTCGCCGTAATCGTAATCGGCCCACCCGCGCCCACTCCCGTGGCCACGCCCGAACTGTTAATCGTCGCAATCGCCGTGTTCGCCGAACTCCAATTCACACTCACCGGCCCGCTTGTGCCGTCCGAGAAGTGTCCCGTAGCCGTAAATGGCTGCGTCAATCCCGTCGCCACGCTGGCCGATGCCGGCGCAACCGTAATCGTCTGCAGCACCGCAGTAACGCTGATTGGCCCCGACGTGCCCGTAATCGTAGCGTTGCCGAAATCCGTTGCCGTGACCGACTGGCTTCCCGTACTCTTCAACGTCACCTGGAACGTCCCGGCTCCATTGGTCAACGTCGAGTTCGCCGGCAATACCGCCAGCACGTCCGAACTGGTGAAGTGCACCGTGCCCGGGTAGCTGGTGACGGTGTTATTGAACTGATCCAGCGCCGTGACGTTTACAGTTACGGGGGTGCCAGCCGTGGCGGCTGCCGGCGCAGTCACCAGCAAGTGGGTCGTCGTGGCGCTGCTGACAGTAATCGTGCCGGTTGTGCCAGTGATCGTGCCGGTGACCGTATCTGTGGCCGTCACGGTCTGCGAACCGGTGGTATTCAACGTTACCGAGAACGCCCCAATCCCGACTGAAAGGGTCGAGTTGGCCGGCAACACCGCCGCTCCATCGCTGCTGGTGAAGTGCACGGTTCCGGTGTAGCTGGGGACCGCGTTGTTGAACTGATCGACCGCCGTGATATGCACGGTAATGAAAGTTCCAGCGGTCGCCACTGCTGGCGCGGTCACCACCAAGTGCGTCGCCGGGGCGCTGCTGACAGTAATCGTGCCGGTTGTGCCAGTGATCGTGCCGGTGACCGTATCCGTGGCAGTGACTGTCCGAAGCCCAGCGGATTTAAGCGTGACAGGGAAGCTGCCGGTGCCGCTGGCAAGAGTCGTGTTCGCTGGCAATACCGCCGTGGCGTCTGTGCTGGTAAAGTGCACAGTTCCCGTGTATCCCGTTGCAATGTTGTTGAACGAATCGAGCGCCGTCACGCTCACGCTGATGGCTGTCCCCGCCGTTGCCACACCTGGCGCGGAAACCACAAAGTGCGTCGCAATTCCCGATGAGACGCTAACCACGTTCGAAGTTCCGGTGATTGTAGCCGTAATCGTATCCGTCCCGGTGATCGTCTGGCTCCCCAGCGTTTTCAAAGTGACCGAAAGCGTATTGGTGCCATTGATCAGCGTCACGTTCGCCGGCAGCACCGCCGCTCCATCCGTGCTCGTAAAGTGCACCGTGCCCGTATAGCCGGTCGCGATGTTGCTGAACTGGTCCAAAGCCGTCACGATGATATTGAACGGTGTCCCCGCCGTTGCTGCTCCCGGCGCGGAAATCAGCAGGTGAGTGGCAACGCTGGATCCAACAGTTATCGTGTTGGAAGTTCCATTGATCGTTGCAGTCACCGTATCCGTCGCGGTGACGGTCTGATTTCCCGCGGTTTTCAGCGTTACCTGAAAAACGCCCACGCCGCTCGTCAGCGTGGAATTTGCCGGCAGGATCGCCGCCGCATCCGTGCTCGTAATGTGCACCGTGCCGGTATATCCGGTCACTAGATTGTTGAATTGGTCGAATGCACCTACGGTGACGCTCACTGCCGTGCCGGCCGCCGCCGATGGCGGGGCGGATACAACGAAATGCGTTGCCGTTGTCGAACTGACCGTAATCGCGCTGGAAGTTCCTGTGATGGTTGCCGTAATCGTATCGGTTCCTGTGATTGTCTGGCTGCCAGTCGTTTTCAGCGTTGCCTGGAACGACCCGACTCCATTGGTCAGCGTCGAGTTCGCCGGCAGTACCGCAGCGGCATCCGTGCTCGTGAAATGCACCGTGCCCGAGTAGTTCGTCACGATGTTGTTGAACTGGTCCAGAGCCTCGACGACCACCGTCAACGGGACCCCTGCCGTAACCGACGGTAAGGTCACAAGCGCCAAATGCGTCGCCGTTCCGGTGCTCACCAGATCCGCGTTGGAAGTTCCCGTAATCGTCGCCGTCACGGTATCCGTAGCCGTAACCGTCTGGCTTCCCGCTGTCTTGAACGTCACAGGGAAAGTTCCCGCGCCACTCGTCAGCGTGGTGTTCGCCGGCAGAATCGCCGACGCATCCGAACTCGTGAAATGCACCGTGCCTGCGTAGGTCGTCACGGCGTTGTTGAATTGGTCGAGCGCAACTACATTAACGCTGGTCGCAACCCCCACCGTCGCAATCCCCGGCACCGTCACCTGGAAGTGCGTCGCCAATCCGGAGCCGACAGTAACCGGATTGGAAGTTCCGGTGATGGAAGATGTCACAGTATCCGTGGCTGTGTAAGTTTGGCTTCCTATCGTCTTCAGCGTGACCTGGAAGTTTCCGGAGCCGTTCGTCAAGGTTGAATTTGCGGGCAGGATTGCCAGCGGATCGGTGCTGGTGAAGTGCACTGTGCCCGTGTAGCCCGGCACCACGGTGTTGAACTGATCTTCCGCAAAAATCGTTACGCTAAACGAAGTGCCCGCGATCGCGTTCACGGGCGAGGAAACGGTGAAGTGGGTTGCGCCGGTGACAGTGAGGACCGCAGCAGGGGAAGTGACCGAACCCTGCTTGGCGGTAATGTTTGACGTGCCCGGCGCTACTGCCTGTGCAACCCCCGCGGCATTGATGGTCCCAACCGAAGTGGTGGCTGAAGCCCAAGTGACCTGGCTGGTCAAGTTCTGCGTGGAAGAATCACTGTACGTGCCCGTTGCGGTGAACTGTTGGGTACCGCCCTGTGGGACCGTTACGGTTGCGGGCGTAACGGCGATTGAGTTCAATACAATTCCCGTGCCGGATAGCGAAACCGTTTGCGTCGATCCAACCACGTTTCC
Source organism: Vulcanimicrobiaceae bacterium (assembly GCA_035484435.1). GTDB lineage: Bacteria > Acidobacteriota > Terriglobia > Acidiferrales > UBA7541 > Acidiferrum. The sequence continues at coordinate 34,242 of DATHOY010000001.1, read as the reverse complement.
GGAATTGTCCGTCACCGTAATCTGCGCGTTGTTATGCGTTCCCGCCGTCAGTGGCAGGAAACCAATGTCCAGCAGGCAACTCGCGCCGTTTGCCAGCGTCGCGGGCGAGATCGGGCACGGCTGCACGGCGTCCGGCGTATAGGAATAATTCGCCGCATCGGTTCCCGTCGGCACAATCGATGTAATCGTCAACGCCGACGTGCCGGTGTTCTGCAACTGCACTTTCTGGATCGCGGCCACTGAATTCACAATCGTGTTCGGGAACGTTACGCTCCCGGGGTTAAGGTTCGCCACAGGCGATGACACGGACACGACGGAAAGAACTACATTCGTCGCGTTGTACGTTACGTGCCAGCCCAACCCCGCCGAAAGAGCAGGGAAGTTCGTGGTGCTGAACGTGCCCGCAACGCTGGCCGCCGTCAGGATGGTAAACGTGTTTCCCAGCGCCGGTGAGAACGAATTGAGCAGGCTCACGTTCAGCGGGCCGCCAAGCGTGGCTGCGCCGGACATCGCAAGCGTGTCAAACTGCCCCGCCGTAGTGCCGCCAATCTTTACGTTGTAGGCTCCGGTAGCGCTCTGCGAATAAATTCCCACAGTGCTGCCACTGATAGTAATGGCTCCTGCCGCCGTAGAACTTCCAGGAGCGACACTTCCACCTGTGTTCGTCACATCGCCCTGCACCGTACCTGACCCGGTAAGACTGCCTCCCTGAAAGGTCAGCGGGTTTGTGCTCGCAGTCTGCAGGCTGCCGCCGCCAAGCATCGTTGTACCTGCGATCTGTGTAAACGAAGCGCTGAAGAAAAGATTAAGCGCGTTGGCCAGCACCGTCCCGCTGTTGCTGAACGCCGTGCTCACCTGGCTTGTGGTTGTTCCTCCGGTCTTCTCAAAAATTCCACCTGAGATGTTGTTGAACCTGGTTGCGGTGCCGCCGTTGTAAGTCACAAATTCGTCGCCCTGCAGGTTCCAGGTGCCCGTGTTGTTCACTATGGCGCCGTTCTGCAGCAAGAAACTCGATCCGGGCCCGCCCGCGGCGAAGGTAACTGCGCCCGAGGTATTCAGCGTCCCGAGGTTCAAAATCATGTTGCCAATGTTCGGGAAGGCGATGCCGCCCGCGGCGTTTGTCGTTTGTGGCAATGCCAGTGTTCCGGCCGTCCAGGTGAACAATCCGGGCAGGTTCAATGCACTCGTGGTTCCTGCGATCGTTCCGCTGCTGAAATTCAGCGGTCCCGCAATCGTTACCGGGCTCGCCTCGTTAAAATTGACCGCTCCGCCGGAAACAGTTGTGGCCCCGGTTGCAGTGTAGGGGCCCGTCAGGTTGGCCGTTGCGCCGCCGAAGAGATAGTTTCCCGCTCCACTGAGCGACCCGCTAAGGTTGTAGGTCCCTCCGCTAAACGCCACTGTAAACCCGGACGACGGGTTCCACGACCCAGTCCCGGTGCAGGGAATTGCCGTGGTGCACGTGGAAGCATTAAAGTTCAGCGTGAACGATCCAGTCACCGCGCCAACCGTAACCGTCCCAGTATTATTGAACGGGGTGCTGACCTGGCTGGTGGTCGTGCCTCCCGTCTTCTCGAAGATCCCGCCAACCTTATTATTGAATGCCGTGGCCGTGCCGCCGTTGTAAGTTACAAAATCGTCGCCCTGCAAATTCCATGTGCCGGTGTTGTTCACCACGGCCCCGTTGGATAGCAGGAAGCTTGAACCACTGCCCCCCGGGGCGAAGGTGACAGCCGCTGGAGTATTCAAGGTCCCGCCATTGAGTATTACGGCGCCCGCATTGGGAAGTGCAATTCCACCGGTGGCATTGGTTGTTCCCGGCAAAGCCAAAGTCCCCGCTGTCCAGGTAAACAATCCTGGCAGGTTCAACGTGCTCGTGGATCCAGCGACCGTTCCACCGGTGAGATTCAACGGACCTGCAATCGTTACTGGGCTTGCTTCATTGAAATTGACTGTACCGCCCGGCACGTTTGTTGCGCCAGTGAGGCCATATGTGCCCGTCAGGTTCATCAGGGCGCCGGCGAAATTCATGGTTCCTGCGCCGCCGAACGGTCCGCTCAGGTTGTACACCCCGCTGTTAAACGCCAGCGTATAACCTGCCAGTGCTGTCCACGACCCGTTCCCAACACACGGTGTAGTGGTGTTGCACAACCCGCTGCTGAAGACCAGGCTCGCCGCTCCGCTGGTGTTGCCCACGGTTACCGTTCCGTTGTTGTTGAAAGCCGTGCCGATCTGGCTGGAAGTCGTTCCTCCGGTCTTTTCGAAGATACCGCCGGCATTATTGTTGAACACGGTCGCCGTGCCGCCGTTGTAGCTCACAAAATCGTCGCCTTGCAGGTTCCACGTGCCCGTGTTGTTTACAATGGAACCGGTCGACTGCAGAAAACTCCCCCCGCTTCCGCCGGCAGCAAACGTAACCGCCGCCGGAGTATTCAGGGTGCCGTTGCTTAAGACTACCGACCCCGCGTTGGGCAGCGCGATTCCCCCGGTGGCGTTCGTCGTTCCTGGCAAAGAAAGGCTTCCCCCCGACCACGTAAACAATCCGGGCAGGTTCAACGTGCTCGTGGATCCGGTGATCGTTCCGCCGCTGAAATTCACCGGGCCCGCAATCGTTACGGGACTCGCTTCGTTGAAATTGACTGTCCCAGCTGAAACGTTTGTCGTACCGGTTGCACCGTACGTACCCGTCAGCGTCATCGTTGCGCCGCTGAAGTTCATCGTCCCGGCGCCGTTGAACGGTCCGCTGGCCAGATACGATCCGCCGAGGAAACTGAGAGTTCCGCCAGTTGCCGTTGCGAAAGTTCCCGGACAAGTGGAACCGCAGTTCCCCCCGGCACTGAGCGAAATGGTGCCGCTGTTCCCGTTCACGTTTCCGCTGTTGTTAAACGGTGTGCTGACGGTGCTCGTGCCCGTCCCCCCGGTTTTCTCGAAATTTCCCGCGTTGTTGAACGCCACGGCTGCTCCGCCGCCAAAAACAACGCTGCTGTCATTGGTGTAGTTCCACACGGATGAGGCACCGTTATTCACAATGGAGCCGTTAACCATGTCTAGAGAACCGCCGGTGCCGGACCATGTGGCGGTGCCGTTATTGTTCAGGGTGCGGGAAGACAGCAACACATTGGCCGACGTTGGGAAATTGATCCCGGCGTTCATGTTGGTAGTCGCATTGGTTCCCGTTACGCACGCCGTGCCGCTCAGGATCGAGCACATGGTGCCGCCCGTCCAGTTCAAGGCCGTTGAAAAATTCACGATTCCCGGCGCAGCGCCGCCGAGAGTTCCAGCCGTCATGTTCACCGTGGTGGCCGATATGGTGACGGTTCCGGTTCCAAAATCCATCGTCGCGCCATTGAAATTTACCGTGCCCGCTCCAGTGATTGGGCCGCTTTGCGCGAAGATGTTCGCCGCAAAATTGATTGCGGCGCCCGCGCCGGCCATATACGTGCCGGAACAGGTGGATCCGCAGTTCCCGCCGCCGGTGAAACTAAGCGTCGTGCTGTTGCCCAGCACCATTCCGGTGTTGTTGAAGCTGATGCTGATCGAGCTGGAGCCGGTACCGCCCGTCTTTTCGAATGTTCCGCCATTGTTGAATGCCGCCGCAGTCCCGCCGCCGAACGCCAGCGTGCTGTCATTGGCGTAATTCCACACGCTGTTCAGCGGGTTGCTGATGATCGCGCCGTTCACCACGTCAATCGAGCCTGCGGCACCCGACCAGGTGGCCGTGCCGTTGTTGTTCAGCGTGCGATTCGACAGCAGCACGTTGGCGGAAGCTGGAAAGTTGATTCCTGCATTCGCGTTCGTCGTCGCGTTCGTTCCCACAACGCATGAAGTGCCGCTGAGCAACGAACACATCGTTCCGCCCGTCCAGTTCAACTGCGTTGCAAAGTTCAGGATTCCAGGTGCCGCCCCCGCCAGGGTCCCGGAGATTAAGTTCACGTTGGTCGTCGAAATCGTCGCCGTGCCCGTCCCGAAATTCATGGTCGCGCCGTTGAAGTTCACCGTGCCCGTGCCGTTGATCGGTCCGCTTTGCCCGAAGATTCCCCCCGCGAAATTGATGGACCCGACCGTATTGGGGGTGTACGAACCTCCGCACGTCGACCCGCAATTTCCGCCGCCCGTAAATGCCATCGTGGCGCTGTTGCCCAACACCGTCCCGGTGTTGTTGAAATTCACGCTGATCGTGCTTGTCCCTGTGCCGCCGGTCTTCTCAAATTTGCCTGCATTGTTGAACGCCGACGTCGCGCCCCCGCCAAACACCAGGCTGCTGTCATTTACATAGTTCCAGACGCCGTTCGCCGGATTGTTGATGACCGCTCCATTGACCGCGTCGAGCGAACCTGCGGTGCCCGACCATGTCACCGTGCCGTTGTTGTTCAGCGTTCGGTCAGACAGCAACACGCTCGCCGACGCCGGAAAGTTGATTCCCGCGTTCGCATTCATCGTTCCGTTGTTCCCAACCACGCACGAAGCACCGCTCAGCGAAGAACAGATCGTGCCACCAGACCAATTCGGCGTGGTCTCGAAATCGAGCACACCTGGTGCCGCCCCCGCAAGCGTCCCGGAGCTGATGTTGATGTTTGTGGTCGAAAGCATGGTCACGCCGGTGCCGAAGTCCATCGTCGCGCCGTTGAAGTTCAACGTTCCTTGACCGGCTAAAGGTCCACTCTGCGCGAAGATGCCCCCCGCGAAAGCGATCGTTCCACTCGGCCCGGAGGTGTACGTCCCGGAGCAACTTGATCCGCAATTCCCTCCGCCCGTGAACGAAAAGATGGTCGCGTTCCCCAGCACAGTCCCCGTATTGTGGAATGGCGCGCTTACCGTGCTCGTTCCTGTTCCTCCGGTTTTCTCGAACGTTCCCGCGTTGTTGAATGCAACGGTTGCTCCTCCACCGAACACTAGACTGCTGTCGTTCGTGATATTCCAGACGCTTCCCACGCCGTTGTTAATCACCGCGCTGTTTACCATGTCCAGCGAGCCGTTGGCCCCCGACCAGGTCGCCGTGCCGTTGTTATTCATCGTGCGCGACGAGAGCACCACGTTCGCGCTCGCCGGGAAGGTAATCCCTCCATTTGCGTTGAGTTTCGCCACCGTTCCGGTTGTGCAACTCGCACCCGTCAATGCCGAACAAATCGTTCCGCCCGACCACGTGAATGGCCCGTTTAGGTCCACTTCCCCTGTTCCGGCGAACGTTCCGCCTGACTGAGCAAATGTCCCGCTAACGGTTAGCTGTCCGTTGAATGCCAGTGTTCCGCCGCTCATATTGATGTTGTTGGCTACGGAATTATTGGTCACCGTCAACGGCCCCGCCGAAAACGTAATCGTCCCCAAATTGTTCAGCCCGCTGATGGTCTGATTGGCGGCTGAGAGCCCCGTGTTCACCAACACTGTAATACTCGAAGGGATGCAGACCACATCGGTGTTTACGGGGACGGCTCCCGTACTCCAGTTCGTTGCTGTGCCCCATGAGCCGTTCGTCAGCCCAGTGTAATTATTCGTGCAAGCTCCGACGGAGGAAGTAATTGCCACCGTGTCGGACGCCGTGTCGTTCGCCGTGTTCGTTTCGCTGCCGCCGGAAACCACCACCGTGTTCGTCACCGAAGGCGGCGCGTTCGACGCCACATTCACCGTCAACGTAATCACCGGATAGGACAGGCCTGCTCCCAGCCCGTCCGCACGCGTGCAAACCAATGTCCCGATCGAACAAGTCCACCCTGTCCCGGTCATCGCCGTCGCCGTCATGCTCGAGGGCAGGGAATCGGCCAGGCTCACTGTACCCACGGTGCTGCCGGTGCCGCTATTCGTCACCGTAATCGAAAATTGCGCCCCGCTCTGCCCTTGCGAAAAACTCCCGCTGTGCGATTTGCTCACCGTCAGGTCGGGCACGTTGGTGCCGCTCTGCGGTGCCAGCACAAAAATAGCCAGATCTGCCTGCGGCGTTCCGCCTCCGCAACTCGCGCAGGTCGGCTGGAATCCGTTCACTGTCGTGGCAGGCACTGTATTGCCAAAGAAATTCGCCGAGGCCGTCCGCCCCAGTGCGTAAATCTGATGATTCGAATCCGTGATCAAATTGCGGACGGAGTCGCTCTGCCCGGAAACGGCCACGCCCCCGCCGAGGTAAGTGGAAAACAGCAGCGACATATTGAACGTGTTACCCGGACTCGGCACGCTCAGCACGGATACGAACGCATTCTGGCTTCCCACCAGCGATGTCTGCAGCGGGTTCATCGTTGGGAAATTTGTCGCCGTCGTTTGCCCGCCCACTACGATGCGTTGCGTCGGAGAATTCCCAGGCACCGCATCGATGGCCACAGATCGAATGGACGAACTTCCGCCTCCTGTGCTTCCGCCCAAATACGAAGACGCCACCAGGCTGGCTGCGCCCGTCTTCGTCGTGTCGATCACCGTGATCCAGCCCGTGCCAACACCCGCCGGAGAATTATTCGTGGACTGAATCGCGTTCAGCAGCGGGATGTCCGGCGCATTTGTCGTGCTATTGGAAATCGTTGTACCAACCAGCGCCGCGATGCCGTGCGTCACATCGATGGCTCCAGCTTGCACAGTTGTGCCGCCTCCACCCGCTATGTAGCTGGAGTATGTCAGTTGGTTCAATCCGCTCAGGCTCGGATCCAATACTCCCACGAACGCGTTCGGTGTCGTTCCTGGCGTTCCGACAAAGGTTTTCTGAAATCCGTTCGCGCCGGTTCCGCCGTTGGCCAAGTTGAATGCCGTTGCGGAATAGATATTGCCCCCAAAATAAATCTTTCCGACCGGATCCACCGAGCCCACTCCGCAGCCCGCTGGGGTTCCGCTTGCGCTGTTCCCGCCGACATTCATATAAGTCAGGTAGAGCACGTTAAACGAGCGGTCCACTTTCGCGATGAAACAATCGTCGAATTCGCCGGGCGTTCCGTTGTTGAACGATACCGAATAGGCATTGGCTGTCGTTGCGAAGTTTGTCGAGGTCGTGTCGCCGCTCACCACGATCGACCCTTCCGGGTTCACGAACAGGGAGGCACCGCCTCCGTACGCAAGTCCTGCCGATCCGTTCCCTCCAAAAAATGTCGAACCGTCAATCGCGGCACCGCTCGGTGTCAACCGCGTGATAAACAGATCATCCGTGCCCGTCGTCGGTCCGCCCACCGTGACAGGGAAGTCCCGGCAATTCGTGTCGCCCAGCAACACCGCCTCTACCTGGCCCGCGCCGCCGCTCAAATCCAGTTTCAAGTCCGTGGCGACGTTGCTGCAGGGCCCTGTTCCTCCGCTAAATATAAGGTTGCCCCCGATAAAGGTCAGGAAATCGAGCGAAGCACTTCCCGTCGTCGTCGGATCGATTTTCGCCACGAATGCATACGCTCCCGCCCCGGGAGTGTTTCCGAGCTTCGTGTTTGTCTCGGTGAACGTCGTAACGTCCGTGGTCGATCCGGACAAATACAGTTTCAGCGCGCTGGGATTTGTGGTATCCAGATCCATTCCCGCGGGAAGTTCCTGCCCCGCCGCTCCCAGGAAACTTGCAAAGACGATGGTGGGATCGATCACCAGCGGCATCTTCTTGTCGTATGCGCCCACGTGAAAGGCCACCAGCTTGCCCGCTTGCAACAAAAATCCGCCGTCCACCGGCCGCCGCTGTTCGCCTTCCGGCTGGTAAATCACCGGCTTCCGCATCCGGAATTCGTTCTTTCCCGTGTGCAATACTAGGTCGCCCTTTTCATCCACCGCAATTTTCTCGGCTCCTGTTACCTTGAAACGGATCCGTCCCGGGTCCGCTCCCGGCGCCACCTGAAAATCGTATTCCAGCCGTTGCTGGTCGCCGTGATACACCAGGCCAATTCCCGGATACACTTCGCGTGAACGCACTTCTTCATACAGCGGAATGCCCGTGTGCCAATCCTTCGGGTTGTTTCCGATGAGATAATTTACTTTGCCAGGAAGCTCTTTGATTCCACTGATCTCCGGCCCGGGATTGCTCTCGAGCAATTTCATCCGCAGAACGGCCCGTTCTCCCGGATTCGTCGGCGCGCCTTTTCTCGGTGAGAGCGCCCCGCGCGGCGCTCTGGTGTGCGCGCCCGCAAAAACCGCTTCCGTGGGTGTCACAAATAGGGAATACCCGCCGCTTCTCGCCAGAAATTTCACCTGCGGGTCGGTCTGCCCGCGGTTCGCCTCGAAGAACAACGGCAACGACAGTGGAGCCCCGGACATCTTCGCCGTCTTGTTTGCCGCAAGCTTCTTGGCCGAATCGCCTCCCAACCCCCCGAGCAGCGAAGTGCCCTTCAGCAGTTTCCCTGCAAACTCCTCAAGTGCTCCCTGCTCCATCGACTGCGTTTTTCCAGAAACATTCGGCGCTGCTTTTTTCCGCCAATTGTGCAATGTTCCGCCCACCATCAGCACCAGGGCTCCTGCCACAAACAACGCGACGCGAGTCTTCCGGCCCAGATTTGCCCCAATCCATACGCCTCCTGATGGAGAGACTTCTCCCTGCGAGAGCTCCACTGCTTCCTCCGTGGATTTTTGGTCTACTCCCCAGGGTTCCATCAGCGCCTCCAGTTCTTTCTCGGTGCCGAATCCTCAAGCAATGGCTAATTTCAGTTTTGGGGGACTATATCCAGGTGTCGTTCAAATTCACGGTCGCCAAACAGGCCTCAATGGCCGCTCTGACCACGCGTTCCATAATGGGTCCAACAAAAGGTCCATGAAGGGTAAGAAAGGGGAGGTTATGAAACGGTTCCGATGAGTCTGCTTGGGAATGATGTCGAGGCAAACCGATGGCTTCGCTGCATGAGCTGCGCGGGGCCCATTGGACATCACGGACGAACTGGACACGCTCCGTACCTTAATCTTTACTGGCGCCCCGGCGAGTAAATCTACTGTCTAAAAGATGATAAGTATGTAATTGGCCCGGTTCCCGAGGTCCCAGTACACGAGAGATCTGCAAAATGCGGACTAGCCTGGCCAAATCCGTGCACCCCAATCGCCAAGCCCCTCGTACTCCAAGCCCCTATCCCTTCTTTACTTTGGAAGCAATCGCGCCGCCTCACCTCGCTCCTTTGTCCAAATCTTTGCGCACTCTTGGCAACCAATTGCATTCGGCCCAACCCCTGTGATCTCCTCCTCCAGTCGACAAACATACGAACGGAGGGCCGGGGCCGTCTAAGCTCGGCAAGGGAACAGGCAGCGGCGTTGCATCCGCCAGGTTCAATCGGGATGCTCGTCAGAATCGGACCTCGGTGTCAGCGGACCCTTCCCGATAGTCTGTATCAGCGTTCTACAGACCTGTGCGGAGACCTAATGTCGCTCAAACGCAAAGCATTCTCGTTGCTCATCCCCGCCGTTACGCTCGCATTTCTCGCCCCCGTCACCCCAGTGTCGGCACAGACCGAGCGCACCGTAACGAAGCTGGCCGATGGCATCTATGAAATTCAGCACCGCGAAGGCGCAGGCGGCAACACCACCGTCATCATCGGCGACCGGCAGGTCTTCGTCGTCGACACCGGCTTTCTCCCCTCCGCCGCCCGCGAAGATATCGAGCAAATTCACGAATGGACGGACAAACCCGTCAGCTTTGTCCTGAACACGCACTTCCACAACGATCACAATTTCGGCAATCGCATTTACATGGACGCCTTCCCGGCGCTGACGATCATCGCTCAGGTCGAAACAAAAAAAGATATGGACCGCTTCGGCCCCGGTTCGTTGCAGCGCGAGGAAAAAGACAGCTACGGCAACCAGCAAGCTCTTCAAAAAATGCTCGCCACCGGAAAATTGCCCGATGGCCGCCCCCTCAGCGAGGACGACAAAAAAGAAGTCAAAGCGGAACTCGCCCGTCTCCCGAAAGTTATCGAAGAATTGAAGGGCGTCCAGTTTCAGAGCGCGACGCTCACCTTTGAACGCGGCTTCTCGGTCGACCTCGGCAACCGCGAAGTCCAGGTCAAATTCCTCGGCCGCGGCAACACGCCCGGCGACGCTGTGACCTATCTCCCAAAAGAAAAAATCCTCATCGCCGGCGACCTCGTCGATCACCCTCTTCCCAACGTCTACGACGGCTACCCCTCTGAATGGATCCACACACTCGAAAACCTGGCCCAGTTGGACGCGAACACCATCGTTCCCGGCCACGGCCCCATCCTGCACGACAAGACCTATATCTATCTTCTTCGTGACCTGATGCAGAGCGCCGTGGATCAGGTCAACGAAAAACTCCGGCAAACCGCCCCTGCCATGTTTCAAACCGTGGACGACGTTAAGGGCAGCGTGGACTTGACCGCATTTCGTCAGCGCTTTGCCGGCAATGACGTCGAACTCGCTGCCGCTTTCGACAGTGTTGCGGCCAGGTTGGTCAAGCTCGTGTTCGATGAAGCTCGCTTGCGCTAGCAACCGCAACTCGCGCGCAAGAAGGAATAAATCGTATGAGGAATCGGCAAACAGTATTTCAGTTCTTGCGTTCAGCTCTGCCCATGGCGTGCCTGGCTCTTCTCTTTGCGGGCCGCGCCTATCCCCAGCCGCTTTCCGTCCCACCCGATTCCCCCCGCTGGGATTTGCAGGGAGAGGCCAAACCCGCCGAGTACCTCGGTCGCAAATGCCTCCTCCTCAATGGCGGCGCGGCCGTCCTGAAAGATTTCGAAATGCGCGACGCCGTCATTGACGTCGACGTCGCCACTCCGGCCATCCGCGGTTTTTTCGGCTTCGACATTCGCATCGATCCCGATGAAGCCAACTATGAGGAAATCTATCTTCGCCAGCACAAATCCGGCCTCCCGGACGCCATGCAGTACACCCCTGTCCTTCACACCGGACGCAACTGGCAAATCTTCAACGGCCCGGGCTTCACCGGTGCAGTCGAAATTCCGAAGAGCGTCTGGTTCCACCTGCGCCTCGAAGTCACCGGCGCGCAAGCCAAGCTCTATGTCAAGGACATGGAAAAGCCCGCGCTCGTCATGGACGATCTGAAAAGCGGCATTCAAAAGGGCAAAGTCGCCCTCTTCACGCTTACCGGCGAAACCTACTTCTCCAATTTTGAAATCCGCCCCACCTCGGACGTGCCCTGGCAACGCCATCTTCCCAGCATGCAGCCGAACGTCATCACCCACTGGAGCATCTCCCCGTCTTACGACGCCCTCCAGCGCAATCTCGAGCATCCCCTCACCTCCCCCGAATCCGCAGCCATCCAATGGCAGGATGTTGAAGCCGAGCCGCCCGGCTTCGTGATCCTCTATCGCTATCGCGACGCTCCCCACCCGCGCGTCACCTTTCAATCTGATTTCTCCACGCGCCTCCAGCCCCAGCCCGGCATGAAACTCCTCTACGCCCGCACCAACATCGATTCCGATCGCGACCAACTCAAAAAGCTAGAAATCGGCTACAGCGACGACGTCACCATTTTCCTCAACGGCAAAATTCTCTACCGCGGCCGCAGCGCCCAGGGTTTTCGCGACCCCGGCTTCCTCGGCATCATCAATCCCGAAAACGACGCCGTCTACCTTCCCCTCCATCAAGGCCGCAACGAACTCCTCCTCGCCCTCAGCGAACTCGGCGGCGGCTGGGGCTTCCTCTGCCGCCTCACCGACCTCCCGGATTGAACTCCCGGAGTTCGCTTCACGCTACACCTAGCCACCCCACGTTCGCTTCAGATGGGTGCGGGTTCCCGACGTTCCATCTTTCGGTACGTGGGTCCTGGGTTGTCTCGCTTTGTCTCCGAATTCTCACACCCCAAAAACAAAAAACCGGACGCCTGCTTCTTTTGAATGTGGGGGATAGCGCACAATTATTCTTGCACCCTCCATCTTTGATGGTCATCAAACCGTACGCATGGCGGGCATCATTGGACACCGGTCCTGCAAAATGGCGGCATGATGAAGCTGAGTGGCAAGAAGGCTTTTATTACCGCCGGCAACAGTGGCATCGGCCTTGCGACAGCTCGACTTTTCATTGCGGAGGGCGCGCAGGTAGCCATTACTGGTCGCAACCAGAAGACGCTCGATGGAGCAAGATGACGAAGAGCAAGTTTCGACAGCTCTTGACTTAGCTCTTGGCGAATTGGATCGATTCAGTCAAGCGATTGGAGCATGCGATGAACGCGTTTGAACAACCGATGACACCGCAGCGTTTCGGAACGGGAGTCCAGGGAACGCTAGAGAACTTCAAAGCCCGTCGGCAGGCGTTTCGCGCTCTGCATGAGGCAGGCTGTTTCGTGATTCCGAATCCGTGGGACGTCGGCTCTGCACGGTACCTGCAGCAGCTCGGATTCACCGCACTGGCGACGACCAGTGCGGGCTTTGCGTTCTCGCAGGGGCTGCCTGACTCCGAAGCTGCGCTCACTTGTGAGCGCAACCTGGCATACATAGCCGATATTGCGGGCGCCGTTGATGTTCCGGTCAACGCGGATTTCGCGTCTGGCTACGGAGCGTCTCCGCAAGATGTCGCCCATAATGTCACGCGCTGCATCGCGGCAGGCGTCGCGGGCCTGTCGATCGAGGATGCAACCGGTGATCCATCGTCGCCGCTTTACGAGCTGCCGCTCGCCGTCGAGCGTGTCCGCGCCGCGCGTCAGGCGATCAATCAGTCCCGTGCCGACGTCCTGTTGACGGCTAGGGCAGAATGTTTCCTTGTCGGCCATCCTGATCCGCTTCGCGAGTCGGTCCGGCGTCTTCAGGCGTTCGCCGAGGCCGGGGCGGACGTGCTATTTGCACCCGGTCCCCACGATCCCACGGCGATCAGAGCGCTCGTTGACGCGGTTCGGCCGAAGCCGATCAACGTCCTGGTGGTTCGCGACACTGGCTTGAGTGTCGCGGACATAGCGGCGCTCGGCGTGCGACGTATCAGTATCGGCGGCGCGTTGGCTCTTGCTGCATGGACCGGTTTCACGCACGCGGCCCAGAAGTTGAAGTCGGAGGGCAGTTTCGCAGGCTTCGCGGGTTCGGTATCCTACCCCGACATCAACGGCTTCTTCGTGACCGACTACCGCGCGCGCCAGTCTGGCGGGCGGCGAGCGGCGGGGTCACAAAGCTAACTATCCATGGATGCGACAGATGATTTTTCCTTCGACGGCAAGCGGGTGGGCTTGCCGGTTGCGCTGTCCAAAGCGAGTTGCGTGTGACTGAGACCCCACCCTCGACGCTGCTCTCAAGCGCCCCGAATGCCGCGCTGCTGTTTCCGGTGTTGAGTTCCGCGCAGATTGCCCGGATTGCTTCGCACGGAGTGATTCGTCCAATCACCCGCGGCGAAGTCTTGATCGAAGGCGGCCAGACCAACGTCCCCTTTTTTGTACTGAATGCCGGTGAGATCGAGGTCATTCGCCCGTCGGCACTGGACGAAATTCTGGTTGCGATTGTCGGGCCGTCTCAGTTCACCGGTGATATCAGCATGATCCTCGGTCGCCCCGCCCAGATGCGTCTCCGTGTGCGGGCCTCTGGCGAAGTCGTCCAACTGACTCGCGACCAGATGCTCGCCCTCATCCAAACCGACGCCGAAATCAGCGAAGTGCTGATGAAAACCTTGATCCATCGGCGCGTCGCCGTGATCGCGCAGGGGATTGGCGACGTCCTGCTCATCGGCTCCGTCGGCTCCGGCGCAACCCTGCGAATCAAGCAATTCCTGACGCGAAACGGCCATCCCTTCAAATATCTCGATCTTGACCGGGACCCCGATGTACGGCAATTGCTCGAACGCTTTCATGTGGAGCCGGCCGATATTCCTGTCGTGATCTGCCGCGGCGAAGTGGTGCTGAAGAATCCTAGCAATCAGGAGATCGCCGACTGTCTCGGCTTCAATAAGGGGATCGATTACACCCACCGGCGCGATGTCGTCATCGTCGGCGCCGGACCAGCGGGTCTTGCGGCCGCAGTTTATTCAGCTTCCGAGGGACTCGATGTGCTGGTTATCGAGGCGAACTCGCCTGGAGGACAAGCGGGCACCAGTTCGAAAATCGAGAACTACCTTGGATTTCCAACCGGGATTTCAGGGCGAGAACTGGCCGGACGCGCCTACGCCCAGGCACAGAAGTTTGGCGCCGAGGTCATGATCGCCAAGGGCGCCGCGGAATTGGTCTGCGAACAAAACTCCTACGGCGTGAAACTCGACGACAAGGTGACCATCCCCGCTCGCACCGTGGTCATTGCCACTGGGGCTCGATACCACCGGCCCCCGCTCGCGAATCTCAGCCAATTCGAGGGTGCGGGTGTCTACTACAACGCGACTTTCATGGAAGCTCAGCTCTGCGACGGCGATGAAGTCATTATCGTCGGCGGAGCGAACTCGGCCGGCCAGGCTGCGGTGTTTCTGGCGCAGACCGTGAAACGCGTTCATCTGCTCGTCCGCTCCAGCGGTCTTTCGGCGAGCATGTCGCGATACCTCATTCGACGAATCGAGGAGAACCCCACAATCCAGCTCAAAACAAAAACCGAGATCGTGGCTCTTGAAGGAACCGATCATCTTGAGCGCGTGCTGTGGCGCGACGCCACGGGCGCGGTAACCAGTCACAATATTAAGCACGTATTCCTGATGACGGGGGCCGAGGCGAACACCGCTTGGCTGAATGGTCGCGTCGCTCTCGATGCGAAAGGTTTCATCAAGACCGGACGGGACTTGACCAGGGAAGATCTCCCCGCTGCCCGATGGCTGCCCGACCGCTCACCGCAGCTGTTCGAAACCTCGCTTCCAGGCGTCTTCGCCGTGGGTGACGTTCGGTCCGGCAACGTCAAACGCGTAGCATCGGCAGTCGGTGAAGGGTCGATCGCCGTTTCGTTTGTCCACCGCGCGCTGGCCGAGTAGTTCGCAGGCCATCGAGATCTCAAATGACCGACCGTCATCAAGACCGTTAAGCACTCGAAGGCGAAAGAGTCTCGGGTGCTCCACGTTCCGCCTTCTGGTACGTGGGTCTTGGGTTGGCTCGGTGTTTTGATCCCCAAAACAATAAGTCCGGGGGCCTATGCCCGGGCATTACTTCTCAAATTGCCTCTGAGGGCTCGCAACAATCCGAATTCAGGTTATTTATTAAGAGCTTCAGTTGTCGATCGCATCGCTTCACGCAGCCACACGTGACGCGGGTCGGAGTTGAGCCTCGGATGCCAGGCCATGAGGAAATGAAATGCGTGCAATTCTTGTGGCGCCTTCACGAGCCGCAACCTGCGGTCGTGTTTGATAGCTGATGTCATGCCGCCAGTTAGCGTAAGGACCAGTTCCGTGCCGGGAAGGCATTGCAGCGCCACTCCAAAGTAAGGCACCCGAATACAAGAGCTGCGTTTTGCACCGAGAGCGGCCAGTTGCTTGTCTGGAATTGTTTGCACGCCTTCATAGGGGGAAACCACGATGTGGCTCGCGGCCAGGTATTGCTTAAGTACCAGTCGGTCGCCAAAGTGGCTCTCGCGCGCTACGGCGCAAATCCAATCTTCTTTGTAGAGCCTTTCCATCTGGAAGTGGGATGGCAGGAGTCCCTCATCATTGCGGAGAACAAGATCGAGTTGTCCATGTTCCACTAGCTCCGGGATGCCGCTCTGCCAGGGAAGGAATTCAAACTGCACTTGGTAGCCCCCGTTCGCGTACTGCCGGCACAAGCGCGGGAGCACGACTGTGCAAACGTTATCCGGACCTGAGATGCGGAAATGGCTTTTCTCTCGAGTGGGATCGAACACAGCCGGCGCAACGAGATTCTCCATTTTGGGCAGAAGTCCCTCAAGTTCTTCAAGAATCTTTCGACCTCGCAAAGTGAGTTCGAAGCCATGCGGCGATCGAACGAGAAGATCATCCTGAAACATCGCGCGTGCCCTTTGCAGGGCCCGGCTCACGGCTGGCTGGCTGAGGAACAGCCGGGATGCCGCAGCGGTGATGCTTTTCTCCTCGGCAATCGCAGCAAAGGTGACCAGGAGATTCAAATCAGCCTGACGCAATTTCTCTAAACGCATAGACATCATGTCTATTATGCATGATTCGAATGCGCGTGGCTGCTCATCTATACCTGTGTAAGTCGACAGAACTGCACAGAAGGAGAATTCAATGCCACGAGGAAACGGTTTCGAGAATAAGCGGGTAGTCATCGTAGGTGGGTCGTCGGGGATTGGCTTGGCAGTCGCCGAGGAGGCGGCATCGCAGGGGGCCGACGTTGTGATCGTCTCCAGCAGCGCAGAGCGAGTTCATGAAGCCATTAAATCTATCGGAGGAGCAGCACGGGGGCAGGCGGTTGACGTCTCCGACGAAAAGGCTGTGGAAAGCTTTTTCACGAACCTTGGCGGCTTTGATCACCTGGTTTTCACTGCAGGTGACAGCCTGCAATTGAACGAGCTTGCTAAGACAGATCTCAAACAGGCGAGACGCGCCTTTGAACTGCGTTATTGGTCCGCACTTGCCGCGGTCAAGTACGGAAGCCCGCATATCCGCAAAGGGGGCTCTATCGTGCTCACGACCGGAATCGCCGGCCAGCGCCCGCGAAAAGGGTGGGTAATTGCTGCAAGCGTCTGCGGAACTATCGAGGCACTAACACGTGCCCTGGCGGTTGAATTGGCGCCAATCCGGGTTAACGCAGTGTCTCCCGGTGTCGTTCGCACGAACCTCTGGCAGACCATGAATGCATCGGAGCGGGAACGGCTATTCGAGAGCGTGGGCAACAGTCTCCCTGTTGGTCGAGTCGGCGAAGCTGCCGACATCGCCCAAGCCTATCTGTTCTTAATGCAGGAAGGATTCGCCACCGGGCAGACCGTGGTCGTTGATGGCGGCACGGTCCTGGTTTAGCGTCGCGGGAATACCAATACAAATGAGGAGAGGATTATGCGTTCTAATATGCGAATCGCAAGGCTGACACAAACATCGCTGGTCATGGGTATCCTAACTTTCGGCATGATGAGGGTGCCCGCACTCGCACAGACTTCGCAGGTCGACAATCCCGATTGGCCGTTACGGTCTTCCGAGATCCATTGGCCGGCTGGACACACGCCGGCGGACGCGGACCTATTCGCTCATAACGAGTTGCTGATCCACGCATCCTGCTCGAATGTCTGGCAGCATCTCGTTCAGGCGCAGACTTGGCCTGAATGGTATTCGAATTCACAGAATGTGAAATTGCTGAACAGCCCGGACGGCAGCCTTCACCAGGACACACAATTCTCATGGGATACGTTTGGCGTCCACGTTGAAAGTCATGTACATGAATTTGCGCCGAATTCGCGTGTCGGCTGGTTCGGTCAGGTAACAGGTATGGATGCCTACCATACTTTTCTTTTGCTCAAGGCGCCTGAGGGTTGTCGTGTCGTCACCGAAGAGGTCTTGACAGGCCCGGGAGCGGTGGAGTTCCGCAAGAAAGACCCCAGCGCGATGCATAGGGGTCATGATCTCTGGTTGTCGGCGCTAAAACAGGTGTCAGAAAAGTAAGGCCAAGCCGTCGTAGTAGAGGAGCCGGGTGTCCCGCGTCGCTCGCGGTGAGCGAATTACCTCCGCGGTTCTCTAATTGCTGCTCGCAGCTTTCCGCAGGGATTCGTCATTTGGAAATATGCGCGCGCCTTTTTGCAGCGCTCTACGGGCGGCCCCATGGTCGCCCAAGGACTCGTTCACACTGGCCAGGGACACATATAGGGCAGGGTCCACGTCAGGAAAGAATTTTTCCACGATCTCCAGGTATTTGAGTGCGCGGTCCTTATGGCCCGTCTGCCTGTAGAGTTCTGCCAGATCCCGGTTGCATGCATAGTTGTAAGGGTCGACGAGATTCCCTCGGAGAAACGCCTTCTCCGCCTCACTAGGTTGTTGGGTAGTCAGCAGGAACTCTGCCAGTCTGCAGTATTCAATTGCCGCAGGCTTGTCCGTCGCATTCAGGAGCGCTTCCTGAGCCGCGATCGCAGTTGGCCATTCCTGAAAATCAGTGGCAAATCGTACGCGATCCGTAAGTGCGGGTTGGAACCTCGGGTCACGCTCCAGAATCTCGGCAATCAGTTTCTCGGAGGTTTTCCGATCGTTCTGCCGGTGAGCGGTCACCGCCAGCCAATGCTTTGCCTCCAAGGAGTTTGCATCGAGAGCTGTTGCACTTTCAAAATGCCGGCGAGCTGCGTCCAACTGATTTTGCTCCAAAGCCACCTGCCCGCGAAGAATCTCCAGTTCCGCACTCGCCGGCTCGTTTTCCAGCGCTCCCAAAAGTGACGGCATAATTAAATTGTCTCCCAGGGCAAAGTGCGTCTCCGCCATACCCAGCAGCACCCGGCGGCTTTCCGCGGGATCCAGATTTGCGGGCAAGAGTCTCGTGCGCTGCTGCTGCAGCATCTTTAGATTCTTGTCCGCCAGACTCGTATCCAATAGTGAGCGTGGCGCGTGATACTCCAGCAGTGTGCGATCGTCCGTGTTGAGGACACTGCCGGCGCCCAATTTCCGAACGGCCGCATCGTCCAACGAGTAGTAAGCCAGAATTCCTTCCGGATGTCGCAATTCCAACGACGCAAAATCCTCGCGCACCGCCGTGTTTTTCCAGAGTTCTCTCATCCGGTTAAAGTTCATCGGACGCGTATCCAGCCGCGCCAGCACCATGAAATCCAACACCTGCGCATGCCACAGCGTCGTCTCCGGAAAGTGACGCGACACGGTCGCCAGCACCATGCGCAAGTCCGCGGGATCCAGCGAATACCCCTGCACCCACTGCACAAAGTTTCCATCCGGCGCCAGATGCGCGCGCACGGCCGCGTAATATTCATCCGTGAAAAGCGTGGCCACGCCCGCGATCCAGGGATTGGAAGGCTCGGAAATGATCAAGTCGAACTTATCGCGCGAAGTCAAAAGGAAATTCCGCGCATCGTCCAAATGCATGTGCAGCTTTGGGTCGCGCAACACGCCGTGATTCAGCGTTTCCAGATATCGGGCTGCCTCCAGCACTGCCGGCTCGATCTCCACGCAGTCAATCCGTTCCACGTCCGGATACTTTGCTAAAGCCGCCGCCGTCATGCCGCTTCCGAAACCGATGATCAGCACCCGCCGGGGCGCAGGACCGAACACGGCACCCAGATCGGCCAGTAACAATTGCGTAGGAGCATCACGGTTCGTGGCATCCACCTTTCCGTTGGTCGTCAGCCCCAGGTAATTCTCCCCTTGAATTACCGCAATCGACGAATTCAATCCATCGGCGGTGAACGGAAAGGCAAACCTGCCTGCGTTTTCCGCCAGGGTCAGCTGGCTCTGGTGGAGATTCCAGTACAGTACAGTCGAGTAGGACGCCAGCGCGCTGTTATAGAACACCGGCGATAATCCGCCGATGGCCACCAGCAGGACCAACGCAGCGTTTACCGCCAGGATTTTTGCGTGGCGTTCCACGCTGCGCAACTCAAGTGCAATTGCCAGGATGAGGTTGATCCCCGCGGTCAAGGCCAGCACGCGGAAACTTCCCAGCATTGGCACCAGCCAGAAGCCGGTGAATATCGCGCCCCCGATCGCCCCGATCGTGTTGGCTGCGTAAGCGACTCCGACTGTCGCCGATTGCTCCGCCTTGCGGACTTTTCCGGTCAGCAACACCACCACCGCGGGAAAATTGAATCCAAAAACCACGGCTGCGGGTAGCATCGCCAGGGCGCTGGTCACGAATTGCGCCAGCACCAGGCCCCCGAAGCTTCCGTGCGTAGCCCGCAAAATCGGGGGAACAATCGTCGGCAATTGATTAAAGAGAAACAGAAACAGCAGCGCCGCCAGGCCTGTCCAGGTTTGCGTCCGTGAAATCGTCGCGAAAGAAACCTCGCGGCCCCGGGCCACCCACTTCTCAAAAAGAAAGCTTCCCAATACGATGCCGCCCAGGAATGTCGCCAGCATCAGCGTGAAAGCGTACGTGGAGCTTCCCAGGATGGTTGCCAGCAGCCGCGTCCAGCAGATTTCGTAGGCAATCGCCGTCGCCCCGACGAATCCGAAAACAATCAGCAAAAAAAGGATTCCAGCTTGTGGCACATCTTCTCTGGCTTCATCGGCAGAGGCCGGCTCGGCCCCGGAACTCTCCGCCCCTTCCTTGTTTGCGCCACGCGAAATCTGTTGCGCGACCAGGCCTGCCAGAAGATTCAGCGCCACCGCGCAGGCGATCGTCAGCCGCAATCCAAGCGCAGGCAACAGAAGGAAGCCCGCGAAGATGGTTCCCGCCACGGCGCCCAGTGTATTTACCCAGTACAACCTGCTCACGCGCGAGCCAAGTTCCTTGGATTTCCCCGCCACGCCGCGAACCAGGATCGGCAGTGTCCCACCCATCAGAAACGTGGGCAAGAAAAGCACCAGTCCCGCCCCAACGAACCGCAAAGCAAGAAGCAGTGGTTTTATTTCATGAATGGCGGGATAGGCCGCAAAATAGAGGGAACGCACACCTTCGAGCCCCAGCAACGAAAGTGCTCCGGTGGCCGCTACCCCCAGTTCAATCCAGGCATAGAGTTTCAGTGGCTCCGCGTGGCTTTGCTTCCACCGGCCCAGGTACGCGCTGCCCGCCGCAAGTCCCGCCATGAAAACCGCTAGAACCGTCGCAATCGCATACGCCGTGTGGCCGAATACCAGTCCCAGCGCTTTGCCCCACGCCACCTGGTAGATCAGCCCCGCAACTCCCGAAAAAAAGAAGCACACCAAAATTCCAAGAAAACTTCGGTTCCGCCCCTCGCTTGTCCGCATTTAAGAAGTCTAAATTCGTCCGACACACTCATCAAACCAGTGTGTTCCTTTCACCACTAGTCTTTGCGCACTCCGGACTGGCAGAGCCTCTCACACGTGTCATACCGTTATCACAGGCAAGGTTTTTCAGACCTGAATCATTCCGGCTGAAAGGCGGGAATGACTGCGTCTAAGAGGCTTTCGGCAAAGCTCTTCTCTAAAGTAGCGTGCCCTTGCAACCATCGAAAGAACAGCGGTCCATTGATTGCGTCGATCAACAGCTCCGGATCTGTTCCCCGCTTCAATCGGCCCGACGCGATAGCCTCCCGGATAAAGCGGCGTTGCATCTGCCGCCTTGGCATCACATATCGCTCCAAGAACACCCGCCGGAGTTTCGCGTCATCGTGAATGCCGGTGAATAGACGCGCCATGGTGGCACCATCGTCGGAAGCGAGGAACTCAGCCACATACAGCACATACCGCCGGAGGCGCGCTAAAGCCGAACCGCTGCCTGAAACGGCGTGGACAGGTTTCATATGTTCAAAGCACGCATCGAACAGAATCTCTTCCTTTGATTTCCACCACCTATATAAGGTGGCACTGCTAACGCCGGCAGCCTTTGCAATTTCGTGCGAACCGATGGCTTGAAAACCTTTGGTTTTCAGCAGTTTGTAAGCCGCTTCCAAGATGTCGTTCCGGGCCTGCTCACTTCTGGGCCGCCCGGCCGGTCTAGGAGCGACCAGGGTCTCAGCGCTCTTCATGACGAGGCACACTCATTACGAAAATAGTTGTTTCGTTTCGCTTTGGCAAGGAGTATAAACGAAACCAGTGGTTTCGTAATGATGTTCCGGCACTCGAGTGATCACTCTAGTCGTACTTGAACGAATCGAACAGGGAGACCAGTTCGTGAGCAAACACGTCAGCATCTCACTCAACGAAGCCGCCGATCGCCTTGCTATCCGTGAGCTCGTTGAGGCCTATGCAAACTGCGCCGATCGTCGTGACTCGAAAGGCCAGATGTCACTCTTTACCGCAGACACCCACTTTGTGGTGTACATGAATGCCAAAAATCCGACGCCAACACAAGAGCTGCACTCGCGCGAGGCGCTCGCTCCAGTCTTCGCAGGGCTGAACAAGTACGACGCCACCACGCACTTCGTCGGCCAGAGCACAATCTTCACGCTGACAGCCGACCGGGCCACAGGGGAAGCTTACTGCCTGGCGCATCACGTCACAGCGGATGGTGGAAAGCGACGCTTGATGCTTGCATCGCTGCGCTACCTCGACACGTTCGTCAAGATTGAGGGCGCGTGGCTGTTTTCGGAGCGCCTACTCTACGTGGACTGGCTGGAGGAGCGAGCACTGTCATGACACCTACTAATCAGGTGGCTTCAATGAGCGCGGCTGCAACGCATCGGGGGCATGGATGAGCGCGCTGACAGGCCAGACACGTCTAGTGATCATCGGCGCGACTGGAATGGTCGGCGAATATGCTCTTCGCTACGCGCTGGAGAACGCCGCCGTAGGAAGTGTGACCTCTATAGCGCGCAGGAAGCTCGGGATCTCGCATCCCAAGCTGCAAGAGGTTCTGCATCAGGACTTCGCGGACTGCTCGGCACTCTCGGAGGCGCTCTCGGGTCAGGACGCAGTGGTCTTTTGCTTGGGCGCTTATACCGGGGCGGTAACGGACGCGGAGCTTCGCACGATAACCGTGGACTACACGATCGAGTTCGCGCGAGTTCTTTGCGGCCGCAGCCCCAACGCGGCTTTCTCATTCTTGAGCGGGAGTGGCTCGGACCCAACGGGACGCAGTCGGATGCCCTTCGCACGCTATAAAGGAGAGGCGGAGAAGGCACTACTCGCGGCAGGGTTCCCCCGCGTTTACTTCTTCCGGCCTGCGTACATCTATCCCGTAGAGCCGCGGAACGAACCGAATTTCACTTATCGCCTGTTGCGCGGAATCTACCCCGCGTTTCGAATGCTGTTTCCCAACCAGGTGATTCGAGCGGACGACTTGGCACGGGCGATGGTCGATGTCGTCGCCCGGGGAACAGGTGAGCGGGGAAGCCTGGTTTTCGAGAACCGTGACATCCTAGCCATGGTCAAATCAATTCATCCCTCCACAGGGTGATTCAGTGTCTAGGCCGGTGGAATGGAGCAATTCGGGAGGAAGCGCATGCATGAATCTGAACACAGTGTGTTGACAAATAGGCTCGCAGCCAGAGAGAACTGGTCCCGCACCAACAGTGAGAGGCATCTCGTGAGAGCAAGAACTCGCGAGTTATCAATTGCCGTTCTGTGTCTGGTCGCGTTTTGCACCTTTCCGTTGCCAAACCATGCGCAGGTTCCGGTCTATGAAGTCACACCCGTAGAAAGCTCCATCAAATTTGGTGTCGAGTCTTCGGTCCCCATTAAGGGTACTTTCGACAAATGGAACGCAAGCATGAAGTTTTCGTCCACAGATGTGCGGAGCGGCTCTTTGGATATCGAAATTCAGGCAGATAGCGTGAACACCGGCAGCGGCATGAAAAATAACAAATTGAAAAGTAAAGATTTCTTTAACGCAGAAGACTCTCCCATCATCACGTTCAAATCCACGAAAGTCGTTCAGACCGGCCCAAACACATTCGATTTGGAAGGCGACTTTACCATTCGTGGCGTCACGAAGACCGAAAAACTCACGCTTACATCTACCGGCAAGGGATCAACCTCGGGAAGCATCGACGGCACTATGGCTTTCGATCGCAAGGACTACGGGATGAACAAGGGCATCCCCTTCATCAAGATCGCCAACCGTGTCGAAGTAAATGTCAGCCTGAAATGGAAATGGATCGGCGGACCTCCGCTGGTTTTCCAACAGTAACTCGAAATTCCACTTGTATGTACGGTCCTCGGGATTCCAACGAGTGAAACCGTAGAGAATGTAGCAAAGCAGTTCTGCCGGTTCGGGGCCGGGGACAGACGGGAAGTTCCCCAGATCGAACAAACGGCCGGGTGCCCCACGTTCCGCCTTTTGGTACGTGGGTCTTGGGTTGCTCCGTCCCGCGTGCGTCAGTTTAGAATTTTCAGGTTAGAATCCCGTTAATGCCGCCGAAACGTTCGCAAGTGAAACCTACCCCTGAGCCGACCTTGTTTGAAATGGGAAAGCCGGAAGAAGCGGGAAGCCCCACCAATTTTCTCAAACTCGGACGACCGTATTCTCAGCCGGGGTTGCTGCTCGGCACCTCGGCATTCACGGCCGCTGGATGGGAAGGCTCGTTCTATCCTCCGGGGATGAAATCTCAGGACTTTCTATCGTTCTACGCCACACAGTTTGCCACGGTCGAAATCGATTCCACATTTTACGGATGTCCTTCTGCGCGCACAGTCAACAACTGGTCCGCTCGGACTCCCGACGACTTCATTTTCTGCGTAAAGGTCCCTCAGGCAATCACGCACGAAAAAGCGCTGGTGAATTGTGGTTCTGAGTTCGAAGAGTTCGTGAAAACGATGGACATTTTGGGTGCAAAACTTGGCCCGATGATCTTTCAATTCCCGCACTTCGATCAGTGGAAATTTCCGAAACAGGAGAGCTTTCTCCTCGTGCTGGCGCCATTCCTGAAAAAGCTCCCCGCCAACCACAAATTTGTAGTCGAGATTCGAAACAAGAATTGGCTTGATGCCAGGCTCGCGGACATGCTCCGGGAGCACAACGTCGCCTTGGCCCTGACGGACACATCGTTTGTGCCCCGGCCCTGGGAGATAAAGGATAAATTCGACACGATTACTTCGGACTTCGCCTATGTCCGTTGGCTGGGAGACCGGCACGGCATCGAGAAGATAACGCGGGCATGGGACAAGACAGTCGTCGACCGGAAAGACGATCTCCAGAATTGGGTCACCATTTTAAAAGAACTGGTCCTGAACAAAAAGATTCGCCAGCTTTTTGCCTTCGCCAACAATCACTACGCCGGGCATGGCCCTGCGACAGTCAAGATGTTTTGGGAACTGTGGGAAAAGAAATAGGCCGGACGCGTCCGCGCTCTACGGCGCGCCTCGCTTCGCCTTCTGCGCCTGCCCCGCCTTGGTCTTCAATCGCGATTGTTCGTACATCTCGATCCACTTCTCGCTCGAAATCGCCGAGATCAGCTTGCCAATCGCTGCGAGCGGCAAATCGTCCGGCGACTCGAAATGAACGCAACACTTCCCCATGTCGAGCTTCTTCCCCGCCGCCGCAAACGCCGCCTTCAGCTGCGCGAGCTGACTCGCACTCCAAAACGCGCCCATCAGGTAGAGCGAGCAGTAGTTCTTCTGCGACGAGAGCGCGACGTAGCAGATCGGCTGCTTGTTGTAAGTGTCTGGATATCGAGACAGGGGGATCGTCCAGCCGATCGTGCCCCACACGATGCACTCATCGTACCCGCGCGGAATGTGCTTGCTCACGAGTGCGCGCACCGTCGCGATCGTCTTCGCACGACCGGCGGGCAGTGAGGCGATGTATTGCGCTGGCGTCTTGACGTTCGATGGTGGTTTCATGGATTCGTCGCCTTCCCGAACGAAGTGTATCACCGAACATTTGAAATCCAGCCAGCCGCAGGGGCCGTAAGTATCGCGTAAGTCCTAGCCGTGCGCCGCACGTTCCGCTTTACTCCGAGCATATTAGAGCGGGGGCCTTCGGTACGTGGGCTAGGACTGGCTTGGCATTTCTCCTCCCCAAAAAACAAAGCCCCCGGACGCCTGTATCCGTGGTTCACACGACAAATTGGTTGCGGGGGGCAGATTTGCCTGCCATGAGCAAAGCGAAGGGAACTGACGACCTTCGGCCCTCGAATCCCGTGCCGTTTGCGGGATTCGCGTAAACAAAGACAGCCCGAGTCTTGGGTTTCTTCTCGCCCAAAACAAAAAGGCCTATCTCGGTCATTACGCGTGTGACTCCTGCCGAATACTTCGCCGTGGCAAAACTTGGACCGGATTATTTGAGATCTCGGCTGCCCGCGCTGTCGGGAAATATCCTGCGCAATCTTTAGGGTATAAACCGGATTGTGGCTGGAATCCGCGTCCGATATCGTCCGACCATGTCCGAATTTCCGTTCGTCAGTCGAGAAGTTTAAGCGGCAGGACGAGCATCACGGGAACAAGGCCTCGTAAATATCTGGAGCCTCACAGAAATGGGACTCCAATGGCGGTAGCTTTTCTGGGGGGATGGAATGAGCACGCGGAATCATCCTTGGCCGTGGTACGCAATTCTGACCAAGACCGGCCGGGAGAAGAATGCGACGTTGCTACTGGAAAACTCTGGTTTTGAATGTTACCTCCCTGTCAGCAAATCCAGCCGCAGGTGGTCCGATCGTACGAAAGAAATTGAAGTGCCGCTGTTCCCGGGATATTTGTTTTGCCGGATGAATCCGAATGACCGGTTGCCGGTTTTGATTACACCAGGCGTGGTGCAGATTGTTGGCGCCGGCAAGACGCCGATTGCGATCCAGGAGCACGAAATTGCGGCTATCAAACGTGTGGCCAGCAGTGGACTCTCGACTATGCCGTGGCCGTACTTGCAACTGGGCCAGACGGCCCGGATTGAGGAAGGGCCATTGCAGGGACTGAGCGGAATCGTGGTGAGAATCAAGTCCGGATTAAAACTCGTACTCTCCGTCCAGTTGCTGCAGCGCTCGATTGCAGTGGAAATTGATCGCAGTTGGATTCGAGCGACGCGTCCCACCGGAACCGAGGAACATCGGAGCGCCACACAAGTGCTGGACCTGGCTGCCATTTAAAGAATTGAACCGGAGTTCGCCCAAGACCCCGGGTAATCGTGTAGCGAATTGTTTTTGCACGGCAAGAAAAGGCCGGATCTACGTCCCACCAAATCCGGCCGGTAAAAATCCCTTCCCCCAGCGGACCTCGAGAAGAACATGCAATTTCTTGTATTCATTGCCGCACTATTGCTTTCCGCAGTGTTCACGCGTTTGGTTCGCGATTACGCCAACCGGCATGGCTGGGCTATGCCGCCGGCTTCGGATCGTCACATTCATACGCGACCTATCCCGCGGCTGGGTGGAGTCGCGATTTTCCTAACGCTCTGTTGCATCGCGCTGCTAGCGCACTGGGTGCCGCAGCATTTCGGGATGAATGAATTTCCGTTGTCACAGCTGACGGTGAAGATCCTTGGGCCGGCAACGATTATTTTTCTGCTCGGGTTGATTGACGATTTCGTCGACATCAGCGCCTACACCAAGTTTTCCGTGCAGGCGCTGGCGGCGGTTTTGTTGTATTGCAATGGAATAGGAATTTCTCAGTTGACGATTCTCGCCGGGCACCCGCACCTGGGATGGCTTGTGGGACTTCCGCTGACAATCCTTTGGGTCCTCTGGATTACGAACGCGTTCAATCTGATTGACGGGCTTGACGGGCTGGCCGCCGGTTCGGCCCTACTTTCCACTCTGGTGAGCTGCGTTGTGGCGATGGTTGGCCACAATGAAGTTGTGCTGGTCCTGACGCTCGCCCTGGCCGGTGCGATCGGCGGGTTTCTGCGTTACAACTTTAATCCCGCGTCGATCTTCCTTGGTGATTGCGGGAGCCTGCTGATTGGATTCCTCATCAGTGCGATTGCCATCGCGGGTTCGCACAAATCTCCGACGATGGTGGCGGTAGCGATCCCCATCGTTTCGCTGGGGCTTCCGATCCTGGACGTAACATTTGCGGTGCTGCGGCGTTTCCTGAGTTACAAGCGTCTGTTCGCACCTGACCGCGAGCACATTCACCACAAATTGCTCGGCCGGGGAATTTCGCACCGGCAGACGGTGTTGTTGCTTTACGGTGTGAGCGCTTGCTTTTGCCTGTTCAGCCTTCTGTTGCTGAATCCGGGAGGTGCTGCGCTGGCGGCGGTCCTGTTGGTCGTCGGGATCGGTGTGCTGATTGGGGTGCAGCAGTTGAAGTATCACGAGTTTCTCGAACTGGGCCGCGCGGCAAGCCGCACTCTCAATCAGCGCCATGCCATCGCCAACGGCATCAGTGTGCGACGTACGGCGGACCGCCTGGAGACGTGCACCAACTTGTCGCAGTTATCCCAGATTTTGCGGGAGTGTCTGGAGCCGATCGGATTCGATGGCTTCGGGCTTTATCTCTCCACGGGATTGCCAGGGCAAGCGGATATCGGCCCCCTCAAAATGGTGAGCCGGTCCAAGGTTCAGTATTTTTGGGACCAATTGCCGGAACCGAGTGATGCGAATTGGAGTTTGTCGTTTGGCCTGACAAAACGAAACGGCAAATCGCTGGGTGGATTCACTCTCTACCGGAAGAACACCGCCTCCCCGCTTTGGATAGATCTGGATGCGTTTACGACAACAGGATTCTCCAATGCGGTCGGGGCTTGCGTTGAAAACATTCAAAGCGCCTGGCCGAGTTGCGGTGAAGAAGAACAGAACAAGAAGCCGGCTTACGAACCGGCCGGAACCGTGATTCGCTCTGGCTTTCGCCAAACGATTCCGGTTCGAACCTCCAGCTGAAACTTAAGCTTGATAAGCATCGCGGCGAAGAGAGGGCCGGACAGATTATGGATAAGAAAACGCGGACATTGCGAAACGGGCGGGTAGCGGAAGAACAGGATTTGTGCCGTTTGTTCCTCTCCGGTCTTACCCGGCTGGCAGCCGCAGTGTTGTTTATTACCAGGGTTCTGGCGCTCGGATTGGCTGGTGCTTTCCTGACCATGGGGATAGCCGCGCAAAATCCGTCTGCAAGCGCGACAAACGAGCAGACGCCCAACTGCGATAACCAGATTCGCTCGACGTATCTGCTGGGACCCGACGATCAATTGGAGATCTCTGGACAGGAATTAATGGATATTTCTACTAAGCCGGTCCGCATCGATGGCGAGGGAGACATTCAATTGCCGCTCGCAGGCTCTGTGCATGTCGCCGGTTTGACGGTCCAACAAACCGAGCAGAAGCTTGACGAAGTTTTGACCAAGTACATTAAGCAGCCACAGGTGGTGGTAAATGTCGTAGAGGTTCGCAGTCAGCCGGTTTCCGTGCTCGGGGCCGTGAATTCTCCCGGCGTCCACCAGGTGCAGGGGCACAAGACCGTAATGGAGATGATCGCTTCGGCCGGCGGGATTCGCCAGGACGCTGGTTACAGCATTCGAATCACACGTGAGCTGGAATGGGGCTGCATTCCGTTGCCCGGAGCCCATTTGGACGCATCGGGCAAGTACAGCGTGGCGGAAGTGAACTTGCGAAAGATCATGGACGCCAAAACACCGGAAGAGAACATTCAGATTTTTCCGCACGACGTCATCTCCGTTCCGAAGGCGGAGATGGTGTACGTGACCGGCGAAGTTCATCGTTCCGGCGGATTCGTTCTTGGCGAGCACCAATCCATTTCCGTGCTGCAGGCGCTTTCGCTTGCAGAAGGCTTGAACACGGGCGCCGATTCCCGGCACGCAAAGATTTTGCGGCTGAAGCCGGATGCCGATCAGCGCGAAGAAATAAGTGTGGATGTGAAGGACGCGCTCAACGGGAAGAAACCTGACTTTCCGCTGCAGGGCGAGGACATTTTATTTATACCGGGCAGCACTGGCAAGAAAGCGGCACTGCGCAGCATGGAAGCGGCGATTCAAGTCGGGACCGGCCTTGCCGTCTGGCGTGTGCCTTGAGACTTGGTTTAAGGGGCTGAAATGAGAGCTTCGGAATTTCCGATTCAGAGAAAGAACGGCCGTTCAGCGGGAATTGACCTGTGGAACGAGCAGCGTCCGCCGGCCTACAAGCATGCGGATTCACTGGGACAGGATATTGGCGGGCCGGGAAGCTACGACAGTCTGCGGGAGCACTGGCAGACTGTGTTCCGTCATCGCAAGACCCTGCTGAGTTTTATCGTCGCGGGTCTGGTCGCAGCCATCCTGATCAGCCTGATCCAAACCCCGATCTATCGCGTACGCACTTCTCTGGAGATTCAAGGCACCAGCTTTGTGGAATCGAAGGGGCCTAACGACACGGGTAGCAACAACGCTTCCCCGGAGTCATACGTGGAAACCCAGGTCAAACTGCTACAGAGCGAGACTTTGCTGGAGCACGTCATAGACAAACTGAAGCTCCAGAACGAGCAGCCGAAAACCGGATGGCGCGCGCTTACATCACGCATCCACCACACGTTCCAATTCTCCGACCCCTCAGGTCTTCCGGAACGCGAGAAATTGATTCGTGAGATTGAGCGCAATCTCACCGTGCGTACTTCCGGCAACTCGCGCTTGCTAGAAGTGACGTACGAATCGCCAGATCCCAAGGGGGCGGCCGATTTCGCGAACACCCTGGTCAGCCAGTTCATCGAATTGACCCAGGAAGAGCGATGGAAATCCGCGCAGGGCACGGCGGAATGGCTGACAAGCCACCTCGATAAAATGAAAGCGCAGTTGGAGCAGTCCGAGACGGCCATGCAGGAGTACGCGCGAACTTCCGGATTGTCGTTTACGTCGGAGAAAGAAAACCTGGCGGAGAGCCGCCTGAAAGAGTTGCAGGATGCCCTCGACAAGGCTCAGGCAGACCGCATCGCCAACCAGGCGAAACTTGAGGGCGCGAAAAGCAAGCCGGTGGATACCTTGCCGGAAGTTCTGGACGACACAACGATGCGCGAGTATCGCCAGCGGTTGACCGATTTGCAACGCCAGTACGCCGAACTCAGCGCGACGCTGACGCCGGCGCACCCCAAAGTTCAGCGGGTACAGGCGCAAATTGATGAGTTGAAGTCCGCGGTCCAACGGGAACGGTCAAACGTGGTCCACCGCATCGGCAATGAATACTCCGCTGCGTTGCGCCGCGAGACGCTGCTTTCCAAGGCGCGCGACACCCAGGCAAAGATTGTGGCCGATCAATCAGAGAAGGCCATCCACTACGACACTTTGAAGCGTGACGTGGATTCGAACCGCCACCTGTATGAAGTGATGCTGCAACGCGTGAAGGAAGCCAGCTTGGTCGCGGCCATGCGTGACAGCAACGCAATAGTTGTCGACCGGGCGCGGCCGCCGCTTCTCCCTTACCGCCCCAGCCTGCCAATGAACTCAGCCATCGGATTGTGCAGCGGAGCGCTCTTCGGTTTTGGATTTGTGCTGTTGCGCGAGCGCGTTAATCGCAGGATCAGCGCTCCGGGCGACGCGCAGGCTTATCTGGATTTACCAGAGCTGGGCGTTATTCCGCTGGATGAGTCCGCCATCCCGCGCCAGATTTCCGACGGCTTACGTCCCCGACGCCCGGCTCCGGCTCTCCCCGCGTGGAAACCGAATGGCCCGGAGCTGGCCACGTGGAAGCGAAAACCTTCCATGGTTGCGGAATGCGCGCGCACCACGCTGACATCGATTCTGTTGCCTAATGAAAATGGCGAGGGTCCGCAAGTGATCGTGATCACCAGCCCGTGCCCGGGAGAGGGTAAGACAACTGTGGCCTGCAACCTGAGCATCGCGGTGGCGGAAATTGGGCGCAAAGTGCTGCTGATCGAAGGTGATTTGCGGAGACCCAGACTCAACAGCGTATTCGGCGTCGGCAACAATTGGGGATTGAGCGACGTGCTGCGCGGCGATGGCGACCTTGAAAATGTTTCCGTATTCCATCTGGTTCGGGAAACCGAGGTGGCAGGACTCTATCTGCTGCCCGGCGGGAGTTGCGGCGTTACACCCGCGAATCTTTTCTATTCTCCGCGCATGGCGACGTTACTGAAGAAACTGAGAACGGAGTTCGACATGATTCTGATTGATGCGCCCCCGATGATTCATCTTGCGGATGCACGCGTTCTCGGACACCTCTCGGACGGCGTGGTGCTGGTGATTCGCTCGGGACAAACCACGATGGATAGCGCGCTCTCCGCTTCCCAGCGATTCGCGGAGGACGGCACGCGCGTGCTGGGCACCATTCTGAACAGTTGGGATCCGAAAACCGCCGGCGGGTACGGCTACGGAGGCTATGCCGATTATCAGGCGGCTGCCAGAGGGTAGTTCTTGGCCGAAGTTGTCCAACACTGAATTCTGCAAATAGGGAACCCCACGCTACGTCATGCTCTTTGATTCCCCGGCATATTTTGTTTTCTTAATCCCCGTCGTGCTGATTTACTGGCGGCTGAACCGCCGTGAGCAGAATATTTTCCTGCTGCTCGCGAGCTATTTCTTTTACGGATGGTGGGACTGGCGATTCCTGGCGCTGATGATCTGCAGCACCACGGCGGATTTCCTGATCGCCCAGAAGATCGATCCAGAGCGCGCTGCTGCAAACCGCAGAAAGTGGTTCATCTTCTCGCTGGTTTTGAACTTTTCCATCCTCGGCACGTTCAAGTATTTCAATTTCTTTGTGGACTCTTTCTCGACGATGCTCGGCACGCTGGGTGTCCACAATATTCCAATGCCGCTAATCCGTATCCTGCTTCCCCCGGGGATTTCGTTTTACACGTTCCAGGAAGTCGCCTATATCGTGGACGTATATAAGGGGCGTCTGCAGCCAGCGAAATCGTTTGTGGAGTATGGCCTGTTCGTAAGTTTATTTCCCCACCTGATCGCCGGACCGATTCAACGGCCGGGGCACTTGTTGCCACAAGTGCAGAAGGAGCGAACGTTCGACGCGGACCGGGTTTTTGACGGCATCATGCTGATTTTCTCAGGGCTCATTCGAAAATGCGTCATCGCGGACAATTGCGCGGTGCTGGCGAATGCAGCCTTCGGCGGCCAGTTTGGAAAGTCGACGTTGTGGGTTGTTCTACTGGGGACTTACGCCTTTGCGTGGCAGGTATACGGAGACTTCAGCGGCTACAGCGACATTGCGCGCGGAAGCGCTCAGTTGATGGGCTTCCATTTCATGGTCAATTTCCGGCAACCGTATCTATCGCAGCGGTTGCAGGAGTTCTGGCGGCGTTGGCACATCAGCCTGAGCACCTGGCTGCGCGATTATCTTTACATTCCGTTGGGAGGCAGCGCAGGCGGAAAGTTGAAAACGTCGATGAACCTGATCATGACGATGATCCTGGCGGGTCTGTGGCACGGCGCAAACTGGACTTTCGTTATTTTCGGCGCGATTCATGGCGTGGTGCTTTCCCTCGAGCGGCTGACCTTTCCGATCGCCAGGGAAACAGCCGGTACTCTCCAGGCGCGCGGCTTTGGCTATTGGCTTTCGATCTGGGGCCAGCGGATTCTCACATTTAACGTCTTTTGCCTGAGCCTGGCTTACTTCCGCGCGACATCGCTAGCGGCTGCGACGGAGTACCTTGGGGGCCTTTCGAATTTGGCCTGGCGCAGCGAATACGGAACTGCGTTCTTGATGCTGAGCCTCTTCGCCATACCGCTGTTCGTCGTGGACCTGTTAATGGAAGCCAGCAACCAGGAATATCCGTTTGCAAACACTTCGTACGCATTTCGCACGGCGCTGGCGACTGCCTCGTTTGTCGTGCTTGCGCTTTTTTCGGGGAGCAATCTAAATGCCTTCGTTTATTTCCGGTTCTAAATCCAAGGCCATTGCGTATGCGAAGGCCCTCGCGGCGATCTGCGCGGTGCTCATCCTCGTGTTCGAGACGGCGTCGGTCTATTTGCTGAAGCATCAGTCGGGAACGTACGCGCGCATCTCGCGGCAGTACGACGAAGCGTTGAAGATACACCCCGCGGACGCCGGTGAGCCGCCAAATGTGCTGATG
Organism: Vulcanimicrobiaceae bacterium; assembly: GCA_035484435.1. Classification (GTDB taxonomy): domain Bacteria; phylum Acidobacteriota; class Terriglobia; order Acidiferrales; family UBA7541; genus Acidiferrum. The sequence goes on along the minus strand of DATHOY010000001.1, from coordinate 1,050 downwards.
GTCGGCAATTCGCTTTTGCTTCACGGAGTGCAGTTGAATCGTTTGCAGGAGCTGACTTCCTCCCGAATGCGCCTCTATCCGATTTTTCTGGAGGCGACGGGCTATTACGACTGGTTGTATGCGCTCCACGGGCTGTTTCTGCGGGGAGCGAGGCCGCAAGTGGTGGTCCTCGGCGTCGGTGTGAACTATTTTCTGGCGAATGGCGTTCGCCAAGACTATGCGCCGATGATGTTTTTTAGCGCGCGAGACACGCTCGATGTTGCGTCCGATTTGAAACTGGATCGCACCGCGTCCAGCAATCTTTTGCTGGCTCATTCGAGTACCTTCTGGGATACGCGCAACGCGATTCGGATGCAGGTCCTAAACCACATGGTGCCGCATCTCGAAGACCTCTTTTCGCTGGTAAATCAGAAGCCCGCCGTTCCAGAGGGCAGGGAATTTGCAGAGATAACGATTCCCCGTTTGCAGAGGCTGCGGGAAATGTGCGAAGCGAATGGCGCCAGACTGATTCTGCTTGTGCCTCCGACCTTGGATTCGGGGAACGCCATCAGCGAGATGACCGCCGCGGCGCAGGCGGCGGGAGTTGAGGTTTCCGTGCCCATCGATCCAGCAACGCTTACGGCGAAGTTTTACCAGCCGGACGGAATGCACCTCAACCGGGATGGCGCGGTGCTGTTTACATCGGCGCTGGCCAGAGAGCTTCCTGAAAAAGTAGCTGCGCATGAAACGTTGGCCGCACAAAAGTAGAACTGCCCCATACGACGGAATTCGCGCCAAGCAAGAATGGCAAAAAGTCCGTGGCATTCAGGAAAAGAAAAGCGAGCCCAAGCATTGAGTACTGAAGCCCCAAACGTATTTGCGCTGGAGCAAAGAGAGCGTTCCTCGCTGACCGCGGATTTCAGCTGGACTTTCGTGGGCAACGCCATTTACGCGGCTGGCCAGTTCGCCACGCTGATGCTGCTCGCGAAGATGGTGCGGCCGGAGCAGGTCGGGCAGTACGCGCTGGGCCTTGCGCTGGTCTATCCCGTGATGATGCTTTCGAACATGCAA